>NZ_JAMYNE010000046.1:0-28760 GCF_040318915.1 Mesorhizobium sp. M0991
TTCGCCAAACTCAAGGCGCTGCTGCGAGCAAAGGCCGAGAGAACCATCACGGCTCTGTGGGACGCGGTCGGCGCGGTCGTCGACCTCTTCACCCCAGCCGAATGTGCCAACTACTTCAAAGCCGCAGGATATGAACCGGATTAAACAGGACGTGCTCTAGATTAGACTGGACCAGGCGCATAAGCGTCGGAGGCGTAGCCGTCGAAAACGAATTCGTGTTTGAGGTTCCGGTCCGCGGAACAGCAGTTATCCAGAAATGGAACTGACTTTGAACTGTTTCGCTTGCCCGGTTGACAATCGAGGGGTCCCGTTCGGCGATCACCAAGCCTTTAAACTGCACGAGCTGTAAGCCCGTCCGTAAAGCACCCTTACCTTTAGTCGTAATACACGACACGGTCCCGTCCTTCCGACTTGGCGCGGAAGAGCGCCAGATCGGCCGCCTTGATGAGGTCATTTGGCGTGTGGTTCTCATCAGGCACCATGGTTGCAACACCGACGCTGATTGTCACCCGCTCAGAACCGTGTGGAATGCTCAAGGCTCGCACGCTCTGCACGAGCCGCTCGGCCATAGCGCCCGACTGCGCCTGCAAAATATCGACCACCACCACGACGAACTCTTCGCCGCCGTAGCGCGCCGCGAGATCGGTCGAGCGGTTGCAACTGCTTTGGATTACACTGGCGACCTGCTTCAGCACCTCGTCGCCTGCCATGTGGCCATAGGTGTCGTTGTAGCGCTTGAAGTGATCGGCATCGATCATAAACAACGACAGCGGGCTCTTCGTGCGGACCGCGCGCTTCCATTCCGCCGCGAGATATTCATCGAAGTAGCGCCGGTTTCCCAGACCTGTGAGACCGTCAATCCGTGTGAGACGTTCCAGCTCGAGATTCGCACGCATTAATTGCCGCTGGCTTTCTCGCAGGGCCCTGTATGCCTCCTCTCGCTGAACGTGGTCAAGATAGGCCCGGGAGTGATAACGGACACGAGCGACCAACTCGATACGGTCCGGCAGTTTGACCAAATAGTCGTTGGCTCCGGCCTCGAATGCCTCGCCCTTGATGGCCGGATCTTCTTTACTTGACAGCACGATAACGGGGACAGAATGCGTCGAGGAATTCTTTCGGTATTGCCGTACCAAGTCCAGCCCATCAACGCCCGGCATGACAAGATCCTGCAGGATGACCGTTGGCTTCACTTCGTCGGCAACTGTAGTCGCTTTGAGCGGATCGGTGCAGAAGTGGAAATCTATGTCCGGCTGGTTTGCCAGCGCGCGCCGGACCGCTTCACAGATCATTATCTGGTCATCCACCAGCAGAACCATTGACGAGTAATTGTCTGCCAGGGGTGAGACGAGATTGGATTTGCCCGTCATAGAATAACCTTTCAGCAAGATCGGCCGCACGCCTCGATTAGGCGCGGGGCGATTGAGTCAAGTGGTAGGATCTCGACAGCGGCACCGATGGCAGCGGCGGCTTTGGGCATCCCATAGACCGCACTCGACGCGCTGTCTTGAGCGATTGTCAAATGCCCTTTGTCGCGTAGCAGCTTGAGCCCTTGGGCACCATCTCTACCCATGCCCGTGAGCAAGACACCGATCACGACACCCGACCACCACTGCGCGGCGCTCTCAAGGAATACATCTACGGAGGGACGGTAGACGTTGTCGTGCGGCTTCGGGGTATAGCCGAGCTTGTGGGCTGACTTGAAGACGAGATGATCAGCCGTGGCCGCAATTAGAACGGTGCCGGCCTCGGGCTCATCTCCTTCGCGTGCAGGACGGATTGGAAGTGCCGCATGCTGGCCGAGCCAGTTTGCAAGACCGGGTACGAACTGCGCATCGAGATGCTGTACGAGAACTATTGCGGCCGTGAAATTGCTCGGAAAAGCGCCGAGGATCGCGGCAACAGCTGCCGGCCCGCCCGCAGACGCGCCGATGGCAATAAGGTGCTGTGCCGATGACACAGACGGGGGCAATGTCCGTGTGCCCCAATTTGAAGACGGCGCGTCACGTACGAGTTTGCTGATCGTCGTTATCTTCTTGATAATAAGCTGTGCGGACCGTCCGGACCCCGGGCCGTCAGAGCCGATCGAGGGGATGTCGACCGCGTCAAGCGCACCATACCCCATTGCTTCATAGACACCAGGAATGTTGGCCTCAATGCTCGCCGTGACCAGCAGAATCAGGCATGGCGTCTTCGCCATGATCCTGCGCGTAGCCTCGACGCCATCCATTTCCGGCATCACCAGGTCCATGAGGATCAGGTCCGGGAGGTCTCGTTGGCAGGCCTCTACTGCCTCACGCCCGTTAACGGCGATCCAGGCCACCTGATGTTCCGGGGTTGATACAACCAATCGCCGCAGAAGCTCGACCGCAAGAGGCATATCGTTGACGATAGCGATCCTCATTGATGGATACACACGCTGCGCCTCATTCTGTCGCCTGGCCGATCAGGTCGACGACTGCATGGAGCAGTGTCTCGTCGTGGAAAATCCCTTTAGTCAGGTAGTAGTCCGCGCCGGCGTCCAGACCTCGCCTGCGATCGTCTTCGCGATCTTTGTACGACACGATCATGATCGGGGTGTTCCCGAGCCGGCTGTCCTTCTTCATCAAGGTCACCAGTTCGATGCCGTCCATGCGCGGCATATCAACATCGGTGATAACAAGATCGAATGGTTCAGACCGTATGGCGTTCCATCCATCCATACCATCAATCGCCACCTCGACCTCATAGCCGTTATTGTCCAGCAGCTTGCGTTCGAGCTCACGTACCGTCAAAGAATCGTCGACCACCAGAACGCGCTTGCGCCTCCTAAGATCGGGGCTGGTAGTACCCCGCCGCAAGGTGCGTAGGCCGCCGGATGACGCGAGCTTGTCTACTGATCGGATCAGATCGTCGACATCAACGATAAGCACGGGCGAACCATCTTCCATCAACGCCGCCGCGCTGATGTCCTTGACCTTGGCAAAGCGAGGATCTAGCGGCCGGACCACCAACTCGCGCTCGCCCAGGAAGCGGTCGACAATCAACCCGTGGGTTTCACCGTGATCACCATTAATCAGAACGACTGAAAGTTCATCGGCGTCTGCTTGCGGCTCAGCGCGGTCAAGAACCTGGTGCGCGGTGACTAGTCCGATCTGTCGATCCTCGAAGCGGAAATGCGGCCGGCCTTCGAGCAGTTCGATGCGCGTGCGCGGCAACTTTATCGTGCTGGCGATGCCTGCGAGCGGGAAGGCGTATGGCTCTCCGTCAATGTCGACGAGCAGCGTGCGGAGCACCGACAAGGTCAACGGCAGCTGTAGTTGAAATCGGGTTCCGAAGCCGAACTCTGAGGAGACGGTTGCGAGGCCTCGGACCTGCTTGGCCATCGCCTGTACGGCATCGAGCCCCACGCCGCGTCCGGAGATGTTGCTAACCGTCGCTTTCATCGAAAAGCCTGGCAGAAACAGAAATTCGAGCAGTTCCGCTTCGGCAAGTCTGCCGACGGTCTCCTCTGTCGTCAGGCCGTGCGCCACGACCGTCTCGCGCAGCTTGTTCAGATCGATTCCCCTTCCGTCGTCCGCGACGATTATCTGCAGCAGGCCCGCATTGTGCCGTGCTTCGAGCCTGATGACACCTTCTTCCGATTTGCCGGCTGCTATACGTTCGTCGGTCGTTTCGAGCCCATGGTCGACAGCATTGCGGAGGAGATGGCCGAGTGGTGCCTCGAGTTGGTCTAGGATGTCGCGATCGATGCCAGTTGAGCCCCCGACGATGTCTAACCGCACGTTCTTCCCCAAGGTTCGGCCAAGGTCGCGCACCGTCCTTGAGTAGTGCCGGACGCCATCCTCGAAGGGGCGCATGCGACTCGCCAGCGTTTCGTCATAGAGTCGATTCGCAAGGTCAGTGGCTCTGCGGTCAATCGAGTCCAATTCGTCAAGGCGCTCTGCGAGGAACGTCTGGCTCAGCCGAAGTTTTTGCAGCGCCTCTGCCAATGCTTGCACCGCCCCGTCGTCCTTAGGAATCTCGGCCAGTGCGTCGCCTAGAACGTCGAAGGCAATGGCGAGATCCGACTGAATCCGTTTCAGTCGAAGTAGGCCGCCCGTAAACGGCCTGAGGCGACGAGCCTCCATCAGGGACTCACCGGCAAGCCCTAGTAAGCGGTTTAGACTATCGGCCGTTACCCGCACCATACGGTCGGAACCGACGCCGCCATAAGGTTGAAGAAGTGGTTCCGATCGAGCGAGGACGCCCGTTTCCTTTGCCGAAGAGGCCCACGGCGCCTCCTGCGGGGCAGCATTTGAGCCGGCGAGCTCCGTCTCTGATGCTGTAAGCACCTTGGCTGTCGATGGGGAGGATGCCTGCTCAAGCGCCAGCAGAAAACCGGCTATTTCCGGTTTGGCGCTCTCATCGGCCGAGGCAGGCTCACTCGCTATGGATCCGAGGAGATCGACGCCTTTCAAAAGTGTATCGATGTGCTCGCGACTCAGGCTGAGACGCCCCCGCTGTGCGGCGACCAGGCATTCTTCCATCGCGTGCGCAACTTCCACCGCTGGCGTCAGATCGACAATCCGGGCCGCCCCCTTCAGCGAATGGGCAGCCCGCATGCAAGCGTCGAGACTCTGGGCGGACACGGGATCGCGTTCGAGCGCTAGCAGACCGGACGTCAGGGCCTGCGACTGCGTCTCCAGTTCGGCCCGAAAGAGGTCGAGCATCGAAAATTGGCTGTAGTCCGCGCCGCTCATGCGATAGCTCGATCGAGCATGGCCAGCAGCAGCGCCTCGTCCAGACAACCGACCGCGCCCCCTCGCCACGAGACCATGGCTGCCGTCATGGTCGAGGACGCCTTGCCAACGGTAGCAGGCACGGCAAGCTGGTCGCTCTGTTTGAATCGATAAATGCCGTGCATTTCGTCCACAGCAAAAGCGACGCGCTTGTCGCTGTTGCCGACGACGATAAGACGCGGAAATGCCTTGGTCCGCGTGTCCTGTACCCGCGTTTTGCGATCGTCTACTCCGAGCAGTTTGGCCAACGAAACGCAAACCAGCAATTCGCCTCGAACATTGACGATGCCGAGGACCGCACTGTTCCTGCGGTGTGGCAGCGAATGGATACTACGAGGTTCGGCCACTTCTTGGAAGCAGCCAACCGGAAGCGCCAGCCATTCCTCGCCGAGACGAAAGACAACGACCGTCTGAAATGCACTGCCCTCGGCATTCCCGACTGGTTCATCGGTCCTTGCCTGGGCAAAATGTCGGGCCCACTCGTCCCGATAGCCGGGCGGCAGCGGACGGTTCAGGAGGTTCCGTGCGATTTCCTTATAGGTCGGGCAGTTCCGGCAGTGGAGATGCTGCTCCAGTTCAGGGCACGATCTGTCACCACGAACGCCTATTTGCCGCCAGCAGTCGCCGATGGCGATGTCCGGCACCGATGATGCGCTACCGGGCTCAGCTGACGTCAAGTGCCGCTCCTTTTCCCAATCCGACCGAGCCGCCCGGTGAGTGCCTCGGCACCGGCGATGTCACCCTGCTTGCGAAGCAGCAGCGCAAGATGCGCGAGGGCTTCTTGATGGCGGGGTTCGAGATAGAGGGCCTTGCGATAGTTCTGGATCGCCTCGGAACGCGCATCTTCTGCATCCTGAGCTAGCCCGAGCAGATAGAAGATTTCCGGGGAGGGACCGTATTCCCCGAGATGCGTCAGCGCGAGTTCCTTTGCTTCCGCAACTCGTCCGGCATTGGCGGTGCGTTCTATAGAAGCGAGGCTTTGGGCCGCCCGCTCGGACGGGTGGACGGAGCGCTCCACTGTCGCTGCATTACTGGAGGCCGGCCGGATCGGGCTCAGCACTTTGCTGACGTCAGAGATAGGAGCAGGGGTGGCCGGACCGAAGCGCGACTTGGAGGGTGCAACCGTCCGGGGCGCCTTAGCCGGCTCCACGTTCGTGAACGCAAATGCCATGGGTAATCGCGCTGAAGCAAAGCCGTGCAGAATCGGAAGGCCTGATTCCGCTGGACCGACGAGCAGCAGGCCATCTGGCGCGAGGAGGGTCTTCAGACAAACCAGCGCGCGGTCTTGCAGGTTTCGGTTGAAATAGATCAGCAGGTTGCGGGAAAAAATAATGTCGTACGGTGCCAGCCCATACGAGGCCGCAGGATCAAACAGGTTGCCAAGCCTGAACCGGACTTGCTTCAGGACCCGCACCTCAGGCCGTAGTCCGCCTTCGGCCGCTTCGAGATAGCGCCCTCTGAATTCGAGAAAATCGCCGCGAAATGAGTTGCGCCCGTAGACCGCGCGCTCCGCGGCCGCGAGGTTGCCCGTGCTCACGTCGACTGCGTCAATCTTGAAATCCTGTGCTCCGAAACCAGCATCGAACATGGCCATCGCCATCGAATAGGGCTCTTCGCCTGTCGAACATGGTAGGCTCAAGAGCATTACGGGTTGACCCGGCCGCATGCGCGCCCGTGCATGACGCGTCATTGCAGTGAAAGCTTCACGATCTCGGAAGAACCATGTCTCCGGTACGACAACCGCGTTGATCAGTTCCTGGAGCTCGGATGGGGAGCCAGCCAGCAATTGCCAATAATCTTGAAGCTCACTGATCTGGCAGGCTGACATCCGCTCCCGGAGCGCGTGACGGATCACCGACAGACCGACAGTGCCGCTGTCCAGTCCAATCTTTTCCCTCAGTAGCTGTTCGACCGCACCAAACATCATGAACTCATCGCGACCTGACGGAACAGCGTTTCGCGAATGTCGTCAGATAGCAGCGCTTCGGCCCTGACCCACTGGACAAGTCCTCTATCGTCGGACGCCACGGGGCCCAAGTAGGGCGGAGTTCCCGCCTCCATCCCGGACGGCGCGAAGTCAGAAGGATCCCGCTTGAGCATATCGGTCGCTCGTTCAGCAACAAGCGCAAGCAGGTGGTTCTCACCATCCTTGGTTGGATAGCGTATCAGAACGATTCGTGTGCTCAGCACCAGCGCCGAAGGGCGGCCAAGCGCAAGCAGGCTGAGATCGATCATGGGAACGGGTAAGCCCCGGCAGTTGATTAGGCCTACTACGCCGTTCGGCGCGCCCGGCAGCCTTCTCACGCCGATGTAAGGCAGGACCTCTTCAACCTGCTCCATGTCCAGCACATACCGGTCGCTACCTATACAGAACCCGAGGAATAACATTGTCGTCCTAGCTCGCAGGCACCTCTCGCAGCGCCCGCAGTTTGAAACGGGAAATGCTGCTGCGTAACCCGCCCGAAACCTGATTGAGTTCGTCGATCGCGAGCGTGGATTGCTGGAGGGATTCAACCGTCTGTTGGGCAGCTTCGCTCAATTGTATCAGCGTCTCACTGATCTGCCCTGCGCCCGTTGCCTGGGCCTGCATTCCCTCATTGGCCACTTCGAACCGTGGCACCAAGCCCTGGACCTGCTGAATAATCTCGTAGAGTTGGCCGCCGACCTGCTGCACATCTTGCATGCCACGTCGGACCTCCTCGGAGAATTTGTCCATGCCCATGACGCCGGCTGCGACGGCGGATTGAATTTCCTTGACCATCTGCTCGATGTCGTATGTCGAGACGGCGGTTTGGTCGGCAAGCCGCCGGATCTCCGTTGCCACGACCGCAAAGCCTCGCCCATATTGGCCCGCCTTTTCAGCCTCGATTGCGGCGTTTAGCGAAAGAAGGTTGGTCTGGTCGGCAACCTTGGTGATCGTGGTCACCACCTGATTGATATTGCCGGCCTTCTCGCTCAGGATCGCAAGTTTGGAATTAATCGCGGTGGCGGCTTCCATGACGTGCTGCATGGTTGCCTCCATGCGTGCCAGCCCTGCTTGTCCGCCGGTGGCCAGCGTGGCGGTTTGCTCGGCGACCGCAGAAACTTCGCTCATCGTTCGTACGAGCTCATTGGAGGTTGCCGAGATTTCCTTCGCGGTCGCTCGGATTTCGGTCGTAGTGGCCGCGATCTCATTTGCGGTTGCCTGCTGTTCCTTTGAGGTGGCGGCCACCTCGGTTATCGATGTGTTGACTTGAATGCTGGATTTCTGAACCTGGCCTATCAGCGTGGTGAGATCATCGGCCATGGTGTTGAAGCCCTCAGCCAGCGTGTCAAACTCGTCCTTGCGCTTCAAATCGAGGCGCCCGCTGAAGTCGCCCAGGCGCATTACACGGACGAGATCGACCAATCGGCCAAGCGGAACACTAACGGCACGGAATAGAAGATAGCCGCACAAAAGGGCCAAACCGAGTGCTACGAGGAACCCGGCAATCAGGCCCAACTTCGCTGTGCGGACGATCGAACCTATCTTTTGGGTCGAGCTGTTTGCCTCTCCTCTATGGTCCTCGACCATGGCTTGCAGAGCCGATTGCAATTTCCGAAAGATCGGCTCCACGTTGTTCTTGATGGCCGGGCGCTCGTTGGAGATCTCTCCCTTCGCCAACGCGGCACGACTGGCATCCAGTACGGCGGCTTCGGCTTGGCGGAATTGATCGGCGAGGTCCTTGACGACAGCGTAGTTCTGCTTGTCCAAATCGGACTCAATGGTCTCTTCATACTCGTCCATCGACCCTTGCAGGGCGTCGCGGTTCGCCTTGATGGTAGCCTCGAAAGCCCGCTTGTCGGCAGGATTGTCCTGAAGAGCATATTCCTGGAGAAGACTATGGGCATCCATCTGTCCCATCATGATCTGGGTGCTGTGATAGAGGTCCGGAAGAGTTTCCTTTTCCACGCTGGTCGCTTCTTGCTCCGTCTGGAGAAACCAAACGTATGTAATGCTGGCCATAACCGACATGACAACCAGAACGGCCGCGAAACTGGCGAGTATGCGGCGGCGTATCGTCAAGCTGTTCATCGGGCTCAGTTCCGCCAGGGCGCTAATTGATTTGTTGGCACGACTAGCCCAGCACCGCGTTGCGACTATGCCGAACAGGCGAGATTCATTCGAATCGCGGAATCTAATGTTGGAAACGTTTCTTTTCCGTTCACGTCGCGCCCACAAGCCGCCTGCGAACGGCATGTACGCGTCCAAACCAATGGCCGATCGCATCGGCCGCAACTGGAAAGTATCTCCAACATCGAGCGTGGCAAGCAACTCCCTCCATTGAAACGCTCGTGAGTCGCGCGTGTTCTCAGCGACGGATTGCTTCGAAGGCCTGGCAAAGGGGGCGCGCTGTTTCGCGCGAGAGCGCACATAGCTCCAGGTGGAACTCCTGGAAGCGCCGTGCAATTGGCGCCTAGGCTTGTCAAAGTGGAGCGCGTGCAGGTGAGGCCTGCTTGCCGTGCACGCTTTGGCGCAAATCTGATTTCATTTGTCGCGGCTATGGCCGTTAGCCTACCCACGAGGGCGAAACACTCGCAAAGTCAATCATTGAGACTGGAAACGCTAACCCGATACGCGACTGGCGCCGCCGGTTGAAGATAGGGCCAGCGACCAGCAGCGTGCTCGCCGAGTGCGGCCGCGGGAGCTTGTGCCGGCCGCGCCAAGGAGCGGATATATCAAATGGAGCGAAATTCTTAGCCATTCCTTCATCCATCTTTTCGTTAAATACCCCATGGAAATGGGGCGCATTATATCGAGGCGGTTGGTTCGGTGTTTGCGACGAGGCGTCGGGACGAGCGGCAACGTTGCTACTATTTTTGCCCTATCGTTGCCGATTGTCGTCGGCGCAGCGGGTCTCGGTATCGAGACCTCCTACTGGTATTTTAGCAGCCTGAAATTACAGGCGGTGGCGGATGCGGCAGCCTATGCTGGCGCTTTGGAAAAGGTTTCGGGATCTGACAAGCCAACGATAGTCGCCGCCGCGACACTGTCAGCGACGACGAACGGCTGGGACCCGTCAACAGGCACAATCGAAATCTTCACTCCCCCGTCCTCTGGCCCGAATGTCGCCCAAAAGGCCGTCGAGGTCATCGTTCATCAGACCCTCGATCGGTTTTTCACATCGATATTCACGCAAAACGCGATCGGCGCACGGGCAAGAGCGGTGGCTTTCATCACTGACGCCTCAAAGGCCTGCGCTTTGTCGCTCAATCGTTCCGCCCCGAGAGCGGCGCTGTTTTCCGGCAGTTCGACCATAAAAATGACGGGCTGCTCCGTGATGTCCAATTCCATTGCCGCCGATGCGATCAAGCTTCAGGGATCGGCAAACCTTCAGGCCGACTGCCTGATATCGGCCGGCGGTGTTTCGTTGAACAACCCTGTGACGACTGTTTGCGCCAGCCCGATAACCCAGGCCTTACCCGCTGGTGATCCCTTTGCCGACCTGCCGGCGCCACCAGCCACAACCCCCTGTCAAAACTCGAAATTGTCGACCCTGAACCCCGGGACATACTGCAGCGGGCTGAGCTTGAGCGGCAATGTTGCGCTCGCGCCCGGCGTGTACGTCATTCAAGGCGGTGATTTCAAGGCGAACGCGAACGCCAATGTTTCCGGCACCGGAGTCATCATCTATCTGGCCGGCAGCTCCGGCGTCACCATGAACGGCAACGCCACCGTCAAACTTAGTGCACCCACGTCGGGCACGTATTCCGGTGTCCTGTTTTACGGCGACAGAGGTAACCTGACGGGATCGAACACGTTAAACGGCACGGCGGATTCGCTTTTGACCGGCGCTCTGTATTTTCCAACCCAGGACGTCAATTATCTCGGCAATTTTTCTGGCAAGGGTGGTTGCACGCAGGTCGTCGCCGGTACCTTGCAGTGGTCCGGCAACACGAGCATCAGCCAGGATTGCACGAGCCTCGGAATGCGTAATATTCCGGCGACGCAATCCGTTCGGCTTGTGGAGTAATCTTCGTGGAACGATTATCAGCCCGGATCTTCCGGAGCGATTCGGGTGTTGCTGCGGTAGAGTTTGCGCTGATTGTGCCGATCCTTTGCCTGGTACTTCTTGGCGTCATTAACGGTTGGTCTTTCGTATCAAGCGCGCTGTCGATGCGTGCAGGCGTCAAAACGGCGGCGAACCTCGTGATGCAAGGCGCAGCCGACGACGCGGCTACCCAAGCCGTCGCCCTTTCGAGCTGGGAAAATCATCCCGATGACGCGCAGGTGACGCTGAGCCGGAAATATATGTGCGGGATCACCGTGGTCGATCTATCTGTCCTGTGCGACAGTTTGAAAGCTCCCGCGGTTTTCGTTGTAATACAGGCGACAACCACCTGGTTCCCGCCCTTCAGTTTTGGCGAGTTTTCCCTCTCGCGCGAGCTCAGCCAGCAACAGGTGATTCGTGTTCGCTAAAGGGAGAGCCTTCATACGTGGGGCATCAGGCGGAGCTGCATTGGAGTTCGCGCTGATCGCGCCTATTCTGATAACGCTTTTGATCGGCATCTTCGCATTCGGCTGGGCTCTGAATGCCATGTCGAGTGTTCGGTACACGCTGGAAACGTCCTCACGTGCGCTGCAAATGAAGAACTCGCTAACCGAAGCAGAGATAGAAGCGATAGCCACGGCAAAATTGCTGAGTTTGGGATTGAGCGACGTCGACGTAACAATAGCAATCGACGCCCCCAGCGGCGGCTTTCGAATGGCACATCTGACCGCCAAATATGCGTTCGTGATCGAGTTCCCGTATTTCGACCGGTATCCGATTAATTATGCGACAACCGTCACGGTTCCGTTGATTGGAACATAAGGCTCATTCTAGTCGGACGCCGCAGCTAGTTCTCCATCAAAAAACCTGCAGCGAAGCCCTTCCTTGCCGCAAGGTGCTTCACGCGGGCTTTGATCCCCGGCTTGACCCATTGGGGTCGCCGGCCGCTTTGGCAAGCCCTTTGGTAGGAGGCCGGCATGCTCCTGAAACGTACTTCCACGACCGATCCCGCATGTCACGCCGCCTCTGACGATAACGCTATGTTCATCAGCCACGCTCAATTATCTGGCAGACCAAAAGCTACACGAAGCGACAGACGCCGGGAATTAGGCGAAATGGCTGAAGACGAACAGAGGCGCCAACGCAGGCAGCGCGTCTTCAAGGGCGCAACAATCCTGACCGGCATGACCCATTCCGAGGTCACGTGCACGGTGCGCAACATGCATGCCGGCGGCGCCGAACTGAAGGCCTCGATCGACGCTCGCGTCCCCGACGAATTCCTGCTCTATGTGCCGACCGACGGCATCGCCTACAAGGCGGTGGTTCGTTGGCGTCGCGAAGACCGCATCGGCGTCATGTTCACCGGCACCGAGCCAAAGCCGCACTGGCACTACGGCTAAATCCCCTGAACCACACCTCGTAGCCGTATGCTGGGCGGTGATTGACCCCCGTCCTTTGGACGCCTTGTTCCTCCTCCAGAATTTCTTCGACTTAGGTGGCCGACAACCATTCTGGCGCCGACTGACTGCTCGCTTCCATTATCGGTTTGCCGACCATCGTTGGAGATTTCAGAATAGCTACTGCTCTCGCCCTCTCCACCGTCCTGATGGTTTAAACAGTGCTCGTGCATTTCGAGACGGTCCGAGTCGTCGCGAGTATGCGGCGCTGGTGGGGTCGGTCTGCTCGTGTGGAACTGCTCGCATTCATTACGCCTGCGTTTGTCGCGCACCTGCTCGGTATTGGGCAGGGGAATAAAGGGCGCTGTTCCCCCACAAGCAGAAAACCGGCCTTCCCCTTGCTTCGGCCTGGGGCCTGCAGCACCGACACGGCACTCGGTAGCGGGTGCCGCCGTCATCTTTTTCATGCCGTCGCGAATCGTCACGTGATCGGTCCGAAAGGTGATGGTTTTGGTCCCTCGAGACGACAGCGACATTCGCCTGACTGGGAACGACGGGGTCAGAGTGCCTGTCATATCAGGGAACCTCGTGCAATTTGTCGACCAGCCCACAAAGTTCCAAAAAAAACGGACCGTTCGCTTTGAGGTTGAGTTGCGCCTTAGTGCTTCCCTTGTGATCTTCCTCAGCGTCCGCTGTTTTGACAGGGAGCGCATTGGTCATTCGGCCCATCGCGCTTTTCTGCGGCCCGCCGTTTCGCCCGACATCATGGAACGATATCGCCCCCCATGTATTAGAAACCCATGGACACTATGGAACCCCACGGCCACGGGATGGCGGCCGATCTTTTGACATCGGAAGTTGCCAATGCCAGGCAGCGCATCCACCGGACCGAGCTCGCGCTTCAACGCACTGAAGAAATGCTGGCCGAAAATCTCGCGCTGTGCAGCAGGATACGAACTGCGGTCGAGGCCGCAGACCGCTTGGTGAAGATCGATCCCCCCAGCTTTGAAGGACGTCGCGCGGATTGAACTGGGCCGGCGGTTCATTCGTCGCGACCTTCAGGCCACCGCCACCACTCGCGCTCAAGCACGGCGGCAACCAGGTCGACAGACGGCGAGCGCGGCTCATGGTGCGCGGCCTGGTGCTCGCGAGGAACCCGTCATCCGGCATGCGCTCCACTGCCTCGAAATGCCATCGCGCGCGCGGCGTTACCGCCAACAGAAGGAAAACGCGGGGCCTGAGGCCCCACACCCCCACTCCGTTCCGCTTCGCGGACGGATATGCTCGCTCCCTTGCTCATGTGGCACTATCCGGTGTTGAGCCATATTGCTTTTGAGAGCGAAGGATGCGGCTGATCGCCGTCGCATAGCGGCTGATCTCGGCGTCGATCTGGTGGGGTAAAGCCTCGGCGTTCGAGCTTCTTCCGCTCCTGTGCAACATGCAGCGACCAGTAGCGCTGTCCGGCTTGGTAGGTGCGAGCGTTCAGCGCGGTTGGTATGCTGCGAAGACGTAACCTTGCACCTCGACTAAGGCGATCGGTCCCTTGGGAACAGTGCCGTCGGTATGGAAAGATCGCATCGGCACTGTCCTTCCAGCCCTGATTGAAGAGGCCCGTATCCGCTGCCCTGCTGTAGGTAACGAACCCCTCCCCGTTGCGGGCTCCGACTTCTTCCATCCAAGCCGTGGCAGCACCCAGTGATTCCCAAATGCGATCGACAAAGTCCTCATCTCCGGTCCTGTCGGCCGAACGGCAACTCGCGAAGCACGGCCATCTCGCCCTTGCGCGTTTTGTGCATGATCTTGCCTGGGTCCGCGTCTCCGAAGACGGACGTCTCGGTCGATTGGTAGCGGGCGAGAAACGCCAGCACGCCACGGGCAAGCTCGGGATTGAGCCAGAGCATCTGCAAGGCGGAAATGACTCCGTCGCGACCAAAGGCGGTTGAGAACCATGGAATGCCGGCATACGGGTATGGTCCCGTCGCGAGGTCGGTTGTCAGGAGCGCGATGTCGGCACGTGTGCGGGCCAGCCAGTCATTGAACACGCGTCCGGAACTGAAAACGGTGGCGCCTTGCCGGCGCTTTGAGCGAAATCGCACATCGCGCTCGCCCAGCGGCGGCGCGAAACCGGTCACTGGACGGAATCTCTTCGCCGTGACCGACCATCCAGATGGAGGATCCTGCGGTCACGGCTCGGCACGACAATGCGGAACTCGGCGTAACTGGAATGCACCTGATCCGGCTCCGCAATGACCGACTGGCGCGCCACATTATCAAGCCCTTCGTACCGAAATGTGACGCTTGCCTCACCAATCAGCGCGTCATGGGCACGACCGTGATGGCTACGCGTGGTGCCGCGCACCGCGAACATGTCTCGGAAATCGGCATCGAAGTCGACACGGACCGGCAACGCAATCTCGCGCGCGAAGTAGTTGGTGAAGGTAATGCGCTCGAGCAACGGGGTCGCGCGAGCCAGTTATCCGATCTCCCGCTCAGAAATTTCTACCAAATATTCCGACCTCCTGATGGAACCCATTCGTTGCGGGCGAGTTGCGGCTCATTGGGACGGACTTCCCGAACATGACAACGAGCAACAAAGCAGACCATCAGTCTGTCTCCGAAGCGTTTCGGAAACTGATCCGTTCCGAAGGCTATCGTCATCACGTACAAACATTCTTAAATCTGGAGGTCGAACCAGAACTGCCGCCAACCCTGCAGTCATTACTTGCGGCTATTGATCGGGCCAAACAGGGCCCGACGGAAGAAGGTCCCTAGCCGGCTGGCTGAGCGTCAGGTCAAAGAGTACAGAGGCTCGCTTCGTGGCTTCTCCCCTGATTCTCACTCAGAACTTATCAAACATTCTTCTTGATTTTTCTCGACAGAGGGTCATGAATGTTCCGCGTGGGTTCTCGCTGAGGTGGGAGGCCTGGTATGAACGTTTGGACGAACTGCCGACCTATCAAAGTGACTGCCAATGAGCTTGTTGAAGAGCTGATTTTACGAGCCCGGCGCGGCCAAATCATCATCTCCGTCAAAGAGACTATCGCAGCGGTGCGCCGAGACGGGCTACATCTGGCGGAAAGTGACTGCGAGCTGGTGGAGCTTATTGTCGATCTTGCCCCAACCTTTGGCATGTTCGTCGCGTTCGACCTTCGCGAATAGCCTGATGGCAGGTTCTTCCCTCCGGTATACGTCGGGGACGATTCGACCCAAGGTTGTGGACGAAAGGCGGATCGAAGCGCGCTCTATGGTCGGAGGGGGTCTGCGCGCGAGCCAATTATCCGATCACCGATCAGAAACTCGAGCTAAAAATTGCTGACTGTTGCGGCCTAGCACCGTGCCAATTCGTACGATTCGTACATGGCGTTGATGTCGGTCAGGAAGTGAGTAGATTCCCCTTCGGCGTGTCCCTGGGGAGGGCCGGATGAGCGTCGCGCAAAGGGTCGGTCCGCTTCTAGAGCAAGCAATCACTGTACTCCTCAACAGGGCGGACCGTCGCGACACGGTCTCGATCAAAGCGGCACTACGCGAAGCTCGGGAGGCTGCGCCTTGTTTGGTGGCCTCCGACGAAGAACTAACCAAGGCGATCCTCGAGGCAGCAACTGCCATGGGCCTCTACGTGCCTTTCGACGGTCGCGAATAGCTGTCAGCCAACTTCGCTTGTCGTGACCTGGCAATGGCGACCGTGTGCTGCCATTCATTCTCGATATTCCCGCCTTGGCGTGACAGCCCTCACATTAACGCTCTCGCCGAGGACGAATAAGCATCGGATGCCGCAGATTTCCGAATGGTCCTTTGAGGCGATCGCCGCAATGGCTAGACCGACAACAAGCGAAATGACTAGGGCGACACCCACCGGAAGATGATGCATACCGGCTTCGTACCGACCGCTCGGATAAACGTCGATGAACGTTTGGAAACACCCGTCACGGACTCAGACCATCCCTAACAAATGGTTAGCCGTCCTAATCGCTGAGCCGGTTTATAGAGAGGAAACCCTGGCTCGCCACTGGTTCAACCCTCCGGTCCCCGTCAAGACCGAGCGTCCCGGGATCATCCACAATGTCAACAACGCCGAGACAGCCGGCGAGGAGCTGATGAAGTGGACCAAGCGTGGCCCTTGCTGGGATCTCGCGGTGCGCGTTTGCATGGCCGTGATTTTCGATGAGATGGAACCCGAGGAGGCCCGCAAGGCATTCCTGGCTGCTGCAAAAGAGGAGGGGACATTACTCCCCCAATGACAAGTAGCTAACTTGAACTGCGGTAAAGGTTCTCTGACCAACACCGCCTTCGCGAAAGGAGCCCGCCGCCGGTGAGGGAGAGGCGACGGACCCCCCACAGCGGCTGCACATCCACGAAGAATCCCGCTGCCACCTCTAAACCCGCGAGGGCCTACATCGTTCCCTTAGCTGCGGCTAAAGCGGGGTTGGTCGGCGGGCTCTTGGCGCTCTAAGTTCTAGCGGCGATGGCGAAATTGGCATGGTGAATGTTTGCAGGCGCTTGAACCCTTGGGAGCATAGCTGTTGGAGGTCATCGATATTGTCTTTTGGTTTCAGGGTGAGGTTGCGCCGGCGTTTGTCTGTCTCCAGGCCGGATACAATCAAGCGGTCTTGCGACGGGTCCGGACGAACGCAGCGTCAGCGCTGCTCCGCAGCAGCGGGCTGCAGACGGCGGTCGCCAGCCAGCTTGAGGCGCAGTTGCCCGCAACCACTCGCCATCTTCTCCGAGCGGATCGCAGGACAGCTACGCGATTCTGAGCACTGCCAAATCGGCCTAATTTTCCACTGCCGAATGGACGATGAGACGCGTAAGCGAGTTTCCGGACCGGAAGCTATGCGTTGGGTTGCCCAAACGATGCAGAGGCGCTGCTGTGTTGGCGCGACACGCTCGACCGCAGGTGCGGACGGCATAAGAATTTTGGAGAGGCCCGTGGTGACTGGGGATTGCGCCGGTATTGGCGACGCGCGAAGACCGGGTCGATATCCGGGCGAAGGCAGCCCCTGCGACGCAACTTCATACCGGAGACTGGAGGCCGCGCTGGGAGGTTGTTGCTTAGGCTACCAACTCAAAGTAATTGTCCGGGAGAGTTCAGCGATGTCGCCATAGATCATCAGAACCTCTGACGAGAAAACATTTATCACCGAGGACTTCGAAGAGTGAGCTTGCCGCGGTACAAACCGGCAGGTTCTTCGAATTGGCGTACGTGCCGAGGGGCGCGGTTTCGACCTTACGGTCCTTGGCTTCGGCACAGCCGACACTGATCGCGAGGATTGCGATAGCAATGAGAGTCGTCTTGCTCATATTTTGCCTCTGGAGCCAGCTCTTGTCGGGTAAGTCGCGCGATGCATCAAAGTAGCACCGGCCCACGAACGGCTTCATCCCATCGATTGGAGGAAGCGGGCTCATTCATAATTAGCAATATCTTGAGTAAGGCGCCGAGCGCACCAGACTCATGGAACGGCGCGCGGAATTTCCATTCGTGACGAGGTGCCGATCCCGGCCGCCTTCGCAAACGGGTCACTCAGCGCTGCGTAAACGTCTCGATTCCGAGCTATAGCTTTCCGCATTCGATCATCGATCATACCAAGGCGAAGAAGGGGCAGCAGATCGAGCTTACCGGACAGATCACGCGCATAGACGAGGAAGGCGGCAGGGTGACCGTCGATCTGGGACCGCTGGTGACGATCGAGATCGACAAGGTCAGGCTGGTCGAGAAGTACAGGACGCCAAAGCGCAAGAAGCCGCTGCGCGACATGGTGGATTAGCTCGCGGACCGCCGCTTATCCACGCGACATCGGTACCACTCAAACGAATGGCAATTTTCTGTCTGAATGCGTTTAGGGTCCATGCTCGGAGACCACGCATGGGTATCGCGCGGGAGACAGGTGACTCCCCGTTTCAAGGCTTCGAGATGCTACGAGCACTGAACAGTCAGTTTCTTAGACCTAAAGATCGGGCGATCTGCCAGCGAGTTGTCGACCAGGTAACTGCCGACGCCAAATGGTACAGCACCCCGATAGACGGTCAGATTCTGGCCTCGACCACGCTGAATCTGTTTCAATCAGGGGTCGTAAACGAAACGAATTTGCTGGCACATGTTCGCGCGCGGCGCCACGACTTCACTAAACTGACAGGCTAGTTCTTCACCCTCGCGACATGGGCGCGAAATGCGGTTCTTCGTAATCCGCCGGGCGGTCATGCAGCAAGTTGAGCGCCCGCTTTAGGGCCCGATGCAAATTGTCGATGGCGTCGTAGTGCGGACAGAACGGCCTTAGGGACAACTGCGCGACCCGCAGTTCCTTCGTCAGTAGCCAAGCCTGCCGTTCGATCTTGGCAAGATGATACTCGGAAATCTGTTCATGGCGGCGACGGTGCGGCATCCCGCAAAATAGGAATATATTCGGCATCCCGTCAAGGCACATAGACTTCGTCCCGCCCTCAACGCATGCTCGCCGCGGGCATTTTGGGGAAGCATGAAAATCAAGTTATGTGCGTTTGTAGCCATCAGCGTTTTGTCGGGCTGCGCTACTCGCCCAGCCGACATCAAGCCATGCTGGTTTCGTCCAGCGTATACGCGGGCACGTCCTGCAGCCATTTGGAAGCCGAACTTTTCCGAACGAGTTCCGACCTGGCCCGATAATGGCCGTACAACACAGGACGGCCCGCCATGACGTGGATGGCGTGTTTTGGCTTGGCTTGCCGGTTGGCAGCATGATGGACGACACAGACATCAAGGCAGGTGAAGCCAAGATCGGCGAGCTGAAGGGCAACATGGACGCGATCAACGCAGCCCGACGAAAGGGCGGCTGTGTTGCACTCTGTAAGCCGCTCCAACGTTAAAATTGTCGGCTTGCTTCCCGCCTTGGCCACTGCGGAGTGGTCGTTCATCGATTGACTCGCGTAATGCACCGGCAGTTAATCTCCCCGCCAGGGCAAAAAGAGGGGCTATGAAACTGGGAGCAAACAATGACTGTCCAAAAAGAAGACTATCGAACCAACAGAGCCGACTACGCCATAGCTGCCATGCATAGCCGAGCGACCGCTGAGGGCGATCGTGACGATTTGGTGGCGAGGAAAAAGTCCCTGTGGGTAACAGATCGGCGATCTGCAAAATTGGCTGCAAACCCGTCCGAAAGCTCGCCAGAACCCAAGGCAAAAGCGCGCGGTAAGTGAATTGATTGAGCCCCTACGTGCCGATTGGGAGGCTGTGCAAGGACAGGTGAAGGAACTGCGGGATGCCGGAAATCATCCGGCAGCGTTGGCTGCAGTGAAGACTTATCACCATAAGCTCTGCACGACGCGCGTCCTCGACCTGGCCCGTGGAACCGGAAACTTCCTCTATGTTAGCCTGGAACTGATGAAACGCCAGCTATCCTGACATCTTAAATCATTGAACTCATGAGCTATGCCTTCCATAGTAACTTGAGGGAAGACTATCGCTAGACATGCCGGCCCGCACTAACGTAATGGGGCGAGACTATCGGCACTCTGACGTTTTGCACGCTTTTCTCTGACATACTGAGCGCGAGAACAGAGCGTCAAAAGACAGCGCCTGTGGAGTTCGAGGATCAGGTGGGACGGATTCCCGCGCGAGAATTCAGGCGCATCGTTTGAGGGAGGCGGCCACTTCGTTAGATCCGAGCACGCAACGTGCGGTGCGAAAAGGCGCCGCGAATGCGATTAAACGCGTCAGTCTTATCCAGTCAACAGCCCCAGAGCGTTGATTGCACTGTGGATGACAAATTTTTCGGGTAGACAGCTAATATACTTTCCGGTTCTCTGGGGTCGCAATCAGATCGAAGGAGCGGGATCGTGCATCGTATGACTGTGAGTCAGCACCGAAGCCTGACCCCGCACGAGTAGAGGGTAACGCATTGATTTGTTGACCACAATCTTGCATTAGTATGGTCAATATTCGCGCCGGGGATGACCCCATCGATATCCCGAGTTTGCAAGAGCATATATTCCAATCAACCTCGGATAGGCATATCGTGCCAAGGTGAACATTCTATGGGAATGATTTCCGACGCAGAAGTTCGTGACACTCTTACCAAACTCGCGCGGCAGCTGTTCCCGCTGGAAAGCTGGGTCAAAGATGGTCAGAAATACGTTCCGCCCAATGCGCCGGATCTTCCTTGGCGCGGGTCCGGGCCGACGCTGTCGATCGAGTCGCTTCGCGCTGTTGAGCGCCTCGATCTCCTTATAGAGTCTGATTCAAACGAGGCCCTGCGTGTCCGATGGAACAAGATCGCGACTGCTCCCCTCTGGTTTGAACCGAGCCTCCACCATCCTGCAGACTGGCGGGCGCAGCACAAGCTCGATGAAGCGGCTGCCTTCGCGCCTGTCGATTCCGAGAACTTCGTGATCGCGACGGTAGATCCGAAGACTAAGCTCAAGCTGCCGCGCGCGAGATCGGAATTCTACGCGGCGTGCTGGCCACTGCTAATGAAGGCGCAGACCCAGCGCGTGTTTCCCGACGACGCGAGCTGGCTCCAGTTCGCGAAGAATCTGCTCGCCGATGAACTAGCGGCCTGGCCACCCACGGAAGTTGTTAAATCGTCTGACTTCATCAAGCGCTTCGCCAAGGACGTTGCGATCTGTCTGCTCGACTTGGAAAGTCCGTTCTTGCCTGTCGATGAGCAAGGAGAATTGTGGCAGCGCGCGGTGCTGATCGAGGCAGGAGAGCACCGTCATCGGCACAACGTCTACAATCCCGAACAGGTTCAGGAAGCTGTCGCTCAGTTCGACGCCAAGGTAACCGCTCTGCTCTAACGGAGACAGCAATGACCGAGAAACCGAACTTCGTGGTGGTGGGGTCCGGCGGCGGCGGCGGAACCATCGCGTGGCTCCTCGCCAAGGCGGGCTACAGTGTCACACTGCTAGAACAGGGACGTGACATCACGAAGGAGTTTGAGGCTATGCCAGGTCATCCGCAGGATGAGCCTGGGTTCAACTCGTCGGCCCATAGAGAGGAGTACTTTCGCCTTCGCAAGCCCGACCCGAAGCGAAGGTTGCGCGGCGACTACACAACCTTTCGCCGTTTCGAGAAGGATACTGCCAAGCCGTTCGTCAACGGCTGGACGGGCTCGGTTCTTGGTGGAGGGTCCACGATCTGGGGCACTTGGTCCTACCGCCCAATGCCCCTGGACTTCCTGCTGAACACGCACTTCTCGGAAACGAAGCTACGCGGTGCCGGACTGGCCCATCGGGTACGGCGACATGCTGCCGTATTACAGGGTCGCAGAGGCGCTGATGGGCGTCAGCGGCGACCGGGGCGAGATGAACAACGCGGTTGAGCAGAGCGCTTGGTACAAGGGTTTTAATCACCCGGCATATTTCGGCGACAAGCAACATTGGTTCGACACGACGCCACTGCCCTGCGGAGCCTACCCGATCACGCCGGTCGGACACTTCGCCAAGCTGGGCATGCATCACGCTGGCATGTGGCCTGTGCCCCTGCCCTGCGCCATCGTTCAACCCGGCAGCGCCCCCTACCAGACCCGCGAGAAGATTGCCGCGGCACTGGCGACATGGACCTCCAACGACCGGCCTGAATTCTGGCAGCAGAAGGCGGACCAGATCTGGAGCGAAGCCAAGCGAAACGCATGCAACATGTGCGGCTTCTGTGGCGAGTACATCTGCTGGGGCAAGGAGGAGGCGCCGAAGTTCGGCACCCGCGTCACAACGCTCAGGGAACTGGACGCGCTTCGGTCTGAGGGCAAGGTGCAGATTCACTGCAACGCCAAGGCCATTGAGGTCATGTTCGACAAGGCGGCTGGCCGGGGAACGGGAGTGCGCTATCTCGACATCAGCGACCCCGACAACCCAGTGCTCAAAGAGCAGTTGGCTGACAACGTGATCGTGTCGTGCGGGGCGATCCAGACCGCGCGCCTGCTGCGCTTGTCGGGTCCACCCGAAGGGTTGGGCAACCGGGGCGATCAACTGGGGAGGAACGCCACCTTCCACCTCTTCGGGCTTGGCGTAAAGATCACCCTCGACAAAGCGTTTCAGGGCATGGTCCACGGTGAATTCGGAGCAACCGGCAACGTGACCAGCTATGAGCCCTATTTCCTCCAAGAGCCCGTTACCAAGAACTGGATCAAGGCCGGGACTCTAACGAGCACGGCCAAGAAGAACCCGCTCGAAAACGCCGCCGCCTACTTCGACTCGCAACGAGGCGCGGCGCTCCAGCCGCTCAAGGAAATCGAGACATACGCGCGGTCCATGGAGCTGAGGCTAACGGCCGACGATTTACCCATGCCTCGCAACCGCGTTGACCTCGATCCCAAGCACGTCGACGAGTACGGCATCCCCACCGCCCGAGTCACGCGGGATCTTGGCCCCAATGAGTGGAGGATGTACGAATTGGCCCTCCCGATGTTCGAGAAATCCGTCGCGAAGTTCAGGAGCAACGGCAACAAGAAGATCATTGAGACGTTCGGGGCCTCGCCCGCGATCGTCGATCTCATCGGTGACCACCAGATGGGGACCTGCCGAATGGGGCCTGACGACGACGTGAAATCCGAGCGGTCCGTCCTCGACTCGCATTGTCGCCTGCATGAGGCGCGCAACGTTTTCGTCGTGGACTCTAGCTTCATGCCCACAGGCTTTGGATTGAATCCGATGTTGACAGTGGTAGCCAATGCGCTCCGGGTCGGTTCGTGGATCGTGCAGCAGGAGAAGCGCGGTCTCCTGAGTTAGAATGTCTGACCGGCGCCAGCGTATCCATCCCCTCGGTACGCATTCATCTATCTAGTCAAGCCCGAGGGGACGCGACGTCGCAAGCTGGACGCGCCGCTTGGCTGGCGTCGCGACATCACAAGTGGGCTCTGGCACGACAGAATCTGCATGTGGATCCTGTTATTCCAGCTTGAGATTCAACACGTCTGGGCAATGATCGGACAGCCGGACGTTATCTTTCGGCTGCGCATTCGGCCACGGCACTTGTCCGCCGCTTGCCGGCGTCACCAAGGCGCCGACCTTTGCCCCATATAGGAAAAACTCGATCGGCGCGAAGAAGTACTCGTCCTGCTCGGCCAGGCTGGCCGGCATGGCGTTGCGCTTCTCCAGCCAGCACAGCGATGCTTCCTTGTACGGCTGACGCATCATCAACGTATCGGGCCGATTGTCCTGATCGAGACCGTCTCTATTCGGCGCGAATGCCGTCAGAGCGGTCCACACTTCGTCCTGCGTCCTGCCTCCACCTAAATCAAGGCGACGGTTGAAGTCGCCGACAATCATCCAAGCCTCGCCGGCATCCTCGCGCGCCCTGATCCACTTGTGCAGGGGAAACATCTGCCGCCCTAGCGTGTCACAGGCGAACTTGGCGGGCGGGTCCAGCGCAGGATCCCTGGTGAAGAATTTCCGGTCGACCCGGTCATCGAAACAGCCCGACTTCAAATGCACGACCAGCACGCGCAAGCGGCTGGCACCGTCCCGCAGGATGACATCGAGGCCCCACCGCACGTCACGGATAGTTCCGTTGTCGTCGGATTTGACATTCAATTCTGGCAAATCGGCGACCATGTCGAGGACTAGACCCGCACTCTCCTTCAGCGCAATCGCCGTGAACTGCTGCCGTTCGGCGGCGACCGGCATGTGCGGCGTTTCGCCCACTCGCGTACAGACCGGCCCCGACTGGTTCATGTGCTCGAGCACGGCGTATTGCCCGCTGATACAATGCGTCCATCCATTGGCTACCGGGAAGACTTCATTGATGGCGGCGGGGCTGGTCACCTCCTGCAGGAACATCACATCCGCCGCAATGAGATCACGCCATTTGCGCAGGTCCGCGAAGTCGGCGGCCGTCCGGTGGTGATCATCTGGAAACACCGTCGCCGTATCGGCCGAATGCACCAGTGTCTGCACATTCCAGTTGCCAAGCCGGTGCTCGCCAGCCTCAACTGCCGTCGAAAATAACGACGCCGCCACAAGGGCAAGAACTTTCACCACCATCTTCCAGCACCCCTCCGTCGATGACAGCAATACGATTGCTACAGCACCGTTGTACAACAGTGCGCAAGTATGTGTCCGATTATTATTGCGGCGCGGATCCAATGTCGCCCAACTGTTGCCAAAGACGGTCTTGAGGCCTGGTCGGAGCGGTCGGGGAGCGGGTCCTGGCATGTTGACGAGATCGCACTGACTTACCCGTCCAGAAGGCAGCGAAGTGCGTTCGTTGGCGACAACGCGCAGTTCAGTTCGTCAGCTTGCTAGACGGACGAGAGAGCCGTTCCGGCTGCAACTCGGAAATGAGCGAACTGCGCCTTCCCGGAGCTTCGTCCAGTTGGCAATGACGGTCGCGTACCAGGCTACTCGACTCCATTTGACGTCGCTCGGCATTGGCCTTGATCTTCCATAGCCTCGACAATAGCTTTGGCTCCTCGGTCGACGACACGTCGACGAGGAAGGCCTTGTCCTGCGACTGTCCGGTATTCCGAGCCCGAAAGGTGTGCCGCCGCGGAACTTCCCTCGAAGGGGAAGTCGTCGTGGCGTGAACCTAGCGACGCTCATCCGACACCAAGAACCGCAAGAGCGGTACGGCGCGTGTTAAGAACCGCGCCTGACCCAACGCCGAGGCGGGGATCGCCGTTGCTCACCTACGGCGGAAAAGGTGCAAGTGGGAGGGATGATCAGCGCCCGCAATGGCGTCATCGATCATGCCGCGAATGAACCTGATAGTAAGTCGAGAATACGAGGACATCAGAGAGGATCGATCTAGTCGTGGAACGCCTCGGATCAACAGCCTCTCATTCCCTAGTTGGCCCTCCAGCTAGGCGACAAAGCTGGCGCCAGAAGGGGACATCGACTTGTGAGGGCCCCCGTCAAGCTGATCTGCCGCTGTGGCGTTGGTTGGGTTAACGCTGGTCAACCTTGCAGCGCGCTGCTGCCGTCGGTCACGGCAGTTGAAAGTGGCGTCACATTGGACATCGCGGGGTTGCTCTGTCCCAGGAAGTGAGCAAGGGCCGATTTCCTCGAGTCCCGATCGAGCGCATAGACGGTGTGGGTGAATGCGACGCCGTCCAGCAGGCCCTGAATGTAGCCAGCGATGCTGTCGGCCGCCATGATGAGCGCGGTGTCCACGGTATGGATGTAGCGGCTCGTTATCGTCCCGCGTGAATGCCCAACCAAGGCTGCAATGGTTGCTTCGGTGAACCCAAGGTCGTTGCCGATGCTGGCGAAGCTGTGCCGCAGGACATGCGGCGTAATGCCGGCTAGATCGGTAGCTTTGAACAGCTTCGTCCACTGTCTGGGGAAGGCTCCGAATGGCGTGTCATCCTCCCAGCCGGGAAAGACATAGTCCTCGGCATCTTGTTCCTCGTTGCGGCGGCTCTCGAGATACTCCAGCACAGGCAGACCGATTGGACGCACCGACGCGCCCTCCTTGCTGTCGGTCAGACGCAGGCAACTTCCTTCAGGATCGACTTCGCACACTGCAAACCAATGATCTCGCTGCGCCGGCACCCAGTCAGCGCGATCACCCGGATGATTTCTGCAGTGGTCTCGTATTGCCGGTCCTCGACCGCCTTCCGCAGAATATCGCCGAGTATGCGATACTCCTGTTCGCTGAGACGGCGGGCGTTGACCTGGTCCGTCGGCTTGCGAACGCCATGCACCGGGTTCTGCTCGATGATACCGAGTTCGACCGCATAGGTGAGAATGCCACCGAAGAGACCTATCGTCAGGGCAGCTGTGCCGGCACCACCGCGGACGATAGCGCGCCCACGCAGTTTGTCGGTCTTGACGTTCGCACGTGTCTTGCCCGCCATGATCTGCCTATACGTGCCGCCTAGGTCCTTCTAACACTCTGTCCATCATTCCAACTCCGGCCTCGTCACCGAAGATTTCTTCGACAGATTTATAGGGAGCCTTCCCGCGCGTATCGGTGCGATCGTTCTAAGAGCGTTTCTCTCCGGAGATGGAACTTACTTCTCGAATTAGCTTGTTGATTATGGCCCATTGAAATTCAGCCGAGCTGTCGGCTGGAATGATAAACGAGCCGGGCCCCCCGATAACGTGCCGCTCGTAATATTCCGCGGTGGTCTCGCCATTTTCCATTTCCGCGCCTATCGGGAGACCGTTGATGACGATGGCCTTCTGAAGCGCTCTCAGGCGGCTTTCTTCAAGTGAAGATCCGTCATTGTTTGTTCCGTCGCCTGAGATATCGATGACCCTGCGCAACGTCGGGACAGGAAGTTTGTCAAAGGCATCAACAGACACATCAATGGCGTATGAGATCGATGTTTTTGCACCGTGCGGATCTCGGTGTAGGCCTTCCGACCTTTTCCGAATTGCTTCCGCGACAACCGACGCATCATTCGCCTCAGAAAGAACGGTCCAATCCACCCGCGTTTTTAAGGAGCCGCGGCTCGACCATTCGACAAAAGTGACAGCGATCTTGCCGTGCATACCCTCTTTGATCACCTTCAACACGGTCCGTGACTCCAAAGCAGCCGCATAGCTCTCGCGTTGTAGCGTGGCCTCTATCTGGTTGATGGAGCCCGACATATCGACCGCAAGGACGATCGCGACATCGACTTCGGCGGTTGGGTCCTCGAGAGGAAGCTTTTCACGAATTTCACAAGGGCAAAGATCGTTCGTATAAGAACTGCCGTGAACAGGCTGGTCAGGGATCAGCAGCACTCTTAACAATCCTGCGCTCAACACAGTAAAGGAGAGGACTTGCATCTCCCATCTATCCTCATGAGCTTATGGGGTTTGGTTCTGCTAGTTGCAGAATTTCAACTAAATCTGAAGCGAGCAAGTCTAGCAGATGAAGCTAGGGGGACTTGCCCTAGACAGTAGCACACTCATATTAGCTCTACATAATTTTAAGAGTCAACAAATACAGGAGGGGGCAACCGGAGCGGGTATCCGCTGCCGCGCATCCCGCAGGGTTGGATCGGCCATCTGCTGACCCGTCAGGTCGGACGTCTTCTCGGCCAGCAACGGGCAGACATCACGCTTTGGCGGATCACCAACGCCATTTTGCCGGTCGTCTTGCAACTGGTGCCAGCTTGCGCAAAAATCAGTCTCCACAGACCGGTCATCCGGTGGATGCCTGATTACCTGAATCTGGGAGGGGCGAAGTGTTCGGCGAGCCCATTACCGTTCTGATGGTCAATGAGTATCCTGACTACATTGATCCACAAGTATGGGCTGCTGAGCTGAAAACCCGTGTGCCGCAGCTGGAGTTCAGGCTTTGGCCAGACGCCGGGAACAAAAGTGACATAGATATTGTGCTGATCGACAAGGGCGCCAGTCCTGGTTTTTTTGACGCCATGACGGGGCTAAGCGCCGTCGTCTATTTGGGGGCCGGTGTCGAGGGTATTGATCTTCAGAGCTTTCCCAAGAGTGTTCCGCTCATCAGGCTCGCAACGCGTGAGCAGGCTTCGGAAGTGGTGCAATACATCGTCCTTCGCGTTCTCTGCCAGCAACGGCATGTTGCGGATTACATGGGTCTCCAAGCCCGCAAGTTTTGGAATCCGATCGCGCCGCGGAAGATCTCCGAGACAAGAATTGTTGTGCTGGGTGCGGGCCGGATCGGTGGCTGGGCCGCAAAGCTGTTTGCGGACTTGGGCTACGACACGGCAGTCTGGTCTCGTCATCAAAAGGCCCTTCCTGGTATACATAGTTACTTTGGCCGTGCCCAGCTTGCGGACGCACTCACAAATCGGGACTACGTTATCTGTTCACTTCCCCTGACTGGTGACACTCGTGGGATACTGAATTCCTCTACCTTTGGACAAATGAAGTCAGGTGCCTACCTTGTGAATGTCGGCAGGGGTGCGCATGTCAACGAAGCCGACCTGATCCGCGCGCTCGACGAAGGTCAGCTTTCTGGTGCTTGTCTTGACGTGTTTGAGCGTGAACCACTGGAGACTTCATCGCCGTTGTGGACTCATCCCAGGGTGACCATCACACCTCATGTCGCGAGCTTCTGGGTGGATTCTGGAATCGACCAGGTCGCCGATCTCTGCGGTCAAGTTGCAAGAGGAGAGCCGCTGTCCAACAAGATCGACCTCGAACGGGGTTATTGAATCGAAGTAGCGTCTTTACCACTTCCCGACAGCGTGAACTCGTCGGTGTGGCAGATGCCGGTTCCGGCGGCGAGCTTCGGGGCGCAGAGCGGCTGTTCCGCGCTCCCGCACTTGCGTGCTCCCGGTGCCCCGTGGCCCGGATGCCCGGATGCGCCAAGCTTAACGAACTGACGACCGAACAAACGATGGCACCAAGAACATCATGCCGGATACGGCTTCATCGAGAGCTTCAACGGCAAGGAAGGCGCGTCAACACTCTACGCTACGATTGCTGGCCTCCCGTCGTCACGGCGCATATGCGACGTTCCGTTAGCCGCCGATCGCGTTCCTATCCACGACAATCGCGTGGTGGTACATTCGGTTGATTTGGCGAATGTTTTTTGTCGTCAACTCACCGGGAAACCGGGGAGGTGGTCATGAGAATTACTGCTCTAGCATGCGTCGCCCTCCTTGCAGGTTGCACAACGGCAGGCCCCCCAGGGCCCCAAGGGCCTGTCGGTCCACAAGGTCTTCCCGGCAAGCAGGGACCTAGAGGTGCAATGGGGGCTGAGGGTC
>NZ_JAMYNE010000047.1:0-28510 GCF_040318915.1 Mesorhizobium sp. M0991
GAAGGTCGGCGGCGCGCGCCATGTCGATGTCGAGGAAGGTCCGGCCCATGAGGAAATTGGAAGCCTCGGCGGCGACGTTCTTGGCGAGCTTGGCCAGCCGCTGGGTGGCGATGATACCGGCAAGCCCGCGTTTGCGGCCACGGCACATCAGATTGGTCATGGCGCCGAGCGAGAGCTTGCGCGCCTCGTCCGAAACCTCACCGGCAACCGCCGGCGCGAACAGTTGCGCCTCGTCGACCACCACCAGCATCGGGTACCAGTGGTCGCGGGCGACCTCGAACAGCCCGCCGAGAAAGGCGGCGGCGCGCCGCATCTGGTTCTCGGCGTCGAGCCCTTCGAGATTGAGCACCGTGGAGACGCGGTGGATGCGCGCCCGCTCGCCGGCGCTCTGCAGGCCGCGCGCGGTATGCTCCTCGGCATCGATCACCAGATGGCCGAAACGGTCGCCGAGCGTCACGAAGTCGCCCTCGGGGTCGATAATGGTCTGCTGCACCCAGGGCGCGCTCTGCTCCAAGAGCCGGCGCAGCAGATGGGATTTGCCGGAGCCCGAATTCCCCTGCACCAGAAGCCGCGTCGCCAGCAGTTCCTCAAGATCCAGCGCCGCCGGGGCGCCTGCGCTCGTCTGGCCCATCTCGATCGCAACGGTCATATCTCGACTCTCCTTGCGGAGAGGGCTTATCAACCGCATCACAGCCCGTCGAGCGCGCCATGGCCGGCGCTCGGTGTTGCGCACAGGCTGGATGCTGCCAGGTAAACGATACGAAACGTACCGTTTCGATTCAAGACTGCCACTAAGGAGTGGATTCTTGTCCATGGCATCGGCTACCGGATAGAGGCGCCCGACGCGGTCATTGACGCGGTGGAGATCGAGCGGCCGAAGCCGATTTTTTGCGGGCATTTGCCCGCTCCTCCAGGTCTCGCCAGAAGCCAAGCACTGTCGCCACGATCGCTTCCGGCGCGTCCTCCTGCATAAGATGCTTCGCGTTCGGCACGACGTGGAAGGAAGCGCTCGAAATGCGGCGCGCGAGCTCGCGACCGTCGGCGATGGGAATCCACTGGTCGTCCTCGCCCCACAGGATGGCAACGGGGCAACGAATCTCACCGTATCGCCACTCGACCTCTTGCGAGTATTTGTCATCCATCTGAGCGACCTGGCGCCAGAAGGCTTTTTGGCCTTCGGCTCCCAGCCACGGCGCGAGGTAAAGCGCCATCTCTTCCTCGCGTAGCGCATTCGCTACGGCGCCGCCGATGTAGGCGCGCAGGATCGCTTCGTGAATGTAGTGCGGGAGGCCGGAAAAGACCGTCTCGTGTTTCTTGGCGGCCTGAACAAGTGGTGAGCCTTGCGGGCTGATTGCGACCGGATCGATCAGCACCAGCGACCGGTAGTCGAGCCCGTTGAGCAAATGACCGCGCAACGCTGTTGAGCCGCCGAGATCATGCGCAACGATATCGGGGTCACGCAGGCCCCAATGATCGTAAAGGGCCGCGAAAAGCTCGTTCTGCATGCCACGGGACACGTCGCTGTCGGGTTTGTCGGATCGACCATAGCCGAGCATGTCAAAGCAATAGATTCGCCTCTGTTGGCCGAGCAAAGGCGCAATTCTACGCCATGCCGACGATGAGAAAGGCGTGCCATGCAGCAATACCGCGGGTGAGCCCTCGCCCATCGCGCCCCAGGCGATCGAGTTCCCTTGAAAGGTGAAGCGTTCAGGAAGAGGCCAGTCCGCTGTCGCCATCAGTCTTTCCTCCGATCCTAACGCAGCCAGCGACCTATCCAACGACAACCTGTACGTCAGGTTCCAATGGTCCGCTTCTTCACCGGCTGGGCCTGCTTGGCCCTCTGCGAGCCGGTGCGCGCAGCCGCCGCAAGAATGCTCTCCATCAGGTCCTTTTCGCGCAGTGGTTTGCCGAGCAGCGGCACGTCGGGGGGCCGGTCGGCGATCGCGTCGGCGTCGGCATATCCGGTTATCATCACCGCCGGCCAATCGGCCCGCAGATTGCGGGCGAACCGAATGACCTCCAGGCCCGAGACGAGCGGCATGGCAAAATCGGTGACGATGACGTCGAAGTCGTACGGCGCCCGCTCGATCATCGCCAACGCTTCCGCGCCACCCCCGGCGCAGGTAACCGCAAAGCCGTGTTGGCGAAGCGATTGCGCCGTCAGTTCCCGCAGTACATTGCTGTCGTCGATCAGCAGGACCGATGGATAGTCCTCGCCGGCATTCACGACGGTGTCGTCGGCATCGGACGTCTCGGCGATTTCGACCGGGCGCTCGATTGAACGCGGCAGCCAGAGCTGGACGGCTGTTCCACTGCCGACGGTGCTTTCAATGCGGAGCGTGCCGCCCGATTGCTTGACGAAGCCATGCACCGTGCTCAGACCGAGGCCAGTGCCTTTGCCGACCGGTTTTGTCGTGAAGAACGGTTCGACGACCTTGGCGAGAATGTCGGCCGGTATGCCCGACCCCGTGTCCTTGACGGTGACCACGACATAGTCGCCCGCCGAAATATCCTCGGCTGCACGGCCTAGCGTTCGATTTTGCGCCTCCACGATTATCGTGCCGCCGGACGGCATGGCATCGCGCGCGTTGAAGACCAGGTTCATCAGCGCCAGCTCCAGCTGGCTGGCATCGACATGCGCCGGCCACACAGTGTCGTCGACAAGCCAATCGAAACGGATCAGGCCTCCCAGGACCGGGGCCACCAACCCGTTCATTGTATCGCCGAGCGCGGCAAGGCGCACGGCCTGCGGCCTCAGTGTCTGGCGGCGCGAGAAGGCAAGCATGCGGTTGACGAGTTCGGCGCCCTGTTTTGCCGACCGGCGTGTCAGTTCCAGAACCTGCCTGGCCTGTCCATCGAACTCGGCGTGGCGCTCGAGCAATCCCAATCCGCTGAGAATTGCGGCAAGCAGATTGTTGAAATCATGCGCCAGTCCGCCGGTAAGCTTGCCGATCGCGTCGATGCGCTGCGATTGCAGCAGCTGGTTCTCAAGCTCGCGCCGCTCGGTAATGTCCAGCAATGTGCCGAGGATCTCTGGCTTTTGGCTGTCGGAGCCGTTCGACAGGACGCCCTGGTCGAGAAAAATCCGGTAATTGCCGTCGGCGCATTGCCAGCGGAATTCGCAGGTGTAGGAGCCGGTGGCCTTGGCTGCGAGCAGGGCTTGCCTCACTCTCGGCAGATCGTCGGGATGAACGCGGCTCAGGCCGAAGCCTGGATCGGAGGTCAGCCGTTCGGCAGGAAAGCCGGTCAAGCGTTCGACCCCTTCGGTGACAAAGCTGGCGCCGAACGGCGGCTCCGCCGCCCGCGCGTGGAAGCAGACCGGAAGAGAGCTCAAAATGGCATGCTGCCGCTCCTGGGCGCTGCGCAGCGCCTGCTCGGCCTCGAGCTTTTCCTTCTGCGCCTGCAGTGCCTGGGCCAGCAGCCCTTGCTCGGCAGCCGCCTTTTGCTGGATTTCCAGCGTCTTCTCATGAAGCTCGACGAACACGGCGACCTTGGAACGCAGCATGGCCGGGTCGAAAGGCTTGAACACGTAATCCACCGCGCCGGCGTCATAGCCGCGCAGCATGTGGGCGTCTTCCTTGTTGATGGCGGTGAGAAAAATTATCGGCGTTCGCCTGGATTGCTCGCGCTGGCGGATCAAGCCCGCCGTCTCGTAGCCGTCCAGCCGCGGCATCAGCACATCCAGCAGGATGACGGCGAAATCCTCCTTCAGCAGAGCGCGCAACGCCTCTTCGCCCGACTGCACGCAGACGACATCACCGATAGGGGCCAGAACCTCGCCGATCGCCAGCAGATTGCGCTCGTCGTCATCCACGGCCAGGATGCGCGCCTTTGCCGGCCCCGCTGCCGGCGCCATGACCCCCAGCTTTCTTGCTCCGTGCCTCGACAGTTTCTGCATCGAGCGGCCGTCAGTTCACTGCCATGAGCGTCTTTTCCGGACCATGGACACGGGATCGCGAGCGGCCGATCCAGACACGCAGCAATGCCAGCAGCAGATCGAGGTCGACAGGCTTGGCGATGTAGTCGGAGGCGCCGGCGTCGAGGCACTTCTGCCGGTCGCCCTTCATTGCCTTGGCGGTAACCGAGATCAACGGGATATGGGCAATCGCCGGCATGCCGCGGATCTGCCGCATCGTCTCGTAGCCATCCATTTCCGGCATCATGATATCGATCAGTGCGGCGTCGATGTCCGGGCTCTGCTCCAGAAGCGCGATACCTTCCCGGCCGCGCTCCGCATGCAGCACCTGGATGTCATAGGTCTCGAGAACGCTGGTAAGCGAATAGATGTTGCGGATGTCGTCGTCGACGATGAGGACCTTTGCGCCGGCGAGAACTACATTGTCCGGCTGTTCGGCTGTGGCATCATCGTTTTCATGTCCACGCCCGGGGAGAGTTGCCGACATCACGAGAGCCAGCTGAGCGAAATTCTCCGCCCGCGGAACATCCGCCAATGCCGGATGCAAGGCGAGCGACTGTTGCAGCGCTTCCGGATGAGGCGCAAAGAACAGCAGTAGCGACACCGACTGCCCGAACAGAACGGCAATCTCATCCAGCATCTGGGCGTTGTCCCTGGCCGAGCGGCCAAAGCCGAGCACAACGGCATCATAGTTGGCGATGCCGATATCGTCCGCATTCGCCGCGACGCGGCCGATCGCGGTGACCGAGGTGACGCCGTCGCGGATCGCGTCGATCAGCGAAAGGCGGCGCTCGGGATCGGTATCGGCAATCAGGACGCGGCGCTGGACGCGGAGCTTTCTGGAGTGAATGTCCTGGAAGACCTTCATCAGTTCGTCCGACGATACGGGCTTGGTTGAAATGCTGGATGCACCCCTGCGGGCAAGCACCTCGATATCCTCGGCGCCCGAAATGACATGGACGGGAATGTCCTTGGTTTTCGGGTCGTGGCGAAGCAGATCGAACAACACCCAGCCGTCGATATCCGACAGTCCGAGATCGAGCGTGATAGCATCGGGAACCAGCTTGCGCGCCAAAGCCAGCGTGCCGGAGCCCGCGGTCGACAGGACGCCTTTCAGCCCGGCCGAACGTGCGAGGCCGAGCAGCAGACCGCCGAAGGTCGGGTCGTCCTCGACGATCAGCACGACCCGATCTTCCGGTGAGATCGTGTCGCGGTCATCGAGCAATTCGGAGGACGGCGGGCTCGGCTGCGCTGTCGTTGCGGCCACCTCCATCGCCGGCAGCAGCGCCGCTTGCGGGGCCAACGCCATCCGGGGTCCATCGAATGGAATGACCAGCGTGAACGTCGAACCCTTGCCCGGCGTGCTCTCGACCCGCAATTCGCCGCCGAGCAGCCGGGCAATCTCCCGGCTGATCGAGAGCCCAAGCCCAGTGCCGCCATATTTGCGGCTTGTGGTGCCGTCGGCCTGCTGGAAGGCTTCGAAGATCAGCTTCTGCTTGTCCTGCGGAATACCGATGCCGGTATCGCTGACCACGATCGCGAGCGCCTCTATCGGTTGCGCCGAACCGTTGTGACGGCCCGTCTTTTCGGCCCGGAAATTCAAGCGGACCTCGCCTTGCGAGGTGAATTTGAACGCGTTCGACAAAAGGTTGAGCACAATTTGCTGCAATCGCTTCTCGTCGGTGCGAACGGTCTCCGGAAGCTCGGGGTCGACATTGATGGTGAAGCCAAGTCCCTTGTCGGTCGCCAGCTGCCGGAAGGTTCGCTCCATATGCTGGCGAAGATGCACCACCGGCATGTCGTTGATGTCGATCGAGACGGTGCCCGATTCGATCTTCGACAGATCGAGGATGTCGTTGATGAGGCTCAAAAGATCGGTGCCGGCCGAATTGATGGTGCGCGCGAACTCGACCTGCTTGTCGTTGAGATTGCCTTGCTGGTTGGTTGCGAGCAGGTTTGAAAGGATGAGCAGCGAGTTCAGCGGCGTGCGCAGTTCGTGGCTCATATTGGCGAGGAATTCCGACTTGTATTTCGAGGTAAGCGCCAGCTGCTCGGCCTTCTCCTCCAGCGCCCGTCGCGCCATCTCGATTTCGAGGTTCTTGTTCTCCACCTGCTTCTTTTCGTTCTCGAGCAGCTGCGCTTTTTCCTGCAGCTCCTCATTGGTGGCGTGCAGCTCCTCCTGCTTCTTGGTCAGCTCGGTCTGACGCGCCTGCAACTCCGACGTCAGCAGCTGCGACTGCTTGAGGAGGCCTTCGGTGCGCATGGTGGCGGCGATGGTGTTGAGAACGATGCCGACGGATTCCATCAGCTGGTTGAGGAACGACTGGTGCGTGTCGCGGAATTCGCTGAACGAGGCGAGTTCGATGACGGCCTTCACCTCGTCTTCGAACAGAGCCGGAAGAATGATCACGTTCGCCGGCGCGGCATTGCCAAGGCCGGAGGTGACGCGCAGGAAATTCGGCGGCACATTGTCCAGCATGATGGCGCGCTTGTCGGCGGCACTTTGCCCGACAAGGCCTTCGCGCAGATCGAGGCGTTGCTTGATCTCCGCCTTGCTTTCGGCGCCATAGGAGGCGGCGAGCTCCAGATAGAATTCATCCTCGTCGCGGTTGGTCACGTAGAACACGCCATATTGCGCATTCACCAGCGGGGCGAGTTCGGACATGATCAGACGCGAGACCGTGGCCAGGTCGCGCTCGCCCTGCAGCATGCGCGAGAACCGGGCGAGATTGGTCTTCAGCCAGTCCTGCTCGGCATTCTTCAGCGTCTGGTCCTTCAGATTGCGGATCATCTCGTTGATGTTGTCTTTCAGGGCCGCCACCTCACCGGAGGCCTGGACGCTGATCGAGCGGGTCAGATCGCCCTTGGTCACCGCAGTCGACACCTCGGCGATGGCGCGCACCTGGGTGGTCAGGTTGGCGGCGAGCTGATTGACGTTGTCGGTCAGGTCGCGCCAAAGGCCGGCAGCGCCGGGCACCCGGGCCTGACCGCCGAGCTTGCCTTCGATGCCCACCTCGCGGGCGACGTTGGTCACCTGGTCGGCGAAGGTCGCCAGCGTCTCGATCATGCCGTTGATGGTGTCGGCGAGCGAGGCGATCTCGCCTTTGGCATCGACCGTCAGCTTGCGCTTGAGATTGCCTTGCGCGACCGCGGTCACGACCTCGGCGATGCCGCGCACCTGGTTGGTCAGGTTCGTCGCCATCAGGTTGACGTTGTCGGTCAGGTCCTTCCAGGTACCGGCGACGCCCTCGACCCGCGCCTGGCCGCCGAGCTTGCCCTCGGTGCCGACCTCGCGGGCGACACGCGTCACTTCGCCGGCAAAGGAGTTCAGCTGGTCGACCATGGTGTTGATCGTCGATTTCAGCTCCAAGATCTCGCCCTTGACGTCGACGGTGATCTTCTTCGACAGGTCGCCGCGCGCCACAGCCGTCGTCACCTCGGCGATGTTGCGGACCTGGCCGGTCAGGTTCTCGGCCATCGAATTCACATTGTCGGTCAGATCCTTCCAGGTGCCGGCAACGCCGCGCACCTGCGCCTGGCCGCCGAGCTTGCCTTCGGTGCCGACCTCGCGCGCCACACGCGTCACTTCGGAGGCAAAGGAATTCAGCTGGTCGACCATCGTATTGATGGTGTCCTTGAGCTCGAGGATCTCGCCGCGCACATCGACCGTGATCTTCTTCGACAGGTCGCCCAGCGCCACTGCCGTCGTCACCTCGGCGATGTTGCGCACCTGGCCGGTCAGGTTGGCGGCCATCGCATTGACGTTGTCGGTCAGGTCTTTCCAGGTACCGGCAACACCGCGCACCTGTGCCTGGCCGCCGAGCTTGCCGTCGGAACCGACCTCGCGCGCCACGCGCGTCACCTCGGAGGCGAAGGAATTCAGCTGGTCGACCATCGTGTTGATGACGTCCTTGATCTGCAGGATCTCGCCCAGCGCATCGACCGTGATCTTCTGGGTCAGGTCGCCGGTCGCAATTGCCGTCGCCACCTTGGAGACGTCGCGCAATTGCACGGTCAGATTGCCGGCCATGGCGTTGACGTTGTCGGTCAGGTCCTTCCAGGTGCCGCCGACGCCCTCGACATGCGCCTGGCCGCCGAGCTTGCCTTCCGAACCCACTTCGCGCGCCACACGCGTCACTTCCGAGGCGAAGGAGTTCAGCTGGTCGACCATCGTGTTGACGGTGTCCTTGAGCTCCAGGATTTCGCCCTTGACGTCGACGGTGATCTTCTTTGACAGGTCGCCGCGCGCCACTGCGGTGGTGACCTCGGCGATGTTGCGCACCTGGCCGGTCAGGTTGGCGGCCATCAGGTTGACGTTATCGGTCAGGTCCTTCCAGGTGCCGCCGACCCCCTTCACCTCGGCCTGGCCGCCGAGCTTGCCTTCGGTGCCGACCTCGCGCGCCACGCGCGTCACTTCGGACGCGAAGGAGTTCAATTGATCGACCATCGTGTTGATGGTGTCCTTGAGCTCGAGGATTTCGCCTTGCACGGCGACGGTGATCTTCTTCGACAAGTCGCCGGAAGCGACGGCGGTCGTCACCTCGGCGATGTTGCGGACCTGGCCGGTCAGGTTCTCGGCCATCGAATTGACGTTGTCGGTCAAGTCCTTCCAGGTGCCGGCAACGCCGCGCACCTGAGCCTGGCCGCCAAGCTTGCCCTCGGTGCCGACTTCGCGGGCGACGCGCGTCACTTCGCCGGCAAAGGAGTTCAGCTGGTCGACCATGGTGTTGATCGTCGATTTCAGCTCGAGGATCTCGCCCTTGACGTCGACCGTGATCTTCTTCGACAGGTCGCCAAGCGCCACAGCCGTAGTCACCTCGGCGATGTTGCGCACCTGGCCGGTCAGGTTTTCGGCCATCAGGTTCACGTTGTCGGTCAAGTCCTTCCAGGTGCCGCCGACACCTTCGACGCGCGCCTGGCCGCCGAGCTTGCCTTCTGTACCGACCTCGCGCGCAACGCGTGTCACTTCCGAGGCAAAGGAATTCAGCTGGTCGACCATCGTATTGATGGTGTTCTTGAGCTCGAGGATTTCGCCCTTCACATCGACGGTGATCTTCTTCGACAGGTCGCCGGAAGCGACGGCGGTCGTCACCTCGGCGATGTTGCGCACCTGTCCGGTCAGGTTCGTCGCCATCGCGTTGACGTTGTCGGTCAGGTCCTTCCAGGTCCCGGCCACACCCTTCACGCGCGCCTGGCCGCCGAGCTTGCCTTCGGTGCCGACCTCGCGCGCCACGCGCGTCACCTCCGAGGCGAAGGAGGCCAGTTGCCCGACCATGGTGTTGACGATCTTGCCGATGCGCAGGAATTCGCCGCGCAACGGCCGGCCGTCGATTTCGACCATCATCGTCTGCGACAGGTCGCCCTTGGCGACCGCGCCGATGACGCGCGCCACTTCGGCCGTCGGCTGAACCATGTCCTCGATCAGATCGTTGACGGAACGGACGCTCGATTCCCAGCTGCCGGTGGCGTTGCGGACACGGCCGCGTTCGCCGATCCGGCCATCCTTGCCGACGACCTTGCTGAGGCGTTCGAACTCGCGCGTGACCTGATCGTTGAGCTCTACGATTTCGTTGAAGGTATCGGCGATCTCGGAATCGAGGCCGGCGTAGACATTGTCGATGCGAACGGAGAAATCACCGCTCCGAAAAGCCTTCAGTGCGTTCAGTATTTGACGGCGATCCAATTGCCTTGTGGATGCAAGCACGCTCACAGCGCCCTCCCAGCTCACGGATTTCTTGAATGTCCTGGTATCCCCTGCGGCCCGACACAACTCCCCGCAAGCGCAACAACGCGGCATGCTCGATTTGGTTCCAGACGAAATTGCCGCTATGCGGCAGGAATTTCGGCGTCGCATTCATGAAACGACGAGCAACAAAGGTCCATAGTGATTGTATCGATCACTATTTCTGTCCAACGGAACATCTCGAAAAAACTCTCGTTGGGTATAGATCGCGATAGCGCGATGCAACTCGATGGAGACACTAAGATGATCAAAATTCTCTCTGCATCCCTACTTGCTATCGGTCTGGCTACATCTGCCATGGCACAATCGATGGGCTCCGGGACCGGCGGAACGGGTAACGGCCCCAATACCGGCGTCAACACAGGCACTTCCGGCGGCAACACCGGGACTGGCAGCGCAACTACCCCGAACACGATCGATCCGAACGCAACGAATGCCACCACGCCGCAGACAAACGGTATGGAGGACCGCTGCAAGGATACGGCGGGCAACGATGCCGACAACAACACCCCCAGCGGGGCTATGACGTCGGATATGCAGAACTGCAACAAGTAACGGAGTTTTGCTCAGCGGTCATTTCAGCCCGCTGCCTGGTCGAGTCCCGGTGCTCGCGGTTCAAACTACAGGCAGAAACGTGCACTGACCGGGCACGGGTGCGCCATTTTTGGATGAAGGGCGAGCCCAGGCCGGGCGGCCGATTACACTAGTCTCAGCTAGGTTCCGCGATAGGCGGCGGCCAGTCCGGGACGGGTGGCCGTTCTTCTTGATCAGTTATCAGGGGCCGGTCCTCTTTGGCGGCTAGCTGGGCCAGCAACTGGCGCGATGCTTCGATTGTCCGACGCGTCTCTTCGATAGTCGAATGAAGGTCGTCCACATGACGCCACGCCCGCGCTTGGCATAACCGGGCACCTTCAAGGTGAAGACGATCAGGTTCCCATCGATTCATTGTCTGATGGGCGCTATGCGGTTCAGTTCGAATTTGACCACGATCTGGACTAGCTGGTTGCCTGCTTCGTCGCGGACTTGAATGCCAGCCTCGTGGTAGGTGCCATCGGACAGCTTTTCTCTTGCGATTTCAAGCAGCGTTTTTGCTGCCTCGTCCTCCGCAGATTCCAGGCTCGGAAGCTCTGAACCTTCAGGGTCTGGGAAGGTCTCTCCATTGCTGGACAAGTCGAAGAAATAGCGCGGCATCCATCCTAACTAGGATTGCCGGAAAATGTTCAATGTCTGTTTTTTACATACAAAGAGCTAATTCAGCATGTCCCGCAGGGGCTTTTTGCGCTTCGGCGCCCTGTACTTCTCGACCAGCCTGACCTGGTCGATATCAATCGTCATAAGCGTTCCAAGGTCGATTGTCACCTTGCCGCCTTCCTCGGCCATGCGCGTGAGCCGTTCCTTAGTTTCTTCAACAAAGGCTTTCACACGAGATGCCGTCACTGGCACGAGTTGCTGGCCACAGCGATCCGGGATGACCGATCTGTCGGTAGCCGAATTTCTTCCACCGACGGTTGGTGGACGCATTGCAGATGATGGGCCTAAAGTTCCGGACGGTCCCCGTGCACCGGGCAAGCCCAACCCCCGCATCCCCCCAGCCTGGTGCAAGCCACTTGATCGGATCCCGCCGTCCTGGCATGTGCGGCGGGACTTTTTATCCAATTCGCGGAATACCGAGGCGGCTTCGACCTCTGTCACCTATCCGTCGCGAACGGCTCATGCTCGGGAAGGTGATGATGCAGCACTTCGACAAGGTTTCGCTTGTCGAATGTCTGGCCGCAAATTGGGCAGAACTCCAAATGCCCCGGTTCGTCGTTGTCCGGCGACCCGTGGATTTTGCCCTTCATAGTTGGCGGATTGTGCTTATCCCGTCTCACGTCGTCACCCATCATAACCTGATAGCGCGACGGCAGTTGGACGGGCGATTTGGCCGCTGGGCGTACCGGCTGAGAGCGTTCGCCCCCAGCTGGAGCGGATTATACGCCCGTTCATGCATCATTGCTAATTTAATAAAATGATCATGGTACGCCACGCTTCGCTGCTGGCCTTCGACGACGAGGATCAGGACCACTAAAAGAAGGTAGTGTCACCCGAGACACTGCCTAAAACGAAGGCCACTGGCTAAAATCGGCGCGAGAACGTACTATGAAAGATCGCCAGCTACGCACCATGGGCGCTGACGCTTGGGAGCGACCATCGCACTCCTGCCCCAACCGGAGGCATTGGTGTGATGGCCGAAAAAAGAATCAAGGCCGGCAGGCCTGACGGACGAAAATCTACGCGCGCTTGCACGGGAGTCCGGTGCCACTGAGCAGCAAATACGTGACATCGCATCTCTGATCGGGCTCGATCGTGCCTCGATCCTAAGAGAAGCGCGTCTGTTGACCCTCGATCTGCGGCCGAAGCTTTAGGGCTTGGTCACTGACTTGGTCTCGGCACCGGGTCAGTCGGTCGACGGTTTCGATGATGGCCTTTGCAAGCGCCTCGCCCTCATGCACCGGCAACGGTCCATAGAGCAAGTTGACTGCCTCCTCGCTCGGCAGCACGCCGGCCGGGCAGGTCAGCTCGATCGCCAGGCTCACGAGCTGCAGGCCGGTTCAGCCCACGCCGCATCCGCTTCGCATGAGCCAGACCTATCGCTCTGCCGCTAGATCGCTGTGCGGCTATCGGCCAATAGGCTCAAACCTTGTGAGCTGCTCCGTGCGGCCAGGCTGGCCAGGCTCGATCTTCGTCAACCGCAATCTCGCCTCGGCCACGCGTCGTTGCGCAGCCCGGATCCTGCTGCACAGCGCGATATTGATGCCGACACCGCAGCCTTCATCCAGCATTTCATTTGCACGTTCGAGGGAGCGCTCGGCCCGGTTAAGCCGCTGTCGGGCTCTCGCCAGTTCCATATCCAAAAATTCCATTATTCCGAATCCATTGCGGTCCCTTCGATTGGTAAACCGCTTGTGGTCGCCGTTGGTTCCGGCTTGTTCGCACGGTGATGACGCCGGTGGCCTGGGCGCCGGTGGCCTGAAGGTCGCGACGAATGAAACGCCAGCCCAGGTCAACCCGCGCGGCGTCCTTCAACGCTGGCGGGATCGATCTCCACCAAGCGGTCTGCGGCCTCGACCGCAGTTCGTATCCTGCTGCACAGCGCAAGATTCTCGGCCAGCATTTCTTCAGTGCGTTGAAGCGCGAGCTCGGTCCGGTGGATGCGCTGCCTGGCATTGGCAACTTCCGATGTCAAAATATCGGCCGCCATCCCGTGGCCCTGGGGTTCCATAGTGTCCATGGATTTCTAACACATGGGGGCCGATATCGTTCCCATCCATCGCCAGGATACTGGCGCTGGGCTGTCGATCGTCAAGGCCGGCCGAAGCGCATCATGGCGCGCGCAATGACGAGTTGCGCCTCGACTCTTGGCATTTTTCCTTCTGCATCATGTTGTCGGCAGCGATGAGCCTCTTGAGCGACCGCATGACCTCCCCGGGCGCCCAGCCCGCATCGATCATGCAGGTCGACGATCGCCTGAAAGCCCGGCTCCATTGCCTCCTGGCAATCGATTTCGCGATCGGCATATTCGCCCTGTCGTCTTGGCGGGCTGATCATTTTTCGACGTGCCCCTTAAGATACGCTTCTCCGTCGGCACGGTGTTCAAAACAGAACCAATGCGATGGCTGCCTCGGCCTGGCGAACCCCCATCCGGCATCCTTGGGCCCGGAACCAGAGCATCCGCTCAAAAGGATAATCGCGGCCCCCGCCGCCGCGAAGGTGTGGTGTTTGCGCAATGTGATATCCCCCTACTCACACGCAACGTCAAAAGCTTCGCCCTCGCAAGGGCGCGATTGACGATAGCAGGAGGAAGTGGCTACGACCTGACCCGCTAACCGCGCGGTTTAGCCTTCGGTTGAGGGGTGCTTTCTGACGGGTTTGCAACCAATATTGCAGATCGCCGATCTCTGAGCCAAAGGGACTTTCTTGATGCGACTAGCTCGGCACGGTCGTCCTCAGCGGTCGCTCGACTATGCATAGCAGCGATGGCAAAGTCGGCTCTGTTCGTTCGGTAGTCTTCCTTTTGCACGGCCATTGTTTTCTCCCTGTTCGTGGCCCCTCTTTGCCCTGACAGGAGATTAAACTGCCGGTGCATTACGCGAGTCAAATCAAACTAAGCACTCCGCAGTCGCGCCTACATTTCGTTGTTTTCAATGATGCCCGCCATCGACCTGCTGGAGGCACCGGCCGCTTAGGAGCCCGATGAAGACGAGGAAGATGATCCGAATATCCTGATGCTCAAGGGCAGACATTTTCGTCTGTGATGGAAGGGGCGGCGAGATCTTAGGGCGCTTATCCAAATTTTCGGCCGCTGATCGGTGATGCTGTCCGCTTGGCTGGGTAACGCAGCGTGGAATTAGGGGTATTTGCTGCCTGCAAGCTGTCTGGCGCGGCCTCGGCAGTTGGCGATTTGCGCGTGAGCGGGGTACACCTGACCACCAGTTGTCCTGTACGAGTAACATATTCCAACGGCCGCTTCTGCAACGGAAGCATCAAGGACTCGGGTACGGGCGGCAAGTTTAGCTGCCGGGACAAGTCGGTGGCCAATTTTTGGTAAACGTTAGTGGGGGCTATATGCGAGCAGCATCGGCAGCATCCAACTTGTTCGCCGCTTTGGCGATGGCTGGAACATTGATTTGTGCTTCAGTTGCGCAGGCCGGTGTCAAAGTCATCCCAAAGGATACCCCCTACGGAATTACGGGAATCTCCAGCAAGGAAATCGGCCGACAGTTGACCCGACGTGGGGGAGCCAAGCTGACGGCAACCATAAGACGCGAGATTGAGTTTGCCCATTCGGAGCCATCCACTTGCTATGTCAGGGAGGCGGATTATACGCTGTATCTTATTACGACCTATCCGCGGCTAGAGGGCAAGGTGTCGCCGAAATTGCGAAAGCGTTGGAACGCGTTCCTATCCACAGTGGTCGCTAGTGACGCGAAAACGCGACAGTGGGCCATTCAAACGACTAACGCCATGGATGAGTTAACGGCTAACCTGTCGATGAAGAACGACCGCAGTTGTAATCGTCTCAGGAGCTTTGTTGCTCAGCGGTTGCATTCCATCGATCAAAAATTCAAAAAAGTGAACCAGCAATACGTTGACGAGCAAAACGGACCCAACGGTGCGGTTGGAAAAGCCACGACAGAATTTTATCGAGAACCATAGTTGAGCAATCTCTACAACATCACCACGTCGCACGAAGCGATCCGCCAATGGACCCGCGCCTTGCGCGATGTCGTAGGCAACCTTGAACCCTCCATTGACATCTATCCCAACCAATTCGGGCCTGTAGTCCGCAATGCGCAGGACCGCGCGCGCGAGCTTGCCAATCTCCACTGGGGAATGCCGTGGCCTGAGAACAGCGGTTACGATAATAGAGATCATCGACAGGATGAAGCGAGAAGCGCCGTGAGGGAGCGGTTCGTTACCGGATTCTCAAAACGGACTGGCACACCCGGTTGAGTCGGATGCTCAGAACAGCGTCGGAACAGCATGCTACTCGTCAGAGTGGGTGAGCGCCTCAGGCCACCCATTTTTTCACTCGCTATCGGGCAAGGTGGCGAGTGCCGGTGCATGCCGGCCAGCTCCTGAGGGCGTCAAGAAGCGACCTGCGACGCAGTGCCGGCCTGCTTGGTGAAGTCATGGCGACGCGCGCGAACATGTGCCAGCAAATTCACTTCATTGACGACCCCCGATTGAAAGAGAGACAGTGTGGTCGACGCGAGAATCTGGCTGTCTATCGAGGTGCTGTACGATTTGGCGTCGGCGGCTATCTGGTCGACAACCCGCTGGCAGATCGCTCGATCTTTAGGTCTAAGGAACTGACTTTTCGGTGCTCGTGGCATCTCGACGCCTTTAAAGGGGAAGTTACTGTGTCCCCCACGCGACGGATGCGTGGGCCTCCGCGAATGGACCCTAAACGCATTCAGACAGATAATTGCCATTCGTTTGAGTGGTGCCGCCAAGGGCTTGAGCCGAATTTAATTCGGGGATTCCGGATTAACCGCTGCAATTGAAAACAGTTGGGGAACGGTTAGCACGCTCGCTGAAAACAGCGGCGGAACAGCGTCCGGCGGCCGTTCCCCACTGAGAACAGTGGAGGAGCAGTGAGCCGCGCCAACAGGGATTCATGCTTGAAAACAGCGGGCAAACAGTCCCTTCAGAGCACCCCGCCTCATGGTGGGCTCATCTTTATGTTGCCTGGTTTCAATAGGCGGGCCCCACGATCGAAATCAGCAGGACCCAAGACTAAAGTTCCTTGTTTCGGGCGCATGTTTTCGGCGCTGAGTGAATACCGCGAAAGAAAGGTCGCGGCGTCGATTGGCATTCCGCCTGCCTTGAAAACCGGCCCTTCGAAGTTGAACTGGATTGCGAAATGCTCGAAGATTTGCGTATCACCAGGGTTCACCACGAAACCCTCTGGGCCGATTAGGCGAAGACTCTCTCCGAATTGTTGAACCTTGGTCAGCGCGGCGCCATATGGGCTGCCATTTTTTGTCCTAACCCCCGACCGCTCAATAACGGTCAGCGAAACATGCTTAGCTGTCGCTAGGCCCTCGTTCTTTATCGCTAAGCTGATTGAGGCGTTCACCAGCGGTCCGGAGGTCATGTTCTCCGTGAAGTCATATACAAGATCCAGGTCCGGAGAGCCGTTTCTGCGAAAAGCGTCTTCGATATCGAAATGCTCCATCGCATAGCTGCTCGAAGCAGATCGCTTAAAATACTGCTTCGCCATGTTGCACATGTGCGGACGTCGTTCCGAACGAGGGACGTCGATTAATAGGTAACCAACGGAATTATCATTCATAGACGGAAATCCGGCCACTCGAATGCCACCGTTCTTCGGCTGTAGTAGGTCTCCAACGGCCGAGCTTACCGCGCTCAAGGCCGTCTCCCAGACTGGTACAGGATCGAGCGCTTGAGCGACGTCCGCCCCCTCCCCAATCGATCTGCAATCCACGCCGATTAACACCACCCCGCCAGCCGAGTTGCTAAACGCCGAAAGCACTTTTCCGATAGCTCGCCGCCCGTCCTTTGTCAGCTTGCCGTCGTTGAACAGTGCGCCGGGCTTCCCGGCAGCCGAACCTTTAAAGTCGAGCTGCAGAGTTTCTTACGCAGCTTGCTGGATTGCTTCGGCCAGTCGGACCTCGCCACCAGAAATCCACTCATCGAAAGTCATTGTGTATCACCCCCGGCGAGGAGCAGTGTAAATAATAACGCCCCCAGCGGGGCAAACTCTTTTCTAGGTCGAAAAGGAGTCTGGCGGTGCCCCAAGGGATTTTTAGCAGAATGGCCCGAAACCGGACATCAACTAAGTTGTTGATTTCCTTGTAGGAAGAACTGGTGGAGCCAATCGGAATCGAACCGACGACCTCTTGAATGCCATTCAAGCGCTCTCCCAACTGAGCTATGGCCCCACTCCGGCAGTTCGCCGGCGCCGTTTCCGGCGAAGAGATCCGGCGCGGGTTGAGACCGCGCCGTTAGTGCAGGCGGCTTCTAACCCCGCCTTCAGTCAATATCAAGCCTTCAAGAACCGCTTTTTCTAGGCGGCGCGGCGAAAGCCGGCGAATGCGGTTCGCTCAGACTTCGTCGTCGTCTTCGCCGACGCCGATCATGTCGGCAACGTCATCATCTTCTTCCTCCTCGTCGGCGAGGAATGTGTCATCCTCGTCATCGCCAAGGTCAACGTCGTCCTCGTCATCGCCGAGATCGGGAAGCTCGTCGGCCTTCGCGTCCTCGTCCGCCTCTTCGAGCGAGACGACCTCGACGCCCTCTTCCTCCTCGGTGTCTACTTCCTTCTCGGCAACTTCCTCTTCCTCCTCGAGGGCGGCGATCTTGCCTTCTTCGAAATAGGAGCGCGGATAGCTCTTGCCCGTGTAAGGCGAGACGATCGGGTCCTTGTTCAAGTCATAGAATTTTCGACCCGTCTCCGGGTCGATGCGTTTGGTGCCAAGTTCGGGTTTTGCCACAGCAAGCCTCGTCGATGAAAGTTTGGTCCCCTTAACCAGAGTTTACGGCGCTGTCAAAGCGAAAAGCCGGCGTCCCAAAAAGCTTGAATTCGAAGGCCTTCATACCAAGGGGATGACCATTTCGGTCCGCCATGATAGGAGACCGCGCAAACCAGACGAAAATGGCCGGCCGCCGGCGTTTCCCAGGAAAGAACCATGTCGCACACTGCCGCCCCGAAGCAGGCCACCGCCCGCAAATCATCTGGCCTTTCAGGCGCGGCACGGGTGCCGGGCGACAAGTCGATCTCGCACCGCTCGTTCATGTTCGGTGGCCTGGCCTCCGGCGAAACCCGCATCACCGGGCTGCTGGAAGGCGAGGACGTAATGCGTACGGGCGCTGCCATGAAGGCCATGGGCGCTCATATCGAGAAGCATGGCGCTGAGTGGGTGATCCGCGGTACCGGCAACGGCGCGCTGCTGCAGCCGGAAGGCCCGCTCGATTTCGGCAATGCCGGCACGGGCTCACGCCTCACCATGGGCCTGGTCGGCACCTATGACATGGAAACCACCTTCATCGGCGACGCCTCACTGTCGGGCCGGCCGATGGGCCGCGTGCTCGAACCGCTCCGCCAGATGGGCGTGCAGGTGCTGAAGGCGACGCCTGGCGACCGCATGCCGATCACGCTGCACGGGCCCAAGCACGCCGCGCCGATCACCTACCGCGTGCCGATGGCCTCGGCACAAGTCAAGTCGGCGGTGCTGCTGGCCGGGTTGAACACGCCGGGTATTACGACCGTCATCGAGCCGGTGATGACGCGCGACCACACCGAAAAGATGCTCAAGGGGTTCGGCGCCAATCTGTCGGTCGAGACCGACGAGCGCGGCGTGCGCCACATTTTCATCGAAGGCCAGGGCAAGCTCATGGGGCAGACGATCGCGGTGCCTGGCGACCCCTCCTCGGCCGGCTTTCCGCTGGTGGCGGCGCTGATCGTGCCGGGCTCGGACATCACCATCGAAAACGTGCTGATGAACCCGACCCGCACAGGTCTTCTGCTGACGCTGCAGGAAATGGGCGCCCGGATCGACATTCTCGACCGCCGCAATGAAGGCGGCGAAGACGTCGCCGACCTGCGCGTGCGTTACTCCGAGCTGAAAGGCGTCACCGTACCGCCCGAACGGGCGCCGACCATGATCGACGAATATCCGGTGCTTGCCGTGGCGGCCAGCTTCGCCGAGGGCGCAACGCTGATGCTTGGCCTGGAAGAGCTGCGCGTGAAGGAATCCGACCGGCTGTCGGCAGTGGCCGAAGGGCTGAAGCTCAACGGCGTGGACTGCAGCGAAGGCGAGGCCTCGCTTGTCGTGCGCGGAAAACCCGGCGGCAAGGGCCTCGGCCAGCATCCCAACGGACAGGGCACCATCGTCCAGACCCATCTCGACCACCGCATCGCCATGAGCTTTCTGGTGATGGGGCTGGCGACGGAAAAGCCGGTGACCATCGACGACCAGGCGATGATCGCAACGAGCTTTCCGGAATTCATGGGGCTGATGAAGGGGCTCGGTGCGGAGATCGAGTAGCTTGATGGCAATCACTAGCCTTGGGGGTTGGGGCCAAACTGGAACGTCGGCGGGACAGCGCCCTCCTCTGTCCTGCCGGACATCTCCCCCACAAGGAGGCAGATTGGCAGCTTCGGCGCTCCGCTCAATCCTGCGACGTAGACAATTGGCGAAAGCCGCGATGGCCGCCGATCTCCCCCCAAGTGGGGGAGATGTCCGGCAGGACAGAGGGGGGCGCGAAGGATCGCTACGCCAATCTGGATCATTGCGCTTTTCGATTCCGGTGGGCGGCCAATGACCTCAACCTTCACCATTGCCATCGACGGTCCCGCCGGCGCCGGCAAGGGCACTCTTGCCCGGCGGCTGGCCGATCACTACCGGCTGAACCTGCTCGACACCGGCCTTACTTATCGCGCGGTGGCGCATTCGCTGCTCCGGCTCGGCCTGCCGCTCGACAATGTCTCTGCCGCTGAAACCGCGGCTCGTCAGGTCGATCTGGCAAAGCTCGACCGCGCCGTGCTTTCGGCACACGCGATCGGCGAGGCGGCTTCGAAAGTGGCTGTCATCCCGTCGGTCCGGCGCATATTGGTCGACAAGCAGCGTGCCTTCGCAAAAACCCCGCCGGGTGCGGTGCTCGACGGCCGCGACATCGGCACTGTCGTCTGTCCCGATGCCGACGTAAAACTCTATGTCACGGCCAGCGCCGAGGTGCGGGCAAAGCGGCGGCTGGACGAAATCGAGAGCATCGGCGGCACTGCCAATTTCGATGAAATCCTTGCCGATATCGTGCGCCGCGACGAGCGCGACATGGGCCGCATGGACTCGCCCTTGAAGCCGGCCGCCGATGCGCACTTGCTCGACACGTCGGAAATGGCTATAGAGGCCGCGTTTCTGGCAGCTCAGGCGATCATCGACGACGTCCTGGCTAAGAGAAACGAAGCCTGAGCCGGGTTTTCCTGCCGCCGCCGATTGCCGGCGACAAAAGAATTCCCATATTGGGCGTGAACCAGCCTGCCAGCATTCTTCATGCGCCGGAATTGCCGCTCAAGGGCGGCCAGGGGCTTTTTGCCCCGGAACGCCGGCAGGCCAACGCAACGCTAACCCACGGCGCCGCCCCGCGACAGATTGCGGGGCATTCCAGGAGAAACTATGTCAGTTGCAAATCCCACTCGCGACGATTTCGCGAGCCTGCTCGAAGAATCATTTTCCGCCGGCCATTCCGGCGAAGGCCAGGTCGTCAAGGGCATCATCACTGCCATTGAGAAGGACATGGCCATCATCGACGTCGGCCTCAAGGTCGAAGGCCGCGTGCCGCTGAAGGAATTCGGCGTCAAGGGCAAGGACACGACGCTCAAGGTCGGCGACACGGTCGAGGTCTATGTCGAGCGTATCGAGAACGCGCTTGGCGAAGCCATGCTGTCGCGCGAAAAGGCTCGCCGCGAAGAGAGCTGGGTCCGTCTCGAAGAGAAGTTCACCAAGGGCGAACGCGTCGAAGGCGTCATCTTCAACCAGGTCAAGGGCGGCTTCACCGTCGACCTCGACGGTGCGGTGGCTTTCCTGCCGCGCAGCCAGGTCGATATCCGCCCGATCCGCGACGTCTCGCCGCTGATGCACAACCCGCAGCCCTTCGAGATCCTCAAGATGGATCGCCGCCGCGGCAACATCGTGGTGTCGCGCCGCACCGTGCTTGAGGAAAGCCGCGCCGAACAGCGTTCGGAAATCGTGCAGAACCTCGAAGAAGGCCAGGTGGTCGAAGGCGTCGTCAAGAACATCACCGACTATGGTGCGTTCGTCGACCTCGGCGGCATCGACGGCCTGCTGCACGTCACCGACATGGCATGGCGCCGCGTCAACCATCCGACCGAAATCCTCAATATCGGCCAGACGGTCAAGGTGCAGATCATCCGCATCAACCAGGAAACCCACCGCATCTCGCTCGGCATGAAGCAGCTCGAGAGCGATCCGTGGTCCGAGATCGGCACCAAGTTCCCGATCGGCAAGAAGATCAAGGGTACCGTTACCAACATCACCGACTACGGCGCGTTCGTCGAGCTGGAGCCGGGTATCGAAGGCCTCATCCACGTTTCGGAAATGTCGTGGACCAAGAAGAACGTGCATCCTGGCAAGATCCTGTCGACAACGCAGGAAGTCGACGTGGTGGTGCTCGAAGTCGATCCGGCCAAGCGCCGTATCTCGCTCGGCCTCAAGCAGACGCTGGAGAACCCGTGGGAGGCCTTCGCGCGCAGCCATCCGGTCGGCAGCCAGGTCGAGGGCGAGGTCAAGAACAAGACCGAGTTCGGCCTGTTCATCGGCCTCGAAGGCGACGTCGACGGCATGGTCCACCTTTCCGACCTCGACTGGACCCGTCCGGGCGAGCAGGTGATCGAGGAGTACAATCGCGGCGACATGGTCAAGGCGCAGGTGCTCGACGTCGACATCGACAAGGAGCGCATCTCGCTCGGCATCAAGCAGCTGGCCAAGGACACGGTCGGCGAAGCCGCGACGTCAGGCGAACTGCGCAAGAACGCGGTCGTGACCTGCGAGGTTATCGGCGTGAAGGATGGCGGTCTGGAAGTGCGGCTGGTCGACAGCGGCATCGAGACCTTCATCAAGCGCTCCGACCTCAGCCGTGACCGCGACGAGCAGCGCCCCGAGCGCTTCACCGTCGGCCAGAAGGTCGACGCCCGCGTCATCGCCTTCGACAAGAAGACCCGCAAGCTGCAGGTCTCGATCAAGGCGCTGGAAATCGCCGAAGAGAAGGAAGCGGTCGCCCAATACGGTTCGACCGACTCCGGCGCTTCGCTGGGCGACATCCTGGGTGCCGCGCTGAAGAAGCAGGGCAGCTAAGCCAACACCGCGCCTCGCGCGGGTTATAAACGAAATAAAAAGCCCCGCCGGAACGATCCGGCGGGGCTTTTGCTTGTGACCTTTTGCTTGTGACGAGCCGCAGGCTTAGGCCCTGCCGTAAAGTGGCACCAGCGTGCCGCTGATGGCCATGTTGGCCGGCGAGGCAAGATAGGCAATGGCTTCGGCCGCCGCTTCAAGGCTGACCCATCTGCTGAAATCTGCGTTCGGCATGTCAGCCCGGTTGGCCGGTGTGTCGAGCGTCGAGGGCGCCACGGCATTGACCAGGATGCCGTTGCCCTTCAGCTCTTCGGCCATCGCCACGGTCATCGCGGCGACCGCCGCCTTGGCGGCAGCGTAGGCCACCTTGCCGGAGCCGCGCCGCGGATCGAGCCCGGCTCGCGCGGTGACATTGACGATGCGGCCCGACACGGAAGATTCCAGCATCGAGCGTATCGCCGCGCGGCAGCACAGGAAGGTGGTGCGGGCGTTGGTGTCCATCATCTCGGCAAAGGAGGCGGGCTCGATCTTCTCGACCGGCGCGGCGGTGAAGCCGCCGGCAAGATGCACCGATGCCCATAAATCTGGAACGCTGGCATAGAAGGCGTCGACCTTGGCAGGGTCGGCAAGGTCGACATTGTGCGCCAGCCTGACGCGGTCATGCGCCGGAAAGGGAAAATGCGCAGGCGCGGCAGCATGGGCATTGGGCACATGGCAGATCGCGCCCTGCTCCAGCAGTTTCCCTACGACCGCGCCGCCAAGCGCACCGGTGCCGCCGGTCACCACGATATGTCTGCCGTCCAGTGTTTCCGTCATATTCGACCGCTCCGTCATTGCGCGCCGCCGATGCGGAAGGTCGCGCCTTTCGCGCGATCACTCAACCGAAATCTCGATGACGTAAGGTCGTCCAGTCGCCCGCGCGCGCCCAAGCGCGTCCGCCAAGCCGCCAGCGCCGGAAATCCGCTCGGCGGCAATGCCATAGGCTTCGGCCAATTTGCAGAAATCCGGCGGTGCCGGGGAGACGCCGACCGGTTCGACGCCGACGTCGAGCATCGAGGTTTCGATCTCGCGGTAGCCACGATTGTTCCAGACGGTGAAGATCACCGGCGCCGCCGCGTCGAGCGCGGCGCCCAGTTCCGGCAGGGTGAACTGGAAGCCGCCATCGCCGGTGAGGCAAACGACCGGCGCCTCAGGCCTGGCAAGGACGGCACCGATCGCCGCCGGCGGGCCATAGCCGAGCGCGCCGAAGCCGGTGGCGGCGTTGAACCAGCCGCCCGGCCGGTCGTGATCGTAGTAGAGGTTGGCGGCGTAGACCGGCTGGGTCGAATCGCCGACGATGATCGCGCCAGGCAGTGCATCACGGATCGTCTCGACGGCGCGCAATTGCGCCTGCATAGCCGGGCCAATCTCGGCAAAGGCCGCTTGCCGCGTCGCGGCGGCGCGAGCGGCGCCGTCGCCCGATTGCGCCTCGCCCGTGCCGAGTTCGGCATGCAGCGCGTCGAGCGCCGCTCCGCAATCGGCCTGGATCGAAATCCGCGCAGGCCGGCGGGCAAGCTGGTCGGCGCCGATGTCGATGCGGATCAGATTGGCGGGCAGGACAAAACCGCCGTCGCCATAGCCATCATAGTCGGTCGGACCGAATTCGGTGCCGGCGGCAATGACCAGGTCGGCATCGGCCATTAGCGCACGCACCGCCTTCAGGCTGGGGCTGGCCGGCACGCCAAGCGGATGGCGATAGAGCAGGCCGCGCGCATTGGCGGTCTGGACGACCGGCGCTCCCAACCTCTCGGCCAGGCGCTGCAACGGCGCTTCGGCAGCTTTGGCGCCGCCGCCGGCCAGGATAAGCGGCCGGCGGGCAGACGCGCATAGCCTTGCCGCCTCTGCAATCGCCGCCACATCCGGCTCGGGCGGCGCTGAATTCCGCAGCAGCGGCACGATGCCGTTGGCAGGCAGGCTCATGACATCGGTCGGGATCTCGATGTGCACCGGACCCGGACGCGAGGATGAAAACAGCGCAAAGGCACGGGCGAGCACGCCGGGCAGTTCGCCGGCCTCGGTGACACGGTGCGAAAACAGCGCCACCTTCTCCATCATGCCGCGCTGGTCCGGCAGTTCATGCAGATGGCCAAGGCCTTTGCCCAGCGTCGGTGTGGCGTTGACGCCCGAGATTACCAGAATCGGCACCGAATCGGCGCGCGCCTGGCCCATGGCGGTGATGGTGTTAGTCAGCCCCGGCCCGGTGATGACGAAGGCGATGCCCGGCTTGCCGCTGGCGCGCGCATAGCCGTCGGCCATGAAGCCGGCGCCCTGCTCGTGGCGCGGCGTGACGTGACGGATCTTCGACCGCGCCAGCCCGCGGTAGAGCTCGACCGTGTGCACGCCGGGAATGCCGAAGACGGTGTCGACGCCGTGCGCTTCGAGCAAGGTGATGAGCGCTTCGCCGATCGTCGTCATTGTCTTAACACCGGGCGTGTGAGGCAGGTCGGGCCGCCCTCGCAGGCAACGCACAGCGCATCGGCCTCGAATGTCGAGACCGTACAGCCAGCGGCCTGCATGGCAGCCGCCGTCTTCGGAAAACCGGCAACGGCGATAACCTGGCGCGGCGCGGTCGGCAGGACGTTCAGGCTGAGCCCATTCGAGGCGAAGAATTCGTCGGCGTCGCCCTCGACCAGCCGAATGCCACGTTCGCGCAGCATCTGATGGAAGGCGACCGGCAGGAGCGGCGCATAGACCAGCGCCAGATCGTCGGCGAGCGGGCTGATCACCGACATCAGGTGCAGGCAGGCCTCCTCGCCCTGCCAGAGCGGCAGGTCGAAGCCGTAGACCTGGATGCCCTTGGGTGAAAGCAGGTTGGAGAGCTGCTGGATGCCGTGCTGATTGGTGCGCACGCCGCGGCCAACGGCCAGCGTGTTTGCATCCACCCACACGCAGTCGCCGCCCTCGACCTGGCCGGGAGCCTCGATACGGCCGAGGACGGGGATGCCCATGCGCCCGTAGGCTGCCTCGTGCAGGCCGGGCTCGGGCCGGCGCAGCGCCTTGCCCATGGCAAGGATGACCGCGCCATGATCGGTCATCAGCGAGGGATCGTGGGTAAAGACAGAATCGGCAAGCCCGTCATCGGCGTCGCTCAGCCATTCGATCTCGGCGCCTGAGGCCGAAATCAGCCTGGCCAACGCTTCGTGCTGGGCCGCCGCCTTTTGCGGATCGAAGCCCGGGCCATAGTGCCAATCCAGTGCTTTGGCTCGATGCATGGCGCTGGCGGCGGAGCGCATCAGCACACGCTGCAGCGGCCCGGCCATCGACTGAGACCCGTATGCTTTGCCCACTAAATTCTCCTGAAACGCGCCCGCCCTGCCAATAGCCACTCGGCTGGCCGTGATCAATGGTCCAAAAACTGCGGTTGACGGAGGCAAGCGGAACGGTCCATCTTGAGAATCGGAACGCTGTCCAGTGACGGGTAATGGGTAAAAAATTCCAGCAAGGACTGCCTCGGCTGCTCCGCGGGGCACCGCGACGATGACAGCGCCGGCCACCGCCCTGAAGCATACGGCGCAGAACGGCGCTGCCGAAGCCATCCACGTCGAGAACCTGCACAAGAATTTCGGCAAACTGCATGTATTGAAGGGCGTTTCGCTGTCGGCGCGCGATGGCGAGGTGATCGCCATCATCGGCGGCAGCGGCTCGGGCAAGTCGACGCTGCTGCGCTGCATCAACTGCCTGGAGAACCCGACCAGCGGCATCATCCGGGTCAATGGCGAAGAGATAAAGCTGAAGGCCGACAGCTACGGCCACACCGTGCCCGCCGACCGCAAGCAGATCGAACGCATCCGCTCCAAACTCGGCATGGTCTTCCAGAACTTCAATCTGTGGAGTCACATGACGTTGATCGAGAACGTCATCGAGGTTCCCGTGCATGTGCTCGGCGTCAAGCGCGATGTGGCGATCGGCGAGGCGGAGAAATTGCTCGCCCGCGTCGGCCTGGCCGAAAAACGCGACGTCTATCCCGCCTATCTGTCGGGCGGCCAACAGCAGCGCGCCGCGATCGCCAGGGCGCTGGCCATCAATCCGCGCGTCATGCTGTTCGATGAGCCGACCTCGGCGCTCGACCCGGAGCTGGTCGGCGAGGTGCTGAAGGTGATCGGCGACCTGGCGCGCGAAGGCCGCACCATGGTGCTGGTCACCCATGAGATGAAGTTTGCCCGCGAGGTCGCGACGCATGTCGTCTACCTCCATAACGGGCTGGTCGAGGAAGAAGGGCCGCCGGAACAGATCTTCGGCGCACCCAAATCCGAAAGGCTGAAGCAGTTTCTGCGCAATGTTGGATGACTTGCGAGAAAAGCAGACGGGAACGTCAAAACCAAAAAACGGGAGAACTGAAAAAATGAAACCTTTTCTCAAAACGGCGCTCGCGGCCACGCTGATCGCATTGTCGAGCGCATTTTCGGCAAGCGCCGAACAGATCAAGGTGGGTTTTTCGCCTGAAGCCTATCCGCCGTTTTACTCGCAGGATGCTTCCGGCAAGTGGGGTGGCTGGGAAGTCGACATCGTCAATGCCATCTGCGGCGAAGCCAAGCTGGATTGCGTATTGACGCCAGTCCCATGGGACGGCCTCATCCCGGCACTTAAGACCAAGAAGATCGATGCGATCATGAATTCGATGTCCATTACCGACGAACGCAAGAAGGAAATCGACTTCTCCGACAAATATTACAACACGCCGACAGCGGTGATCGGCGCCAAGGATCAGAAATTCGATGCGACACCTGAGGGGCTGAAAGCCAAGATAGTCGGCGTTCAGGCATCCACGGTGCACGCCGCCTACGCCAAGAAGCACTTCACCGACGCCGCCGAAATCAAGGAATACCAGACGCAGGACGAGGCAAATCAGGATCTCGGCGCCGGCCGAATCGATGCCACGCAGGCCGATTCGATCGCGCTCGACGCGTTTTTGAAATCGGACCAAGGCAAAGCGTGCTGCGACCTCAAGGGTTATGTCGCGCCCGACCTTGAAGTGCTCGGGCCTGGCGTGGGCGCCGGCATGCGCCAAGGCGACACGGAACTAAAGGACAAGATCAATGCCGCCATCAAGGCCATTCGGGCCAATGGCAAATATGCCGAAATCACCAAGAAGTACTTCGACTTCGACATCTACGGCGGCGAGTCACAGTCCAACTGACGGCAACGGCATCAAGCCGGCATGCCTAGCCGCCGTCGTCGCGGTGGGCATGTCCGGCGTGACGCATCATTGGCGCCTCAACCCGCAAGTCCAGGGGACATAAGCTGAGCGACGTTCTCGCCACCATGTTCGGAGCCAGTTCGCTGGAATTGCTGTCCTTCGAACCGCCGAACGGCAGGGGTCTCAGCCTTCTGCATGGGCTGGCAAACTCCGTCGGAATTGCTTTCGGTTCCTTTGGGGTTGGTCTTTTGATCGGCGTAGGCGGCGCCTATGGCAAGCTCTATGGCGGGCCGGTGGTCCGTGACCTGCTGGAAGTTTACACCACAGTGGTCCGCGCAGTGCCCGAGCTGGTGCTGATCCTGCTGCTTTATTTCGCTGGTACCGACCTCATCAACCAGTTGCTTACCGCGCTCGGCTATGCCGCGATCGACATCAACGGGGTTGTCGCCGGCATAGGCGTGCTCGGGGTCGTGCAGGGCGCCTACTCCACCGAAGTCTTGCGCGGCGCGATCCGCGCCATTCCGCAGGGCCAGATCGAAGCCGCGCGGGCGTATGGAATGCCTCCCGGCCTGCTTCTCAGGCGCATAACGCTGCCGGCGATGCTGCCCTTCGCCATTCCGGGGCTGGCAAATCTGTGGCTGATCGCCACCAAGGACACCGCGCTTCTCGCGATCGTCGGCGTTAATGAACTGACCCAAACCACACGGACGGCCGCCGGCGCGACGAAGGCTTATTTCACCTTCTTCATGGCGGCGGGCGCGCTCTATCTCGCTCTGACCCTCGTCTCCAACGTCGTTATCGGGCGCGTTGAGCGCTGGGCGCGACGCGGCATGCCGTCGATAGCTGGATCGCACTGATGGCGGCCGAAACTCCAGTCATTGACGCCGCCGCACGGGCCTCGCTCTGGATGCGGCCGCACCGCATAGCGCTGATCTTGATCGCGCTGGTTGTCGTACTGGCATCGATTTTTCTCATGCGCTGGGATTGGCTACCCACCTATCTGCCGCTGGCTTTGCAAGGCATATGGCGAACCATCTGGCTGCTTGTGGTAACGTCGGCGCTGGGCATCGCGCTCGCCATTCCCCTCGGCCTTGCGCAGGTGATCGGCCCGCCGATTTTGAGCGTGCCGGCCAAGGTGTTCTGCACGATTATTCGCGGCACGCCGCTGCTGCTCCAGCTGTGGCTGCTCTACTACGGACTGGGCTCGCTGTTTCCGCAATTTCCCTGGATACGCGAGTCGTCCCTCTGGCCCATTCTAAGGCAGGCATGGCCCTACGCCGTTCTTTCTCTGACGATCT
>NZ_JAMYNE010000048.1:0-27615 GCF_040318915.1 Mesorhizobium sp. M0991
GTGCAGACTCGCGCCCCCCAGTCTAAAAGTAGCATAACTGTCGAGCTTGGCAAACTTTCAAATCGCAGTCTTAATAAGAGCCGCCTGCAGCCTAGTTCCATGTATGCTCCGCCGTGACTGGCGACAAATTATCGGCAACGTCGAACAGTCACAGTTCGTTATAAATCGCGAATTGGCGGGAATCAGCTATGTGATTGATGGCGCGGTGAACGCGACACGAAGATATTGTGCGGCGTGGTCTTCCCCGCCCCGGCAAGCCTGTTTTGAGCCCGCCCCATCAGCATCGCCGATCCTGTACTCAGCTTCCGAGCGCTTTGAGCCAACCTTCAAAGGAAGAGGCTTTCTCCTGTCCGGCAAGCGAAACAGAGTTGGCGGGGCGCGGCAACACCACAGTGCTGCGGCCTTCGCGGGGGCTGTAACCGAATTCCTTGCTGAATGCCCGGCTGAAATTAGCCGCTGAACTAAACCCAAAGGCTTCAGCAATTTCAACAATGCGGCGGCTGTCCGCCGGATCGCTTAGCGCAACATGGGCTGCCAGAAGGCGGCGACTTTGTATGTAATGGAGAACACCACCGCTTGGTTCGAACAACTGATAGAGACGAGAGCGCGAGACGCCGAGCGCCCGGCACATTGAATCCGGTGTCAAATGAGCCGCATCCAGATTGTGGTGGACGTATCGACGCGCTCGCTCCATTAGCGCGACACTCGTCAATTGTTCGGCGGCCGCAGCCTGTTCCGCCGGAGGCGCGACGCAGGCAATGATCATGCTGCGTGTTGCGTGCACGATGCGGGGCAGATCGTCAGCCGTGAGGCTGCGCAGTCTTGCTTCGATGCTGTTGACATAGTCGAGCAAGAGGTTGGCAAAGTTGCCGGACAGAATTGAATTGTTCTTGGCGTCCACGGTTGCCGCCGCATCGGCAAACAAATCGCGCGGCAAATAGAGAAAGAGACCTTCGGAGTCCGTTGTCCTCCCGCGAAACGGGTAGCCAAGCGATCTGATCTCCAATCTGCCCGGCTGGTTCTCCGCTACGCGGCGATCGACCTCCGTCCACGACCGGCCAGTACGTGGCAAGGCGATATACCAGTGATCGATCGAGCTGGACCGAAGCTTCGCGGCAGAACGCATATAACTATGTGCCGGTGCGCGCTGTTGAACGATCAGCATGCCGCCGAGGTTCCAAGCCGTGTGGTCGGCGGGAAAGCCATCGTCGAGCGATTTGTGATCCGGCAACCTGACCTCGACGAGCGGTGCCATATGCGCCTGCCAAGCGCCGAATTGATCCTCTGGCGCCAGTTCGAGCGTTGAAAAGGGCAAAGGTTCGAGCGCCGGCGCAAGTGACGGGGCACCCTCATTGTAAGGTTGATCTTCGCGCGGCCAACGACGTCGATCACGCTCCAGCGCCTGCCTCGCAAGCGCCTCCTCTTGCCTTTTAGCATCCATCGCGTGGTGTCATATCCGATTCGGGTATGCCCATGCCCCTCAATCATGTGGCGTACCTCAGGTATCTGGCAAGACTGGCCGACTCGAGGCGACTGAAATGGCGCTCACGCTGGATTACAGTCAGAAATGCATGCCGAGATAAGTTTCTGGATGCGAAGCTAACGACACTCTTCAACCTGGTGCGTATAGAATCGGGCATCGGGAAAGCATAGTGAGGGGACCGCTGAAATGAACACAAAGCTCAACAGCGAAGGTCGTCGCAAGATAATTCTTGATGGGTACGGTAACAACGAACCGTTGAAAGACATTGCGGCAAAAATCGGATGCTCACTGGGGAGTTTGAAGGTCGCGGCCAGTAAACTCGGTTGCACTCGAACTCCAAAAGAGGCGGCGGAATTTCGGCGCGGATTTCACGTCCCGGAGCACAAGCGGCAAGACTATCGCCAACTTATGATTTCTGGGCAGTATAAAGCCCGCGAGTGCGCGTTGATTTTGGGACTCTTAACAGAGCAATCATCAGGCCGCAGGTAAACTGATTACAATCCACTGTGGACGATATTATGACTTAAGCATTCCATCGCGTCAGCGGTTCATCAGTAAAAAGCCCGCCGCAAAGCACGGACGGCGGGCCCTGAAAGGTTCGCCCAGATGCTGCGTTTGCGTTTCAATCGCACCTGCCTGAGCCCTCACGATCTGGCTATTTGCGGACGCGTGTTCGATCAGGTCTGCGCGGATGAGAATCTCGACCCTTTGGACCCGGATGCCGAAACCTTGGCGGTGATGGTTGTGGCCATTTTTCGAAATGTTCACACCAGCGAGCGCGAACTGCTGGAGGCGGTCAGGTCTCGTCGGCAAAAGGCTGCGGGAAGCGGGCATTGGTACATGTCGCCCAAAAGTGCGCAGCGATTTTAGTGCAACGAGATGGATAAAAGCAATAAACTAAGGCGCGTCGCATGAATCCCACGAGTGTTCACGGCGGTTCCAATCCCACTCCCTCCACTGGTTGAGATTTGCTTCGGGTGCAGGAGCGACGAGCTTGGAATGCAGGCAAGAAGGTTGGCGCGAAACGAGCGCTGAGGCCTCGGCAGATATGGGCCATCCGGTTCTTCCTCGATCGAGGATGGAGCGTTGTTCGATCTCGCGATCGACAGCAAGTTGCGCGGCTGCGACCTCGTTAAGATTAAGATCGGCAGCCTGGTTGTTGGGCCGGAAATTCGAACGCGTGCGATCGTGATCCAGCAAAAGACCGGACGACCTGTTCAATCGAACTGATGGCGGATGCGGGCGCGAGCTTGTTTGCGTGGCTCGGACGGCGTAGCGGGACGATCGACGACTACGCATTTCCGTGTAGAATCGATCATTCAGCCCACATGAGCACAAGACAGTATGCCCGTTTAGTCGATGAGTGGGTTTGCCCGATTGGTCTTCGCCGCGCAGCACGGCAGGCATTCGCTTCGCTACCAAGGCTTCGATCATCTACAAGGCGACCGTTCACGGCGTTCAAGTTGAAGGTTGCGATGCGGGTCATCCGAGGTTCTCAACAACCCTTGGCGATTTGAGCATGGAAGGCTCAGATGTTGATCCTTGCATTATGCCGGCAATGGGGGAGTTGTCAGTCGTCTTTGTAGGGCTTGGCTCCTCGCCAATCTTTCGCCAGTCGTTTCCATACCGACGCACCAATTCTCGCGCCTGGGCTGGCGCTGCCGCGAACGAGCTTTTATCGGCCGCACGGCCGCAAGCCGCTCTCCCATCTGGTTTAGACATCGTTCATCCTCTCGGCTCTCCTTAACTGCGAGCGTGGGGAAAGTTTCACTGCGCGGATCTTGAGCATTGGACATCAGTTCAGGCGCCATATTCCGCGGAGCCTGTCAGACTGGTGAACTTTTTGGGCCGGCGCCGCGTTCCGTGCAGCGAACTCGATCGATGCACTATGACGGAATCCGACGCTCGTCCCGCGCCACAGAAACAGGAGGCACGTGGTGCTGAAGCCCGCTTTTCGTTCGATCGAATGGCGGTCGAGCGGTTTCAGCAAGCTTTTCCGCGTGCCAGATGGAGCGACGAGCGCAGGAGCTGGTTCGTACCCGGCAAGACGGCAGCTCGGCGGATCGATCGCTGGCTGGCGCAGGAGGCAGCGTTACGGGCGCCCCATGACGATAGCAAGGGACGCGATGCCTTCGCCTTCGACCCTATTTCGAGTCGGTATCTGGAGATCGCGGACGACCTACGCATTCGCACGCCGTATTCGAGGACAGTGCTTGAAGAATTGCGCGCCGTTCCGTGGGCGAGTTGGGACGATGAGTTGCGGGCCTGGAAAGTTCCATTCCGCTCATATGAAGAGCTCCGGCGCCGATGGCCAAGCATCGAAAAGGCTGCGCAGCATGCCGAACCGGAGGAAAGGAAACGGCGACGTGCGGCCGCCAGGAACACCGAAGCATATAAAGCCGCACAAAAGCGGGCTGCTGAACGCCGGCGTCATCGCTATCCGTTGCCAGCTCAAGATCTACCTACCCTGGGCCGCGCAGTCGCAACCGAGCAGTACGGGATTGTCGTCTTCGATGAAATTTCCGGTGAACTGGTTGAGCTATCCGACGCAGCCGCCTTCTATCCCCACGCAATGCCTCCGAACGGCGACTTCGTTTGGGGCAGGTGGCGTTCGGCTACGCTGGCCGAGCTTGTCAGCGCATGGCCCGCTCGGGTTGCCGCCGGGCCAACCGAACGCTTCAGGGGCTGGTGGAGGCCGACGCTTGCCGAACTTAGAGTTGCCCGTCGAAAAGCCCGCAGTCGGGAGCGTAGCAGGCGAAGTCGCGAGCGATAGATGCGGCGCTCACATCCGGCGTTAGGGCGGCCGCAACACACGGACTCTTCGGGCAGGCGGAGCTTGGGCAGGTCTACTGCTGACTGATGGCGACAGCCTTGGGTCCAGCCTGTGTGGAAACGTTGACTAGTGCCAATGGCCGGGATCGATTATCAAATTAGTGCGCCGGGAGACCGGCAAGGAGTAGGTGGTGGAAGTCCACTGCGATGAAGGAATAGCGATCCACATCGGCCCCGAGCCGTGCGCAGACATCCGCGAGGATGCCGGCGAAGCGTCGGTAGGGGAGTGCATAGGCCAGCCATTGAGCCACGAAAGGGAATTTGTTCCGGATGCCGACGCCGTTAATTTAGCGGAAGGCGAAATGGACGGGCGCGTTTTCGCGAGCGCCTGTTCGATCCGGCGTGGTCTGAGACCCTGGCATGTGCGGAAGCTCCTTGTGCGGGAACCGGGAGATCTCTGGATTGGCCATACGCCCCAGGAGTACGGGGGGATGGTCCGCAACGGGAAGGCGAGGAGCCGTAGCCGTTGATGCACGATCCAGAGAAGTCTGACTCCGGCATAGTAGCTGCGAAGCCGACGAACAAAGCCGGACAACCGGCGGCGGAGCTGGTGGAGCCAAGGCCGGGGACCAAGGGGAACGCGGAACAGCAACACATGCACCGGACACAGAGCCGGGCTCGCATGTCCCAGTCGCTGGATCGCGTACGGCAAGCCGCAAGGCTGAGGAAGAAGGAGAAGTTCACCGCGCTCTTCCACCACATCAATGTCGATACACTGCGGACGGCGTTCTACGCGCTCAAGCGCAAGGCCGCTCCCGGGGTGGATGGCATGACGTGGCAGGATTACGAGACAGACCTAGAGCCTCGGCTCAGGGACCTGCACGAACGGGTTCATCGGGGAGCGTACCGCCCGCAACCGTCTCGCCGGACGTTTATACCGAAGGCAGATGGAAAGCAGCGGCCGCTGGCGATTGCCGCTGGAAGACAAAATCGTCCAAGGGGCAACCGTCATGGTGCTCAATGCCATCTATGAAGGCGACTTCTGCGGCTTCTCATACGGGTTTCGGCCCGGTAGAGGGTCGCACGATGCATTGGATGCACTGTGCGTAGCGATCAACACGCGGAGGGTGAACTGGATTGTAGACGCCGATATCCAGAACTTTTTCGGGAGCGTCAGCCAGGATTGGCTCGTTCGCTTCCTGGAACACAGGATCGGCGACAAGCGCATCATCCGCCTGATCCGGCTGGCTGAAGGCGGGCATTCTCGAAGACGGGATCGTGACGGTAGATGACAGGGGCACGGGTCAAGGCTCGGTGATTTCGCCGCTTCTGGCCAATATTTACCTGCACTATGTCTTCGACCTGTGGGTCAACCGCTGGCGACGGCGCGAGGCCACCGGCGACATGATCATCGTGCGCTATGCCGATGATGTAATCGTCGGCTTCGAGCGCGAGGGCGACGCCCGTCGCTTCCTCGATGCGATGCGCGCGAGGCTTGAGGAGTTCATGCTGTCGCTCCATCCGGAAAAGACCCGCCTGATTGAGTTCGGCCGCTTCGCAGCGGTCGACCGCAAGCAGCGCGGGCTCGGCAAATCGGAGACCTTCGCATTCCTGGGCTTTACCTTCATCTGCGGTAAATCGCGAAAGGGGCGCTTCCTGCTTAAGCGGAAGGCCCGAGGCGACCGCATGCGGGTGAAGCTCAAGGACATCAAGGCGGAGCTGCGGCGTCGGATGCATTGGCCCATCCCCGAACAGGGGAAGTGGCTGAGGCAGGTCGTGACAGGTCATTTCGCCTATTATGCGGTCCCGACGAATGGCGGGGCGCTCTCGGCGTTCCGGCACCATGTGACCGATCTCTGGCGGCGGACGCTTCGGCGGCGCAGCCAACGAGACGGCTTCACCTGGGCCCGCATGACGAAGCTGACCGACGACTGGCTCCCCAAACCACGCATCCTTCACCCGTGTCCCAATGCGCGCTTCGCCGTCAGCCACCCAAGGTAGGAGCCGAGTGCTCGAATCGGGCTCGCTCGGATCTGAGCGGGGGGCGCCCAGTAATGGCGTCCCTACCGCGATAGTGTAGATCCTCAAATTAGGTGCATGGCTAACCTGCTGAAATCATTAACAAGCCATTCTCACAATTAACTGCCAAGCGACAGGAGCCTACACGCAGGGCTGGATGTATCGTTAGGCGACCTACGCGAGTGGCACACGTTGCGTGCCTGGTGCAAAAACTGCTCACATCATGGGGAGGTGAAGGCGGCGAAGCTCATCCGTCGGTACGGAAAAGATGCGCTGTTTAGCTCGGTCGAGAGGGCTCTTTTCTGCACGAGTTGCGACAGAGGCGGCCCGGTTCGGCTGGAAATCCATAAGCTGCCAAGAAATTGAGGCGATCGGGATTGAGCCTACGCGTTCGCGTCCGTCTCGCTATCTTCATCGACCGTGCGTACGGGCAAATAGGCGTTGGTTTCCAGCCACTCGCGCAACACGATCCGGATGAGATCCGATCTGCCGATTTTCATCTCGTCGGCGATGGAGTTCAGGGCGTGCTCGGTGGCCGGTTCCAGCGGCACGCCAGCGATGGATGATCTGCAAGTCCCGCGCGCGAGATATCCGCGATCCGCTCAGCGGCGTTCTCTAGCTCGTCTGCAACAGATTGGCGTGTGATATCGCTCCTTAGCAGCGTGGAGAAAATGTTCGTCTGACCAACCAGTCGCTGGATTCCCTCCCTTACGAGGCGGAAAAGGGCACCGCGACGAAAATGACAAACCCGCCGAGCGCGAGGCGCGGCGGGCGGTCACGCGTCGCAGCAGGCTGGGCGGGGGGCTTGGGGTACGCCTGGTGCGCGCAGACGACAGATTATTAGCAAGCCGACAGAGCGTAGTCTACCGCCGCCGATGGAGCTAGCCTGAAAAATTCATGGGGGTTAGCGGATGTGGTGCAAGCCGTTGAAATGACATAAGATTTGGCTGCTTACGCCGATCCTCGCCATTTGAGACCATCTTGGATGATCAGATCATCCTGGCCTACGTGAAGGCGAGGCGACTGGGGCAGCCTGCCGAGATGAACAAGCTGCTTGCGGCCCCAGAGCCAAGTCACGCCTTTTCGGGACCAAACTGCGCAACGCCGAACGAGGCTTGGGACACGCTGTGCCTCATGGAAAGCAACCCCACCTTCGCGCAGAACGTCATTCGAGCCTTCATCGGGCGACGGCTTCATCGCCACGGGAGCGATTTCGACCAGTGGCGCCGGGCGATTCGGGCCCCTTTTCGGAGCGGATGCAGGAATTAATTGGAAACGATGTCATCATAACGGATGCAGTCGCCGAGGTGCCGACGAGCACGCTTGGTGCATGGGCGTTCGAACTTCCGAAGGTTTACTCCGATCCGGATATCAGGCCTGACATGGACGGCAATTTTCAGAAGACCTCCTGCTGGGAAGCCGCAGGCATCCGGGCCCGCTATAATCGAAACGGAAGTGTGAAAGGGGAGGACGACCATTATGTGCGACAGGAGGGTGCTCGTTACAACATGATCGATGCGTTCGCGTCAGACGAATTCGAGAAATTGGCCTACGGCGCCGCTTACGACTCGCTCCTTACCGAGCGCGCATTGACAGTGGGTCGCGTCGTGCACCTATGCCATGCATAATCCGTTTTATCCTTCGCTGTATTGTACGTTCGTAAAGTCCAGGACTTCCGAGGTCGCCAGTGCGAAGCGGTAGCTGAAGCTCTTGGTAGACATGACGCTAGACCGGGAAGCGGTGGCTTGATCGCGGACCCGAAAAGAGCCCCCTGATTGAGAATCCCAACCAACTGCCCTGACCCCTCTGCTTTGGAGAGCGGGTGTCAGAAAATAGTATGACACTGTCATGCCATGTGCTTTAGGGGGAGGAAGGAAAGGGCAGACTATGAGAACCAGCAAACCCATCACCGTGACCCTCGGCAAGCAGCAGCAGAGCGTTGACGCGCGGCTGGCGTCGGGCGCCTACGACTCCGCCAGTGAAGTCATACGCGTGGCGTTTTGCGCCCTCGATCGCGAGGAGCAGGCCGTGAACGAGGTGCTGCGGGCCCGCATCCGGGCGTCCATTGATGACCCGCGCCCTAGCCTGACGGCAGACGAGGCGGAAGCGGAAATGGCCCGCTTCATGCCAGCGAGAGCAAAGCGCCGCGCGGTGCGGCGCGCTAACGCACCGGCCGCAGGCCCTTGCCGACCTGCAGGGGGTCTACCGCGTCATTGCCGAGGCCAGCCAGAGCGATGCCGTGGCGGCTGGCTTTGTGCAGCGGATAATGGCGCGCTGCCGCAAAATCGGTGACGCGCCGAACGGCGGCCGGCCGAGCGATGACCTGGAGCCGGGGCTGCGCACCGTGCCGTTCGAAAGTACGGCCCTCACTGCCTATCGCTTGACCGACAGCGTCGAGATCACCAACGTGTTTTACGGGCGGCCGCGACTACGAGGCCCCGTATCATGCCGGCGAAGCCGACTGACAGCGCGCGTGGTCAGGTGCCGGCCGCTGAAGGCGGCTCGAGCGTCGACGATGCGTCTCCTTGAGGCCATGCAGCGTGCCAGCCTTAGTGACACCCCGGCCGGGCGCGCCGATCGGCGAGCTGATCGCGCGCCTGCAGGCCCGTCTCCGCGCCATGACACCTCCGAAAACCTGATCCTAACCGTCCTAACAATATCCTCGGTGTGTGGGGCCAGACAGCCGCCCACGGGGTAGCTCACCGCCACAGCCGGCGCAGGAGCCGCCAGCTGAAGTAGAGCAGGGCCAGCACCCACAGCACGGCCGGGCAAGCCAGCTAACTGGTGAGCGTGACGGTCAGGCCGGCGAGCGTCAGCGCCAAGGCGCCGAGCGCGGCGAGGAGGCCCCGGAACCCGTTGCCGAACCGCGCCGACATTCGCGTGAACCGGCCCATGTCCGCCGTGGATGTCGACAGCTTCAGAACATCCGCCGTGACGCGGTAGCCTTGCGCCTTGGCGACGATGCCGAGGTCGGCGGCGGCGGTGCGTAGGGTGGCCAACGGGGCAGGGCGCAGCACGCCCTTGAGCGTGGCAAGGGCGGCGGCGAGATCGCCGGCCGTGGCGAGGGTCACCGTGGCGCGCAGCGCCTCGCCATCGACGGCGTCGCCGGCGAGCCGCACCAATTCGCCGCGCAGCGGCTTCGACAGGCGGCCGCCCTTGCTGGCGCCTTGAGAACCGTGGCGCCGACGCGTGCCGGCGTGGTGGCGCCGAGGGTGGTCACCGTGGCGACCGTGATGGTGAGCCCGACGGCGGCGAGGCCGAGGATGACCGGTCATAGGCGGCGCCGTCGAGATAGGCGCGGCCTTCGTGGATCAGGTCGCGCACGTTGCCGATGCCGGATGCATCGGTGACCAGGGCGCCAGCCAGGCCAGCGGGGGGTTGTCGCGTCGCCGGTGGCGGCGCCGTGCCAGGTATCCCTGGCGACCCGGCCGAGGTCGGTGGCCTGCGCCGCGCGACGCGGTCGCGCAGGCTGGCGGGCAGGGGGTGTGCAGCTGGTCGGCCAAGTCGACCAGGCTGGCGGCGAGCTCGGGGTCGTCGTCGGTGTGAGCGCCTGGTCGACTGAGGGCCTCGAATATATGGGCTGATTCAACAAACCCTGCCTGGATTCGGTTCCATGGCCCGCGCGTCGAAGGATTGAACCGGAAGAGTCCGGCTGCGTTGTTGGGACTGGAACGGTAATCCTCGGAGGAAGAAATGGCAAACACTGGAACAACACGTGGACGCAATCAGGACCGTGCCAGGGTCGCTGGTGGGCAGGATCATGAAATGAAGTACGAGGCGGGCAAAACCGGCGCCAGCAAAGCTGACGTCAAATCGGCGGTGAAGTCGGTCGGCAACAGTCGCAAGAAGGTCGAAGACGAGCTGGGCAAGAAGTGAGCCTCGGCCGCACCGGATGCCGGCGAAGTTGGCGATACCAAGAGTTGGGGGTTCAGCGCAGCGGGATAGGCCACGCCGCCCTGCGCGCCGACTGTCGCTAGTATCTCATGAGGGGGCATGCACATGACCCGCATCGCCACCTTCAATGTGAACGGCGTCAACGGCCGGCTGCCTGTGCTCCTGAAGTGGTTGGGCGAAACCGACTACGACATCATTTGCCTGCAGGAATTGAAGACGTCGGACGACAAGTTCCCTGCCGATGCGATCAGAGAGGCGGGTTACGGTACCATCTGGCACGGTCAGAAATCCTATAACGGTGTGGCAATCCTCGCTCGCGGAACCGAGCCGGTGGAACGTCGACGCGGCCTACCGGGCGATCCAGACGACACCCACAGCCGCTATATCGAGACCGAGGTGGATGGGATAGTCGTAGGCTGCCTCTACCTGCCCAATGGCAATCCAGCGCCTGGCCCAAAGTTCGACTACAAGCTGCGCTGGTTCGATCGTCTCATCAGCTACGGCCAGCATTTGCTTGAAGTTGGGGCACCAAGCGTTCTTTGCGGCGACTATAATGTCATTCCAACCGCAATCGACGCCGTGGTGCCGAGGCGATGGCTCGGCGATGCGGTCTATTTCCCGGAAAGCCGGCAAGCCTATGCCAAAATGCTCGAAGGTGGCTGGATCGATGCCGTGCGGCGCATCCATCCAGAGAAGGGCATCTACACCTATTGGAATTTCTCCTACCGGGGCGGCTACGATCGGAGTTCCGGCCTGCGCATGGACCATCTCTTGGTGAGCCCCTCTCTTTCCGACCGGCTGCGTAATGCCGGCGTGGATGTCGAGCTTCGCGGGTGGGAGAAGCCAAGCGACCATGCGCCGGCCTGGATCGAGCTCAATTGAACCACGAGGAACACGAGATGGTCGAACCGGATTATCCCGAAATGAACGAGTCAATCGACAATATCTCTCTCTACGTGGCCGGCGGCTACAACTTTGCGGTTGAGACACCCCGAGGAAGCCAGACGCAGAACGCTCGCGATGCTGAGACGGGAGTGTTGCGAGCCAAGAAACTGCTCGCTGTGGGGTTCGCGTTCCCATTTTCGTTCGGCTTCCTCGGTTCGACGCAAGCTGACGAAGGCGATCCACTGAAGGTGTCGCTGCTTACGGATGCCGATCTTCCGATGGGCTCACTGCTGCGGTGCCGCGTCCTCGGGGGGATCGCGACGCAGAAGTCGAGCGTGGGACCCGCCAAATGCTACAACCGCCTGATGGCAGTGCTGCTCCTGCTGGCTCAGGATGATCCACCATATGAGTTCGTCGGCATTCCACCGGACAAGCTCAAGGACGTCGAGGACTTTTTCGTCGCCTGCCAAGCCGCCGTTGGCAAGGCAGCGAAGATCGTGGGTCATCTGGACAAGTCCGAGGCGCAGAGCATTGTCAGGGAAGCGGTCCGGCCTTGACGAAATTGGACGAAGGCCTGCGGTTTGGACCGCTTCGTGAGCGCTGGGTTCACCTCTGTGTCGACATGCAACGGATGTTTGCCGAGGCGACGGAATGGCACACGCCGTGGATGGAGCGTGTATTGCCCAATGTCGTCGCCCTCGTCGAACTTGACCCGGCGCGGACGATCTTCACCCGGTTTATTCCCCCTCAATCTCCCGATGACGTCGGCGGCGCCTGGCGAGGGTACTTTCAAAAGTGGGAGACAATGACCCGCGATCGGCTTGATCCTCAGCTGATCGATCTTGTTCCAGAACTGGCGCGGTTCGTGCCGCCCGCTTTGCTGGAGGACAAACCCGTCATGTCCGCTTGGCACGGGTCACTGCATGCTCGCCTGCGGTCTGCGGGCATTGATTCACTTATCGTGTCGGGCGCGGAGACGGAGGTTTGCGTGCTCGCCTCTGTGATGGGAGCGATCGATCTCGGCTACCGGGTGGTCATCGTCGCCGACGCGGTATGTTCGGGAGCTGACTCGACCCACGATGCCATGCTCGCGATCTACGAGAGCCGCTACGGCATGCAGGTCGAGACGGTGACCACCGCCGACCTCCTGGCCGCGCGGCTGGACGGAATGTTGTGACATCAGGAGGACCTCTGGGCATGACAGAACAGGAAATGATTATCGACGCGTTGGGCGTCACTCCGAGTTTTGATGTCGCGCTGGAAGCGCGCCGGCGCATGGACCTTCTCAGCACCTATCTGCGTGAATCGGGCCTCAGTACCTATGTGCTGGGGATCAGCGGCGGAGTGGATTCACTCGCCGCGGCCCTTCTGGCTCAACGCGCCGTCGAGGCACTGCGAATGATGGGGTACGATGCCAGATTCCTGGCCGTTCGTCTCCCGTACGGCATCCAGGCGGACGAACATGACGCCCAGTGGGCTTTGGACACCATAGGGGCGGATGAAGTGCACCGGGTCGACATCAAGCCGGCTGCCGACGCGATGCTGGATTCGATCAAGCTGGCTGGTCTCGAGCTCGGTGATGCTGGCCGCGAGGATTTCTTGCTTGGTAACATCAAGGCGCGTCAGCGCATGATCGCCCAGTTCGCGCTCGCCGGTGCCACCCGAGGGCTGGTCATCGGCACCGACCATGCGGCTGAGGCATTGATGGGCTTCTTCACCAAGTTCGGCGACGGTGCCGCCGACATTCTTCCGCTTTCCGGGTTGAACAAGCGCAGGGTTCGCGCCTTGGCAGCGCATCTGGGCGCTCCGTCTGAACTTATTGACAAGATCCCGACCGCCGATCTGGAGAACCTCGTTCCGCTTCGACCGGACGAAGATGCATATGGTGTCACGTACGATCAGATCGACGACTTCCTCGAAGGCCGAGAGATCGACGAAGCGGCGCGCACGCGCATGCTTCATGTGCATTCCAGCACAGCGCATAAGCGAGCGCTTCCGGTCACAGCCATTGCCATGACTAATTCGCCATTGCCGCATCGCCAATAATTGTCTCACGACACACGGCCGACGTGCTCGCCGCAGCCCACCGCGAAGCGGGGCGGAGGCATGTTCGTCGCTCACAGCCAGCGATGCCCTTTACGTGTATCGCCGATGCGAGGAGTCCACCAAACTCCGAGGTGGCCAAAAGCTGTTAGCTTCATGTCGGGCCGATCGCCGAGCCAGAGTCATTCCACGCGAGAATGATCTGACGGCCGCCGCTTCTCGGAAGCTCATTGCGGCGCGCCTCCGGCAAGAAGTACCGATAGCCTTTTGTGGTCATCCAACGCGCACGCCAGGTCGGCCGCAGCGTCGAATGATCGTGTCCAGGATCGAAGACGTCGGCGCCTCGTCAGCGACATCCTGATCAGGTAGTGTCTTAAGCATGGCAACGACCAGCCTTGAACGAGGGAGGTACCGCAAAGCGCTAGGTCTATGCAGAAGCCCGCACCAGACAAGCACCACCAATCTCAGCACCGCCGCGCCGCGGAAGCGACGACAACAAGGAAGGCGTACAAAGCCGCGACGATGAAATTTCCGTAAGACGGACAAGGGTCATTCGTTGGGCCAGTTCGTGACCCCGAGACGGTTCAACAGGGCGGCCTAACAAGCGGGACTGACCACCCCCGCGAGGGGTGCCATTTACCAGCTGGATTAGCGCTATCAAAGGCGAACTCCAGGATCGCAGCGAAGCATCGACGCTGCTCGTGAAACGCAACGCGTTTCGGCTCGAAAAGGAAGTTGGGCTCCGATCCTCAACGGCACGCCGGAATCTCCGTCGAGGCGCGCCGTGCGTCCCGATATGCGGGACACCTGCACGCTTCAGGACGCGTCGCCATCCGTGATGATAGGTGTTCGCCGCATCGACTTTGCTGGATCGAAGATGGAGGGGCAGACGAGCTTTAAATCGACGCCGGAGCCGCCAAGATTCGGAAGAGTGATCGCGACCGCACCGAGCGGATCCGGCTAGCTGGCAGCACGAAGCCCACGATGAGGATCGCGCCGTCTCGTTCGCTATCGCGCGGCGGCGCCGAGACATATTATCGACGGTTCGAAACTTGGAGGCCCTGGAACGCCCTGGGGTGGTGTTCGGCCCGGAGAACGGAGGTGGGGCCTGCGTGAGGCTCAAGACATCCCCTTCGCCCGCCCCCAAACCTGCCCGACGGCTAAGCCGGCACTCATCGAAAACAATGAGGATGCAGCGCGATTGCAGAGTGCATCATTTAATCGATTGACTCGCGGAATGCCCCGGCAGTTAATCTTCCCGGCAGGGCGAAAGAGGGGCTACGAACTGGGAGCAAACGATGACTGTGCAAAAAGAAGAAGACTATCGAACCAACAGAGCCGACTATGCCATTGCTGTGACACATAGCCAAGCGACCGCTGAAGGCGATCGCCACGATTTACTGGCAAGAAGAAAGTCGCTGTGGCTAAAAGATCGGCGAACTGCAAATTTGGCTGCAAACCCGTCGGAAAGCTCGCCAGAACCGAAGGCCAAACCGCGCGGTTCGTGAATCGGGCGCCAGCCACTTCGTTCTGCTATCGTCAAGCGCGCCCCTGCATTCAGCGCCACGGGTGCGAGCATCTCAACTGCGGTAAGTATGCAGGATGGGGGTTCGCCAAGCCGAGGCAGCCGCCTCATTGGTTCTGTTTGAACATCGCGACGACGGTGAGCGCTTCCTGTGACGAAACGTCGAACAGGTCTTTTGGCCCGACGCCGATCTCGTCGATGATGTCCGGATTGTGCGCGGGCTGCCGACCTTGCTGTCCATCGGCCACATCGGAAGGGTAAGGCTTCAACAGGTCGCGAGATCCTGTTCAGGGCCAAGCCAGCGCATATAGTCGGCCGGCGCCAGGATGACCGGCTTGCGGTCTGGATGGTCGCCATCAGGGAGTTCGGCTCGCAGGCGACGATGCAGGAGGTGCGGACCAGCTCGCCCGTTGCCCTGTCGCCATACTCTTCCCAGATGCCGGCAAGCGCGAACGGCTCGCCCGACCTCATGGCGATGGCATAGGGCTGCTTCTTCTTGTCGGACGGGTCGAGCTTACGCCATTCGAAATAACCGTCGATCGGCACCAGGCAGCGCCGTGACGCGTAGGCCTTCTTGAACAGGCCATTGGTGGCGACGGTCTCGCCCGCGCATTGACGCGCGGCGGGCCTCCGCTGCCGTCGCGCGCCCAGCCGGGCACAAGGCCCCCGCGCGCGCGGTGCCGGTCATCAGTTCCTCGCGCGCGAGGATCGAGTCGGTCAGGCTTGGCGCGCGGTTCCAGACCGGGAAGCTGTTGTCCATCAGGGCGATATCGCCTGCACGAGCGAACTCGAAGGGGCGTTTGACGAGTATATTGTGCCGGGTCGCGTCGCCCTGGGTGTGTGGTTTGGGTCGTGCTGCTTTGGGCCAACCGCGCAGCTAGGCTGCCTTCTTAAGCTCCGCCACCTGAACGCCCAGCCGGAACGCCTGACCATCTGCAAACGAGCGCGCGTAGCTCTCAGATGTAAAAGGGACGGTGGTCGTGGTGCCATTGACCGTCACGCGAACCGACCACTCTTTGTCTCTGACGATTTCAACGGCATGTCGCTCATGCGGAGCCATACATTCCTCCCAGAATCTTACGTTGAAGATGGGGAGGATACCGTCGCAAAACTCGTTTGCATGCAAATAATCCGACACCGCGATGTCGAAATGTCAAAACAGCGCACAGCTACGCGAACTTAAGTCGATGTCGTCGCCTTGAGCTGTTCAAGGTGTTTCTTGGCGAAGTTGAAAAATGCGGTGGCAGTCTCTTCAGCCGTCCAGCCTTGCTCGATGCAAGACGACATAAGAGCCGTGAAAGCGGTTTCAAGGACGACTGCGCAGTTCACGTTCCTGTCCGGGCTGTCCTCGGAGAGAATGGGCGGTGCAACTTGTGCTGTTTGGCACATGAAAAATAATTGGCGAGTGCCAGAAAAGCTCTGACTTTCATCTTGCCGTCGGTCAGCCGTAGTGAAGTTTCGGTTTCGGCTCGGTGCCGGTGAATTTGACGCCGATGCGGTCGTTGCGACGCCAGCGAACCTCCGATCGATAGGCAACTCCATCGACCGACACGTAGAGCAAGAAGCGATCGGGAACCCGGGCTTCGGGCGCGACCTTCAGCTCGGCGCCCCCCTCATGCTGATTGCGCAAGGTGCAGCTGATCTCGGAATTCTGGATCCCGGTGATGATCGTCCCGCCCTTTAGCACACGTTGGCGGCGCTCGCGCCGATGCTCGTCGGAATTCTCATCAAGTGGGTTCGCGGTGTTTGCCATCGATAATATGTCAGATCAGCTGAGTTCACTCCTAGGTATAACCGAACGCAGGCGCACAGCAATGGATGGGTCATGTTGCCCTGTTACGTGACACAGGGCATGCTCGGGTGAAATCTGTCGGGTCGCGCAGAAATAGGCAATGATCTAGCAAAGGTCCCGCGTTGCCGACGTGTCGATCAACACGGTTTCCAAGCTTCTGGTCGACGCCGACCTAAATGCTGACCTACCGGCAGACAGGCCCCCCCGTAGCCGTCGAACTCCACCTCGTGAATCCAGGCGTCGCCCTCGGGCGGTTTCTCGACCAGGGTCGGCATCAAGGCTCAATGAACTCCAGCCGGCCGGTGCCGGCGCCTGCCCACCTACGCACGGAACCCGAGTCTGGATCGTGAGATCCGGCGGCCAGGGCAACGAAACATAATCAGCTTACTAAATTAGCAATGATGCATGAGATGGCCTATAACTCGCCCAGCCGACGAACGACCCAATTGCCCGCTAGTTAGGCCCGGCGGCCGATGGGAACCCCGATTGGCTGTCGGGCCGTTCCTCTCAAACCGCCACTGGCTCGCGCTTGATGGATCGGCTACTCGCGATTTCGAAAGCCACGAACAGATCAAGGGCCGCGGCGACTTCGAGGATAGCCTCGGTTACATGGTCGTCGCATACTGTCAAATCAGGCGCAGACTGCCGAACGTGGTATAATGCGGCTTTGACCGAGACGGTGTCCCCCGGTCCGCCCTGTTGACGATTGCGGCAATCGCCTGTTCTAGAACTGGACCGACCCTTTGGATGATACTCATCCACCTCCCCCGGGAACGCTAGGGTCAATAATAACGTGTTCGAGGCCGGGATGCAACCGGTGAGCGAAATCGCGACTATAGAGCCTCACCACCGAGCGTTTCTGCCGGCCGCTGTCCCATAAGCGGGGGGAAGAGACTTCCGCACGTCGTGGTGGGCGCTGGTGCGGGCGCTGCGCGGCCCTCTGAACGACCCGCCTATCTGCTGCCGAAGAGCTTGAAAGCGCCCCGGTCGCGTCGCAGATATATCGTGCGCCGATCTGCAAGTCATGCTGCGTGCGCTGCATTGATGCTTAGAAACGTTTCCGGCGTGCCGCTGGAGCCCGCGACGAGGACGCTCTCAACTCCATCGCGGAGAAATAAATATTGGACGGTTGGACCTCATTCAGGTTGTGCTGCGCGAGTGGCTCGAAACCAACGTTATCTGCCAGTCCGAGCGATTGATGAGGAAAGCGAGACGAACGGCAGCGCGTAGGCCGCGACCGACCTGTATGTAGAAGACCCGCCGCTGCATTTGCGAAGCGACGGGCCTCCACCCATTCCCCCACACCTGACCATGCAATTGCGATGCCAGACGTATTGACCCATTGCAGGGCACCTTTGAGGCAGCACGGCGTGTTCACGGTTGAATGTCGACTTTTGCCTCAACATACTTCGGCCGGAACGCTTGCTCGTCTTGAGGGTTGAGATGCTGGAGATGCAGGCGTGGTCAAGAAACCGTCTATTGCCGAAACTTTGCGATGAACCTCTGTCCAATTGATGAGGATCCGAAGGGCGTCGCCGATGGCGGTCACCTGGACCAGCTGCAAGAGGTCGATGCCCTGGTCGGCCTCGCCAAAGAAATGGCCGACCGGCAACTGCGCCGGGCTTTCTAACCCGGCAGTTGAAATCGATGGCTCCATGCAAGACCGTGACGATGCAAAGGACTGAGCGGCGTCAACACCTCCTTGCGAAGGGGATGAAAATGGGTTTAGCCAAAGACTTGTCTAATGTTGCGCTCACATTCAATTGTCCGGATTGCTCGCATCCGGCAGTAAGGAAAGGCTCTGCACTAACAGCGATCGCGCACTTCAGATGCCACCGGTGCAACGCCAAGGTGCGGATCACTTATCAGCAGAAGCTAGCAATTTTCGAAAAGCACAGGCTATTGGCCGCCCAGGGGGCGTTGCGACAACTCAACTCTGCTTTGCGGTAAGCCTAGGCGGCTTCGCCGAAGGGTCATGCGCGGCATGGCCGGTGTCACCCTAATCCTGATCCCAGAAGTCCAGCAGCGAGGCGTTGCGTAGACCTCTTCGCCGCGCAGATGCTTTACGGGGCCAATCAGCCCCGGCTTGACCCATTGGGGGCTGGGCGCTTCATGCCCTTTGGCGGCGGCCCGGCATGAATAAGGGTGTCGCTCGCAATCGGTGACGGAATCTAGAAAGCCCGCGCCTCCGGAGAGACGACGCGAGCTGCGACCCGACTCTGCGGAGGCACGGATGCTGAAGTCTAGCCAGAATCGGGCCGAGAAACCGCAATCGTCCGGCTAAAACCGAACCGAATATCGGCCCAGCAGCACAACCGTGGAACCTTTCCAAGCCGCCTGCCTTGTCCCTTCCTCATAGAAGGAGATGCGAAATGAGCCTTGATATAGGAAAGGTCGCCATAGCGTTGCTGGGCCTGCTTGCCTACAAGAATAAGGACAAGATTGGCGAGTTGATCGCTGGTAGGAAATCGACAGATCCCAACGCTAGCGCTGGCTCCCCTGGCGGCCTCGGCGACATCCTGGACCGTCTCAGAAATGCGGGTGCGGGCGATCAGGTAGATTCTTGGATAGGAAAAGGATCCAACCGGCCCGTTCAGCGCGATCAGGTTGAGAAAGCAATTGACCCGCAAACGTTGAGCGATTTGGCTGAGCAAACCGGATTGTCCCATGAAGAACTCGTCGACCGGCTCACAAGAGAATTGCCCGAGGCGGTAGACAAGCTTACGCCCGACGGGCAGATGCCCGCCGGCAACGGTCCAAATCTCTTGGACGAGGTACCAGGAGCTGGTCGTACTTAGCGCCACTGCGACAAAGCAGGCTGAAAATAAAAGGCCCGTGTCCCCCAGGGGACGCCGGCTTCGGGGACACCGAGCTGGCAGCAATCGTGTGAGGGGAAGTTGCTGCCTTCACCGCGAGGCGGTGTTCCAAGGTCGATCGCAAAAAGTCCCGCCGCACATGCCAGGACGGCGGGACCGATCGAGCGCCTTTGCACCAGGCAGGGGGGATGCGGGGGTGGGCTTGCCCGGTGCGCGCGGACCGTCCGGGAACCTTAGGCGCATCACCGGCAATGCGTCCACCAACCGACGGTTGGAGCGACAAGTCGGTCACCGGCAGGTCGGATCATCCTGGGCCGCTATCGCTCGCAACCAGACGGTACCGGATGGTTTCGGATGTGGTCGTTAAAGCAGCGCACTTTGGCGAAAGCGGCTTTGAATTCGGCAAAGGTTTCCGGCGGTACGCCCTCAGACTCGTTCAGTTTGCCGCTGGCCACGAACCACACCGAGAGGATTTTCTGTCCGGATCGTATTCTGTTTTGCGTATCGAGGTGGAGGGCATGACGGCGGCTCGATCGAAAAGCAATCAATGAGCGGAAAGGCCGTCGCGTTCCTTATGACTGCGGGTGTGGTAAAGCACCAGCTCAATTCGGAGCGCCGCCGGCGAGAAGATGTCGATAGCGTTCGTCATCATCCAGCGGGCGCGCGCAAGATCGGTCCGGCGTGGCGCGTCGGCGGGCGCAGTGGACCGGGTCGCCGCCCCATGCTCATCGACGGGCCGATCAATGGCTTCCGGCTCTCTTCGAGAAGGTGCTCTTGCCCACCCTCAAGCCGGGCGACATCCTCGTCAACGACAATTCCGTCTCACACGAGGGGCAAGGCCGTCCGGCACGCCGTCAACGAAGCCGGCGCCAAGCTCTTCTTCCTGCCGAAATGCTCGCCAGACCTGAATCCGATCGAGATGCTTGTGATTTTTCATGGAATGAGGACCCTGTTTGAGGGGTGATTTTCGTCCAAACGGGACCCCTTAACGATGGGGTCATCAAGATGCCTCCGGTTTGATCGGAGGCATTTGTGTTTTGGATGTTGGTTGTGGAGACGATTGCAAAGATACGCCGGCTGTCGCTGGTGCAGGGAAAGTCGATCAAGGCGATCTGCCGGGAGCTGAAGATCTCCCGGAAGGTGGTGCGCAAGGTTTTGCGTTCCGAGGAGACAGAGTTCCGCTACGAGCGCAAGCATCAGCCTTATCCCCGGATGGGCGCCTGGCGTGACGAGTTGGATCGGCTGCTATCGGCGAATGCGGCCAAGTCTCAGCGGGAGCGGCTGACACTGATCCGCATCTTCGAGGAGCTTCGCGGCCTCGGCTATGACGGCAGCTACAGTTCGGTGTGGCGGCATGCTCAGAGTTGGGAGGCGGATCGCGGCAGCGCCGCGGCCGAAGCCTACATTCCGTTGAGCTTTGCGCCGGGCGAGGCCTACCAGTTCGACTGGAGCCACGAGATCGTTCTGCTCGACGGCGTGACGGTAACGGTGAAGGTGGCGCACATGCGGCTTTGCCACAGCCGTATGTTCTTCGTGCGGGCCTATCCGCGCGAAACGCAGGAGATGGTGTTCGACGCCCATGACCGGGCGTTCGGCTTCTTCCGCGGCGCCTGCACGCGCGGCATCTACGACAACATGAAGACGGCGGTGGACGCGATCTTCATCGGCAGGGATCGCCGCTACAACCGCCGCTTTGCGCAGATGTGCGGGCATTACCTTGTCGAGCCGGAGGCCTGCACGCCGGCGGCCGGCTGGGAGAAGGGGCAAGTCGAGAACCAGGTCGGGCTGGTGCGCGAGCGCTTCTTCACACCGAGGCTGCGCTTCAAGACGCTGGAGGATCTCAACGGCTGGCTGGCCGACAAATGCGTTGCCTATGCCAAGGCGCATCGGCATCCCGAACAGGGCGGGCGCACGGTCTGGGACGTATTCGAAGAAGAGCGCGCCAGCTTCATTCCCTATGCCGGTCGCTTCGACGGCTTTCATTGCATTCCCGCGTCGGTGTCGAAGACCTGCACGGTGCGCTTCGACAACAACAAATACTCGGTAACAAATACTCGGTGCTGTCGAGTGCCGTCGGCCGGCCGGTCGAGATCCATGCTTATGCCGACCGGATCATTATCCGCCAGGACGGCGTGGTCGTGGGCGAGCATGCCCGCTGCTTCGGCCGCAACGAGGTCATCTACGATCCCTGGCACTACGTGCCGGTGCTGGCCCGCAAGCCAGGCGGATTGCGCAACGGCGCGCCATTCCTTGGCTGGGTCCTGCCATCGGCAATGGAGAAGGTGCGCCGCAAGCTCAAGGCGGTTGATGACGGCGACCGGCAGATGGTGTCGATCCTCACCTGCGTGCTGACCGACGGATTGAGCGCGGTCGAGGCCGCCTGCCAGGAAGCCATCGAGCACGGCGTCTCGTCGGCGGCTGTGATCCTCAACATCCTGGCCCGCAGCCGCGATCCGGCGCCGGGCACGATCCTTTCCATTCCCCAGGCGCTGAAGCTGGCTCACGAGCCGATCGCCGACTGCGCCCGCTATGACAGCCTCAGGAGGACGAACAGCCATGGAACGCACCGAAGTACTGGAACTGATGGGGGCGCTGAAACTCTTCGGGATGCGCGCGGCCTATGACGAGATCATGGGCGTCGCCATTAAGCGGCAGCACGAACCGCCGAAGATCGTCGGCGATCTGTTGCAGGCCGAGATATCGGAGAAGCAGGCCCGCTCCATCAAGTACCAGCTCACCGTCGCCAAGCTTCCGCTGGCCAAGGATATCGAGGACTTCGATTTTGCCGGCACGCCGGTCAACGAGAGCCTGATCCGCGACCTCGCCGCCGGCGCCTTCGTCGCCGATCAGCGCAATGTCGTCCTGGTCGGCGGGACAGGCACGGGCAAGTCTCATCTGGCCATCGCCATTGCCCGTTCTCTCATCCGCAACGGCGCACGCGGGCGCTTCTTCAACGTCGTCGACCTCGTCAACAGGCTCGAGACCGAGACCCGTGCCGGCCGGCAGGGCCGCATTGCCGATCATCTTACCCGGCTCGACTTCGTCGTCTTCGATGAACTCGGCTATCTTCCCTTCGCCCAGGCCGGCGGGCAGCTGCTCTTCCATCTGGTCTCGAAGCTTTACGAACGCACCAGCGTCATCATCACCACCAATCTCGCCTTCGGGGAATGGCCCACCGTCTTCGGCGACGCCAAGATGACCACCGCGCTGCTCGATCGCCTCACCCATCACTGCGAGATCGCCGAGACTGGCAACGAATCTTGGCGCTTCAAGAGCCGCTCTCAAAGCTGAAGTCCGAAAGCCAATCAGTCGCGCCCGATCAGGCTGCGCAACCCCGACCAGCTTCGCCTGATCGGGCGCTTACCGGCGTGCCCTTCAACACCCCAATACCGGGGTCCCTTTTGCGCGAAAAACCAGGGTCCCGATTCCGTGGTCATTGACAGAGATGCTCTTGCCAAACTCATGCACCTGCTGAGAAAGGCCGCCAGACGCACCACCCACGCCGTCTGCAGCGCCATTGGCAAAATCCACGACGCTCTCAGATCAAGGAATGCGCCAACTATTTCACCGAGGTCGAGTAGGCCCCAACTTAAAATCCTCACGCTCTAAGCACGGCATGGGTTATGCGGAGCCGGGCACGCGAACTCAGTCCTCCCTGAATGCCCGACGGATTTGATCTGCCAGAGGTTTTACGAGGTAAGACAGCATTGTGCGGCTGCCGGTCGAGAAGAACACCTCGACAGGCATACCGGGCGACAAGGTCAGGCCCTTCAGCCTCGCAAGCTCTGCACGGGGCAGGCTGACACGCACGGTATAGAAGGCCGCACCGCTTCGTTCATCGATGCTCAGATCGGGGGAGATCTCACTGACTACACCATTCAGCTCTGGCGTTGTCCGCTGGTTGAAGGCCGAAAATCGCAAGGTTGCGCTCTGCCTTGGGATCAGCTGATCGATGTCCTGCGGAGCCACACGTGCTTCGACGGTCAGGTCGTCTGTCACAGGGACAATCTGCATGATGAGCTCTCCCGCAGATATGACGCCACCGACCGTGTGCACGCCGAGCTGATGGACGACGCCAGTCTGCGGGCTGCGTATATCGATCCGCTTGAGCTGATCCTCGGCCGAGACCTTTTGCTCGACCAACTCCGAGAGCTTTGCCTGGACGTCACGGAGCTCGGTTGCCACCTCGCTGCGCAAATCCTGGTCGATCTGAATGATCTGCAAACGGATTTCGGATGTATGACCCTTCGATTGCGCTATGGACGCAGTCAGCTTCCCATGTTCGCCGTCAAGCCGGACTGCGTCACGCTCAAGCGTCGTTATGCGATCGATTGAAACCAGCTTGCGTTCCCAGAGTTTGCGCATGCCGTCGAGTTCAAGCCCGATCAACTTGATTTCCTGGCTTTTAGCAGCCCTTTGCTCAGTCAGGCCGGAAACTTCTTCGCTGAGCTGAGCAATGCGCTCTCTCAACTGGGCCTTCTGGCCAGCGCGTGCCTGGCGACGAAATTCGAACAAGGATAGCTCGCCGGCCATCGCACGCCGGATCTCAGGATCGTCCTGCCGCAACGTCAGCGAAGATGGAAAGGCGATGGCGTCGGTGCCATCGCGCTCGGCTTCGAGGCGGGCCAGACGGGCCTCGAATTCGTCCAGGCTCTTGGTGACGATGGCTAAATCGGCCCGGGTCACGGTTTCATCGAGACGGATCAAAACCTGGCCCGCCTGCACGGCGTCGCCTTCTCGCACGAGGATCTGACCGACCACGCCACCCGTTGGATGCTGCACCTTTTTAACGCTGGAATCGACGACCAGCCTTCCCGAAGCAATGACGGCTCCAGAAAGCTCCGTGACCGCGGCCAGGCTTCCGGCCCCACCAACCAGGAGCATGCAGACCGCGACACCGCCGAACAGATAGCGTCGAATGGTCCGATCGATCGCGGATGCCGTGTGTTGCGTCATCAGTGTGTCGCCTCCTCAGGGCCGGAGACGACCTTCAGGGGAACGCTGCCCGAACGGGTTACCTTGCTCAAGACCTCATTCTTGGGGCCAAACGCCTGGACACGGCCGTTGGCCATGACGAGTACCTGATCCAGGCTTGCAAGCGCGCTCGGCCGATGTGCCACCACCACAGCAATGCCGCCTCGCGCCCGCACGCCCTCAATTGCCGCCGCCAGCGCGGCCTCCCCTTCGGAATCGAGGTTGGAATTAGGCTCGTCCAGGATGACGAGGAACGGATCGCCATAGAGGGCCCGAGCGAGCGCAACCCGCTGTCTCTGGCCCGCCGAAAGCGCCGACCCGGCCTCGCCGATCCGCGTTTCGTAGCCTTCCGGCAGATGGACGACAAGGTCATGAACGCCGGCCGCGCGCGCAGCCGCCAGTATCTTGTCCGAAGAGGCTTGAGGTTCGAAGCGTGCGATGTTCTCGGCAATGGTGCCATCGAACAGTTGCACATCCTGCGGCAGATAGCCGACATGGTTGCCCAGTTCTTGCGGCGACCACTGGTCGAGCGTTGCTCCGTCCAGCCTGACGGTCCCACGGGTTGGAAGCCATATCCCGGCCATTGCTCGGACAAGCGACGATTTTCCGGACGCGCTCGGTCCGACGATGCCAAGGCCGGCACCCTTCTCCAGCGCGAACCCGACATCCAGCACAACCACACGACGCTCGCCGGGTGGCGTGACGCTAATGCTTTCTACGGCAAGAGCAGATACAGGTGCCGACAGCGAGACACTCGTGGCAGTTTCGGGAAGCATGGCCAAAAGCTGGCTCAGCCGGGTCCATGCCTGGCGAGCACTGACGAAACCCTTCCAGTGGGCGATGGCCAGTTCGACCGGTGCGAGCGCCCGGCTCATCATAATCGAACTGGCGATCATAATACCGGCTGTCGCTTCTTGATGAATGACCAGATAGGCGCCGATCGCCAGTATACCCGACTGCAGCATCATGCGCAGGATCTTCGAGATCGTCCCGAGCGTCCCAGCCAGGTCGCTGGCTCTTGCGTTCGTGTTGAGAAAATCGGCGTTGACGCTTGACCAGCGCTCGGCGATGCGCGCGCCAAAGCCCATCGCCTGCAGGACCTCTGCGTTGCGACGCGTCGCTTCCGCAAGCGTATTGCGCGCTGCCGCCTGGCTGTTTGCCCTCTTCGCAGGCTCCCTCGTGCGAACTTCGGCAAGCAGAGTCAGGCTAGAGAGAAGGATGGCGCCTGCCAGCGCCGTCATGCCGATCCAGACATGGAACAGGAAGCAAATTGCCAGATACAGCGGCATCCACGGCAGGTCGAAAAGCGCAGTCGGACCAGTGCTCGACAGAAACGAACGCACCTGGTCAAGATCCCGCAACGACTGAAGGCCGTCGCCTGGGAGCTTGGTGAGCAACGGCAAACGCATAAGGGCGGTATAGACTTGCCCACTCAATCGCGCGTCCAAAGCCATCCCGATGCGCACGAGCAACCGCGACCGGATAAGCTCAAGAACGCCTTGGAAAATGAACAGCATGCCGGTAAATACGGCAAGCCCGACAAGCGTCGGCACACTGCGGCCGGTGATGACCCGATCATAGACCTGCAGCATGAAGAACGAGCCGGTCAGCGCCAGAACATTGACGACGCCGCTCATCAGGGCAATTCCAGCGAACGCGCGGCGGAAAGAAGCCAAAACCGCAGCGAGGGTTGGTCGCGGCCGCTCGGACGAATGGGAATGCGACATCGCCTTCACATCGGTTCCAGTTCGGTCCCAGGCGCAAGAATCGTGCCCGAAATCGGGCTCGATGACAACGTCTCCATTACCGCCGCCACCGTCAGGTGTTGCGCCTAGATATGCCAATCGTTCAGCGCGTACGCGTGGACGTAGTCGATCTGCATTTCTGCAGGTGTCGCAAGCCCGTCGGCAGGCGCTCCCGCGAGCCCACCGACCGCCAGGTCGACCAGCATATACATGGGATCGTGCATATCGGAAGGCGTTGCGGCACGAGCAACTTCGACGTCGTCGAAATACCAGACGAGTTCGTCTTCTGTCCACAGCACTCCGTAGGTGTGGAACCCTTCGGTATCCGCGGCATAGGCCGTCGAGGACACTGTCGTATGCGTTCCCGTCTCGTTGGAGTGGCTTGTCAGAATGAGCTTGTTTGGATCCTGACCGAGCATTTCCACGACGTCCAGTTCCGGTGGCCAGGAGCCGTCAGCCGGCAGAAGCCAGAAGGCCGGCCATACACCTTGCTTTTCGGGCATGTCAGCCCGAATTTCGAAATAGCCGTAGGTTTGTGCGAAGGACTCATAGGTCGTCAGCAAACCTGACGTGTATTTGTAATCGTTTATGTAGGGCTGGATTGCCGCGGGAGCCCGGGCGGCAGTAATCGTGAGAACACCGTCCTCAACGCTGAACGGGTTGACCGAACTCGTCGGGGCGTAGTTGGTGTCGATATACCATTGAAGCTCCTTGTTGCTCGTGAGCGAACTGCCGTTCGCGGCACCCCACCAGAAGTTCGAGTCCCAGGTGCCGCTCGAGCCATTCCACAGGTCGAGCGTGTTGAACTCGTCCGAGAAGGTGAGTTCCAGATGCGACCTGTCCAGGGCCAGATCGAACTGGCCTGGGGTGAACTGGTCGATGGTCTTATTGGCGAAAACGAGAAACTCGTCATCGGACAGGTTCAGTTGGACGTTCGCTCCCGACTGGACCATGTTGGCGTGCACATCCTCGAAGGAGGTGAAGCCGTAACTCCCGACACGCACGGTATCGTCGGCGCCAAAGTCGAGGATCAGGTCACTGCCGTTGCCGGGGGTCACGACGAAAATGTCCGCCCCGGGTCCGCCCTTGAGAACGTCATCGCCCTGCAAGCCGTCGAGCGTCTGTTGGCCGGAGCCGCCGGTAACGATGTTGTTTAGCTCGTTTCCGAAAGCATAGTGTTTGTCGCCGGTGACCGTCAGGTTCTCGAAATTCGCTGGCAGCTTATAGCTCATCCAGGTCGAGATGGTGTCGACACCCTCGTTGGGCAGCTCGACCGCCTTGTTTTTGGAGGAATACAGATAATAGATGTCATCGCCCTTGCCGCCGTACATCGTGACGGTGACGCCGCCGTCGGCGTACATTGAGTCGTTGTAGATGCTGCCATAAAGTGTGGGGCCGGAGTTCGTCGCCGAATACCACTTTACCGAGGACCCGCTGTAGGCGAGTGGAACACCCTTGGCGTTCAGTACGGTAGCCATTTGGGTCCTCTCCTTTTTCTCGCCTCGATATCGGTTTCTCGCCTCGATATCGGGCCTAACACCTATTGAGAGCAAAGGAGCCAGTACTATTTAGCTTTCGAGTTTAGGCCGTAGACTCATAAGCGCGAAGCCACAGTCGCATTGAGGCGAGTTGGATCATGGCGAGGAAGTTGGCTGCCAGTTTGTCGT
>NZ_JAMYNE010000049.1:0-26344 GCF_040318915.1 Mesorhizobium sp. M0991
CGGCTTATGCCGCCAATCTCACCGCAACGGACGATCGGCTGCGCAACCCCGACCAGCTCCGCCGATCACCCGTTGCTCAACCCGCACCATACGGCGTAAAACCCGCCGAGGCTCTAACTGCAGCCGGATGAAAATTCAGTGGCAGGTCAGAAGCAACCCCGACCAAGAGTTCGCTCGGCGGACCGGGAACAAAGAAAAGCCGAAAGCAGCCAGGGGTAGAAGAAAAGGTCGGCGCCACGTTAACCACGTTATCGCCTTACATCGAACCTAGAGGTGGCTTTCTCGTTAGTCGTCTATGGAAGACGATCAATCTAGATTCCGTTGTCACCCCGAGCCGTCCGGCACGTGGATGGTGTGGGATGAGGTCGACAATGCCCCGGCAAGCTTAGGAGGCTGCTCACTTGTCGGTCGGACATGGCAGCGCGCCAAAGTGGCCTGCGATTTGCTGAAGCGCATTTATGACAACCGGCTGGAGGCTCGATCGCATGCGAGAAAGCCGGTGGCCGAGCCGGTGGACCGAGTCGACGACCTCATATCATCCATCCGCAAGAGCCGCAGTTTTGCAAGTTTGTCTCAAGGCGGGCGGGGAGTTCCATTGAATTCCGGGCAGTCGATCTCGCGACCCGGGTTGGGTCAAAGGGAAACATAACCGAAGACTGCCCCGGATTGCGCGGCAACTTTGCCGAGGGCGTACACCTGTCTCAGGGGCGAGGAGGACCTTTGGCACGCCTCGCTGCAGGATTTTCGGGAAGAAGGAACTTAATCCCATTCGCCAGCTTATGGCTGGATGAGCACACGCGGCATCAACTTCTTCGACAAATGGATGGCAGAGCATCTGCCTAACGCAAGGTCAAACGATCCGTTCGCCATTAGGGATCTTGCCGACCAGGCTCTCAAAGCGGCTGAGGAGAGCGGCATCAAGGCACATGAGATCGAAGAGGAGGTCGGGAACGTTTTCGACGTCATTTTCGACGCCATGCTGCATCGTGAAGGCGGCATGGTGGAAATGCCCTGAAGCGACTAGCATCCGGCCGACAGACCGGACAGTGAAATTCGGTGCGGCGACACCTTCAACAGATCGCCATGCATGCCTCAGAAAACACTTGCCGACACTCTGGCCGCCCGCGAGACGGCCTATGTCAATTGCGGCCATCCGATGTGCTGCAAATCGACGAGGCTCGATATCCGGCGCTGAGTGACAGGCTCGGCCGTGACCACGGCTCAATGCGTAACGACCTAGTCGGGCTTTTGTTTGCTCAGATTGCAGGGCTGCCGGCCGTGACCGCCGGCCGGTGTTCTTCACATGCATTCCTGACTACGAAGGCCAGCAGCGTGCGCGCAATCGCGGCTGGAAGCCAACTTTTGAACGAGGGGGCTGAAAGTGGCCGGCGCCAAAGCCTACGCGCTGCCGTCGCGGCACAGGAGCGGTGCCTCATGTTTGCTGCGAGAGCAAAGGCCCGTTTCCATACTAGTCCACCATGTCCCGCAGGGGCTTCTTGCGCTTGGGTGCATCTGTTCTCATCCAGGACGCCAGGCGACCAAAGCCGACTGTGAATCGGCGGCGCTCCTGCGACGCGCAAGCCCCCGAGCTGGGCGCGTTGAGCCTGCTCCGAGTCAGCGCGCGCGCCGGTAATGCATGGCGACCGCGCCGCTGCGGAGCGGCTTGGCCGAGATCAGCTCGAGCCGTCGCGTGCTGGGCAGCCCGCTTTGGTAGAGGGTCGGGCCGTGGCCCGCGATTCTCGGGTGCACGAGGAGCTTGTACTCGTCGATTAGATCCAGCCGGTCCAGCTCGGTCGCGAGCTTGCCGCTACCGAGGAGCACGCCGGCCGGGGTCGCGTCCTTGAGCCTCTGCACGCCCGTGCGCAGTTCGCCGCCGATGTGGTGGCTGTTGGTCCACGGGAAGGCCTTTCGCGTCGATGACACTACGTACTTCGGCTTGGCCTCCAGCTTGACCGCCCACTCGCGTATCGCCGGCGGCGCCTCCTCGTCGCCGCGGGCGACTGCCGGCCAGTAGCTCTCCATCATCTCGTAGGTGACGCGACCCCACAGCATTGCTCCGCCCTCATCCATAAGGCGGGTGAAGAAGGCGTGCGTCTCGTCGTCGGCAATTCCCTCCTGGTGGTCGACGCAGCCGTCCAGGGTGACGTTGATGCTGAAAGTCAATAGTCCCATGCGGCGAGTCTAAGCCATACAATGGAGAACATGAAGGCCGATTGCTCGCGGTTGATGTTCAACTTACGCCCCCCGTGCCCCCTTCGTTTCCTTCACGTCCTGCTGCTCGGGTCGCCTTCCGTCCCATAATCATAGCTCCGCGCGTATACGTAGGGGGTGCCAGTGGCGGTGGCGGGCATATCGTGGGATTGATGCACTGAATCTGGGGCCGCGCCGGCCCGGGGGGAAGACCATGAAAACCGCCATCACAGTACTCATTGTTCTGCAAGTCGCCGATTTGGTGGCGACGCTTGGGGCCGATTACTTTGGTCGTCGCCGCGCCACGCTATTCGCTGCCTGATCTATGCCACGCACGCCATGGGCGAGCCGAAGGCTTGCAAGGAGGCATTTCCACGGCCGAGCTGCCATAGGACGCGCGTGCCTAGGCGCGACCCATTGCGGCGAACGTCCCGAGGAAACAGGCCACAAATGAGCCCGAGCATGGTTTCCCTTCAGTGGGACGATAGTCACCAGAGCGCGTTCATGTCAGCCAGCATAACCGCACGGGCAGCCCTTCGGCGGCTGCCACTATATCCACCCGCGCTCCCTTGACCGTGTACCTAATTCTCAGGGGAGAGGTACATTTTGGCCTCCTTAGCGGCAGCCTCAAATGCCTTTCGGATCACGTGAGGGTCAATCGGATCGCCCTCCACAGCCGACAGGCAGAGGGTCACAGCCCTGTGCCAGCGAGGTCCTCGCCGGGTCCACGTCTTGAGCTGCTCAAGGGCTGCCCTCGCATTGTTGCAGCTACGCCGATCACCGGCTTCAGTCCTTACGAACACCGGAGGGACGAACCAATGGGTTGCAATGAGGGAAATGTAGGGCGGGACGAGCCTGCCGACCAACCCAGTGGTAGTCCGCGATAGTGGAACAACGCAGGTCCTCGGTAGTTCAGAAATCGCAGCGGTCAATTCTTCGTGGATGCAGCCGCTGTTGGGTCCGCCGGCTTTCTCACGAGTGGCGGGCCCGCCTTATGGAGGGACTAATATCCCCTGCTCCTTGGCGGCAGCCAGGAATGCCTTGCGGGCCTCCTCAGGCTCCATCTCGTCGGCAAGCACAGCGACGCAGACGTGCACCGCGAGATTCCACTGAGGGCCACGTTTGGTCCACTTCAGGAGTTCCTTAGCCGCTGCATCGGCGTTGTTGACGTGGTTCGTCATGCTTGGAGACTCAGTCCCGACAGGAACCGGAGGGGAGAACCAGTGATTTGGCATAAGGGTCACTCCTTGCCGCCCTTGCCGCCCCTTAAGCCCCCTAAGCAACTTTTGCTCATCCGTCAGCGTTCGTTTTAATGATAGACTAAGCAGCTTTCGAAGGTAGCTGCAGGCCGCATCTGACCTCTGCTTTGTTCTCTCGGCGATTTCGTCTGGAATGGTAGACCAGAATGTTTGATGGAAATTTCTGAGCGGGTGATCGGACAAGTGGCTCGAGTGACCAAGGTGAAGACGATCAGGTTCCCATCGATTCATTGTCTGATGCGGACTATGCGGTTCAGTTCGAATTTGACCACGATCTGGGCTAGCTGGTTGCCTGCTTCATCGCGGACTTGAATGCCAGCCTCGTGATAGGTGCCATCGGGCAGCTTTTCTCTTGCGATTTCAAGCAGCGTTTTTGCTGCCTCGTCCTCCGCAGATTCCAGGTTCGGAAGCTCTGAACCTTCAGGGTCTGGGAAGGTCTCTCCATTGCTGGACAAGTCGAAGAAATAGCGCGGCATCAATCCTAACCAGGATTGCCGGAAAATGTTCAATGTCTCTTTTTTACATACAAAGAGCTAATCCAGCATGGCCCGCAGGGGCTCTTGCGCTTCGGCGGCCTGTATTTTCAACCAGCCTGGCCTTGTCGAGGTCGATCGTCACCGGCGGCCTCACGTCGATGGTCACCTTGCCGCCTTCCTCGTCCACCGTTCCTTAGTTTCTTTAACAAAGGCTTTCACCCGGGATGCGTCCCTGTCACGGGTTTGCAGGCCACAGCGATCCGGGATGACCGATCCGTCGGTGGCCGAATTTCGTTCCAACCGTCGGTTGGTGGACGCATTGCAGCTGATGCGCCTAAAGTCCCTGACGGTCCGCGTGCACCGGGCAGGCCCATCCCGCATCCCCCAGCGTGGTGCAAGCCACTTGATCGGATCCCGCCGTCTTGGCATGTGCGGCGGGACTTTTTATCCAATTCGCGGAAAACCGAGTCGGCTTCGACCTCCGTCACCTATCCGTCGCGAACGGCTCATGCTCGGGAAGGTGATGATGCAGCACTTCGACAAGGTTTCGCTTGTCGAATGTCTGGCCGCAAATTGGGCAGAACTCCAAACCATAGGTGGTCGCCCCTTTTGGCTCGAAGCAAACAATCGCAGATGAAGCCGCGCATAACCGCTTTGCGCTTATGTCGGCCGTTCGAGGCGGCGATAGACATTCTCAGAAGCTGACGTTCAGCTTTGCCAGGAGTATCCGCTACGTCATCGTGTCGGTCGCTCGAAATAATGATTTTGTCTTCACTTTCCGGAGAACGGAGGTTCTAATCTATGGGAGCTGCTTCAAATTCGGTCCTGGATCGCGGAAGGGGGGCGACATGGTGGATTCTGCTCGGATCGACAAGCTGATCGCAGCGGTGCCCCCCGCCTTAGCGCTTCGAGCCGGGCTGGACCTTGGCATCTTCACCCGGCTCGATGGCAGCGCGGTGACTGCTGACAGCCTGGGGGCCGCGCTCAAAGTCGAGCCCGATCGTCTGTCGCGGCTCCTCTACGCGCTCGCCAGCATCGGTCTCCTCGAAGTCAAGGATGGTCAATTTCGCAACGGAGCCGAAGCATCGGCCTTCCTCGACGCGTCCAAGCCGACCTATCGCGGCGGCGATCATGCGCTCCTGCGCGAGCTCTGGGGAGCCGACTTGCTGACCGCAGAGTCGCTGCGACAGAACCGGCCGGCCGCGCTGCACGACTTTTCTGAAGCAGGGCCCGCAGCGGCGGCGGTCTTCAGCCGCATGCTCGCACCGGGCGGGGTGATCTTCGGCCGACAACTGGCCCGGGAGATAGACCTCTCGGCGATCGCTTCGGTGATCGACATCGGCGGGGGCTCCGGGACCATTCTCGTCGGACTTCGCGAGCGGCAGCCGCAGATTGCGGCGACATTGATGGAACTGCCAACGGTCGCAGCGGCCGCGCCAGATATCCTGTCAGAATACGGTGCCGATGACGTGGTTGTCGAAGAGGGGGACATAACTGTCGCGCCATCGATCGGTCGGCACGATCTGGCGATCCTGAAGGCCGTCGTCCAGGTCCTTCCGCCTGACCAGGCGCGCAGTTCGATCCTGAACGCGGCGCGTTGCCTCACACCGGGAGGCGAGATCGCAATTGCGGGGTGGGGTGTCGTCGATGACGACCGCCTCGGCCCGCCTGAGGGTGTCTTTCTGAATATCACCTTCTTGAACCTCTATCGCCACGGCGAATCGTACACTGAAGGTCAGTATCGCGCGTGGATGACCGAGGCTGGATTCCGGGATATCTCCAGGTCGCGCCTGGCGGACGGCTGCACCTTGTTTCGTGCGCGCCTCACGGGCTGATCGTGGTTGGATGGTTGGTTTCGGACGCAAGGCTCTCCGAGGCGCCGATGAGCACACGGCAGTATGCCCGGCTGGTCGATAAATGGGTCTCAGCGATTGGACTGCGACCTGAAGACGGCACACTACCAAGGGGCTGTCATTGGTGATTAGCGGAGCGGCCTGCCAGGGCCGTTGCGTTGGCGCCGCCTCAGGTCGAAAATGCCCCATGGAAGCAGTCCGATTTCCCAAGCTCACGACACCAAGGCTCGTGCTTCGGGCGCCGAGCGAACGGGATATCCCAGCATGGTTTGCGCGCGCGATGGATGTCGAATCCGCGTCCCTTGCCGGCGATCCCGTTCGTGACGACAGAAGGGCAGGCGAACGGTGGTTCGCCCGTTCGCGTCAGCGATTCGCTGACGGCAAGGCGATCCAGTGGTCCGTAGACCAAGCAGGAGTATCGGACGCGATCGGGACGATAACCCTGTCCTTCGGCGCAACCGACGCCAAGGCAGCCGCATTGGGAGTTGTGCTGGCGCGTGCGCATTGGGGGCACGGGACTGGGCAGCGAGGCGGCGCGCGAAGTCCTCCGCTACGCCTTTGAAACTCTGGCGCTTGAACAGGTGACGGCCGAGGCAGCGGTGCGCAATTTCGCGTCGCTGCGAATATTGGCGAAGCGCGGCTTCAAACATATCGAGAGCTTAATCGATGAGTCCCACGGCGAGCGCTGCCAGCGTTTTGCGCTCGACGGAGAGGTCGGATCGTCACTGTTGGCGAGCAACGCGATGCCAGACTGCTAGGCTTTGAACCATCCGCCAATAGAGATCGTTTGTTCTGTTTAGGTCCGCAATGAGGTCGCCAGCGGAACGTCCATTTGCTGGTGACTTCAGCCTAGAAGCTGACAGTCGGCTCACGGCCCCATTCCTGACATAGTCGCTACTGCTCAGAAAATCACTTGCTCAGCCGGCTTCCACCGTAGGAATACTCACTTGAGCGTTTGACCCTGAGTTCTTCGTTCCCTACGGGAGCCTCGCGCGGCGTCACAACCATACGCGTCATCGCCGCGCTCATGCCACGGATGGGCAAGCGCGTGACTGATCGCCGTCCCCGCGTTCACTCCTGTCTGTTCATCCTGAGCCTATGCCGTCCTCGATGGATTGGGTCTGACCAAGGACCGCCTTCGCTTCGCTCAGTCTCGATCGTCTTCCCGCAACGACGGCGCTTCGTTTTCTTCCCCTGGCCGTACCACCCCACCACACAGGCATGGCGGGGACCCGGTTTGCGTCCATTCCTCGCGGCCCGAGAAAGCCTCGCGCCGCCGTCTTCCACTTCGTTTCAGCCACTTTGGGGGTGCGGTCCGATCGTCCCCGGTCTCACGACCACCATCGAGACCGCGATAGGCGCGGCCCGAGAAAACAGAAGGAACGACCACGATGGCTACGATCGGCACATTCTCCCGCACCGCGAACGGCTTCTCCGGCTCGGTCAAGACCCTGAACCTCAACGTCAAGACGGTGACCTTGACACCGGCCGAAGGCGACAACGAGAAAGGTCCGAACTTCCGCATCTTTGCCGGAGCCACCGAATTCGGAGCGGCATGGAAGAAGACCTCGCGTGAGGGCCGCGACTATCACTCGGTCAAGCTCGACGATCCAAGTTTTCCCGCTCCGATCTATGCGAGCCTGGTTGAGACCGACACCGACGGCGAGTTCTCGCTGATATGGTCTCGCCGCGCCGCAGAATGATCCGAGCTAACACGAAGCCCCGCCGCTCGGCGGGGCTTCGCCAAGTTCGGGTCCGCCACTCGTTGGCACTCCTGTCAGGTGCAGCACGCTACGCTTTGACGAGTGCCTTGCGCGCCTTCCTAGCCGGCGACTTGATTGCCGTTGCGGTTGCTGTCGCTGCCGCCGCGCGAGCAGCTCGTTTTGGTTTTTCCGCCGCAGCTGTTGCCGGCGTTGTCGCCTTTCGCCCGAGCCCGATTGATTTCGCAAGAGCCGAGCGGGTCGCTGCGTAGCTTGGCGCCACCATCGGATAGTCGGACGGCAGGTTCCATTTCTGGCGGTACGCGTCGGGCGTCAGATTGTAATGCGTTCCGATATGTCGCTTCAGGGATTTGAACTTCTTCCCGTCCTCCAGGCAGATGATGAAATCAGGTGACACTGATTTCTTGATCGATACCGCCGGCTCCAGCTTGACTGCGGCCGGAGCGACAGGCGTGCCGATCCCTTGCAAGGCAACATAGGTGTCCCCAATCAGCTTCGACAACTCGCCGACCGGCAGCGGATTGTTCGACACGTAGGCGGAAACGATGTCGGCGGTAATTGCTACGAGATCAGCCTGGTCGTTTTGGTCTGCAGAAACGGTCATCGAGTTTTCCTCTTGTTTAATGGCGCGCGTTGAAACGGATGGGCTGTTTATTGCCGATCAGGCAAACAATTCGTTATTTCCGCCAACAAACCTCATCCGCTGCAAATATCAAGCGGGAAGCTTCGCTTCCATCGTTCTGCCCGGCAGATAAAGTTACTGATCGCGTCGGAGAAGCGGACTTTCCGCTCGCCTTCTGCGCGGGAGGGGGCCCACGCCCTATGGCTCCAGCAAGCGGCGAGAACGATATCTCCCTTGCTGGTGAGTTGCTCGAAGCCGGCATAGCCATCGACGTGCAGCACGCCCTTGAAGTGCTCGAGATGCGAGGCCGGGCGTTCGGCCTTGCGGTCTGGTTCAAACAGATAGATTGCCGCGGGCGGCTCCGGTCCGCCCCAGGGGTGTTGCTCGCGGGCTTACACCCACAGCGGTCCCGTCTTGGTGCGGCCACGGCCTGGATCGAGCACCGGAACCGGTGTGTCATAGGCAAAAAGATGATCGGAGGCGAAGACGTTTTTCGCCAGTCGCTCGTGCGGGGCTTCCAGCCACCAGCAGGAGCCGCCAACCCAGCCGGCGAGCGTCGAACGTGGAAGATCAACACCGTTCCTGCGAAGATCTGCGACTGCCGATAGAGCGGCGTGTGATCGGAATATTTGCTGACCAGCACCTGCGCGAGCAGCGCCGGCGTCGCCAACCCGCCGCTCCGCAGCCGGCGCCTGCACCACCTTCTCGCAGGGCCGGCAGGCGTATTTGGGGCGCGTGGTGCGGATCACGCGCAGCTGCGCTGGCACCCAGTCCAGCATCTCGCTCACGCTTTCGCGGATAAGATTCAGCGCGCCACCGCAGCCGGCGCAGACGGTCCCGTCGACATCGACCAGGACCTCCTCGCGCGGCAGATGATGGGGCAGCGGCTTGCGGCGGGACGGCTGTTCGATCTGCACGCGGACGGCGCTCCTCTTCGCAGGCGAGATCACCGTCGGGCTCTTCCAGTCCGAGCGCCAGTTGATCAGGATCGAGCCGCTCGGAACGGCGGCCGAACTGCGCGCGCTGCAGCTGCTTTATGATGGATTTAAGGCGCTCGATCTCACCCTCGCGGTGCTCGACAACCGTCGCTATGTCACGCACAAGATGCTGCAGAAGAGCCGGTTCACTGGGCAGATTGTCGAGGTCGAGCAGCATGTCCGAATCTACCCGAATCGGTTGATTCGAAGAAGCAACTTCGCTCGATTTGGTGCGATTTTGCTACGCTTTTCAGCCGGCCAAAAGCGGTCGCCAGAAGCGTTCCGGCGTGCGTCTATCCCTTCGATGAGCATCGCGAGTTGTGCTGGCGACAGCATCACCGACCCACCTGGCTCGGCCAGACGCCGCCACCAAAAGTTGCCGCGGTCGATGCACTTACTGAACAGACAAAGCCCGTTCCGTCCCAGAACAGGATCTTCAGGAGCGACGCATTCCTGCCGCGGAACACGAACAGATGTCCCGAGAACGGGTCCTTCTTCGGATGTTCCTGGATCAGCGTGGCGAGGCCATCGAGCCCCTTTCGCATGTCGGTGTGACCGAGCGCCAGGTGCACTTTCACGCCGGCCGGAACGACGATCATGACGCCTTCTCCTTCCCAGTGAGCTGCCGCTTTACCGCAGCCGGAGTACTGCCGGCCGGTGCAAACACGCGCCGTCCATCAGCCAGCTCAATCGCCACCATGCCGTCGGGCGGCTGCACCAGATAGCGCAAGGCCCCGAGCGCGGGAGCTCTTTTGCTGCGCCATCGGCAAGCACCACCGTTGTCAGTTGCGGCGCCTTGCGAGCGGTCAGGCCGAACTCGACCCGCCAGCGGAACACCATGCTGGTGGCGACGCCATGGCGGCGACAGACCTGCGCCACGGCGACGCCGGGCTTCTCCGTCTCCTGCACGATCGCCCGCTTCTGGTTGTCGCTGAAGCGGCGCCGGTTCGATCGCCCGTCGACCGCGTCCGGCGTCAAGCGGTATTTGCGTCGCGCGCAATTAGCAGCGCTGCTTGATTGGGCTCGGGCACTCAGATGAAGCAGGGATCGCCAGTCCATTTCGTCGCCGGATTATTTAGGCGATCCCGCCAGATCCGCAACGCATGCGGCGACAGGACGAGCGCCGCAGTATGTTCGGCATGCCCCATGCCGCTCCAGTTCATCACCTCGAATGCATGCTCCAGAATGCCCGCAGAGCGATTGGGCCGCTGTCCGTGCGCCTGCTGTAGCGATAGCGTGGAGGCCTTTTGAGCCGCTTCGGTGGCACCTTCTTGCGCAAACGTGCTGCCTTCTTCCGGTGCAAATTCCCTGCAGCTTTTCCGCACGTTTGCGCAGGTCATCCGCGCTCACCAGATGGCGCATCCACAGCTCGAATGTGGTGATCGAAAGATCGCCCCGGAGACAGTATTCCTGTGCAGCCTGGTTGCCGCGGTACCAGCTCGCGACGTGCGACGACCAGTAAGGACCGTTGGCCTTGGCCAGGAGCGGCGAGCCGCCATCGGAGATCCTCCACATGACGAAGGAAACCCACATGAAGCTCAATTGCACTAGCCGAGTAGGTGCAGGGACCGGGCGCTTACGGAGGGTGGATTAGGACAGCAAGATAAAGCGAGCTGGCGCTCGCCCTCGCTTCGCTCTAAGTGCTTGTCTGCACATTGTTTTTCCGGCGCGTGCCGACGCAACGCAGAAATGACGCGAGGTGCGGGGCTCACGGGCTATGGCTATGCTGTTGATCTAAAAAGTAAAACTGTCGTGCCGCAGCGATGTGCAATCGGCCATTCTACGCCACAGCAAGTCTTTGCGCGCCGTAGCACGCTCTGCGCGCCGGCCATCTTGAAGCGCAAAATCTGACTCCCGATGCTGTCGTCATGGCAGATCGTGACAGCGACAGATTCCAGGTTCGCACCGGCCGGACGCGGCATGGCGGCGCGCCGCTCAATTCGCGGACGCTGCCCTTTGTGCGTCAGGTCGAGATCGCCATCCGCAAGCAGGGCGGCAATCCCAATCGCCTCGGCGCAAGCAGCGGTGCCGGGAAGGGGAGTGGCCGCTTCAACGCCCGCGGCCGCGGCGGCAAGCTGGCAGCAGCGTTACCGAAGGATCGTGGCGGGTGGAAGCAGGACGGCAACGGCATCCGCTTTCGCGCCCGCCGCGTCGTGGTGAAGGGGCGTGTCGTCAAGCTGCCGGGACGAGGCAAGGGGAGTACGCGCGGCCAAAAGTTCGTGACGACCAGCAAGGCCGTCGATGCGCATCTGCGCTATCTCCAGCGCGACGGCGTCACCAGGGACGGCGAGAAGGGCAGGGTGTACTCTGCCGTCGACGACGAGGCCGACGGCAGAGCATTTGTCGAGCGCGGCCGCGGCGACCGGCATCAGTTCCGCTTCATCGTCGCACCGGAGGATGCCGCAGACATGAAGGACCTCCGCTCCTTCACTCGCGATCTCATGCAGCAGATGGAAACCGACCTTAACACGCGCCTCGACTGGATCGCCGTCGACCACCACAACACCGGTCATCCGCACACCCATATCCTGGTGCGCGGCGTCACCGATGACGGCAAGATCCTGAACATCGCCGGCGACTACATCGCCCACGGCATCCGCCACCGGGCAGGCGAACTGGTGGAACGGGAACTCGGGCTACAAAGCGAGCTCGAGGTCGCCCGCAAGCTGGCCAACGAAGTCGACGCCGAACGGCTGACCCGACTCGACCGCATGCTGGTCGCCGAACAGCAGGAACACGATGTTGTCGATCTGCGTCCCAAGGCCAGCGACAGCTACACCATTTCCAGCAACCGCTACCTGCTGATCGATCGGGCAAAGAGGCTGGAGCGCTTCGGCCTGGCGAGCGAGATCGAGCCCGGCCGGTGGGTCGTCTCCGACAGGACCGAAAGCACGCTGCGGGCGCTTGGCGAACGCAACGACATCATCAAGACCATGCACCGGGCGCTCGAGGAGCACGGCCTCGCCCACGAGCGGGGTGCGGCGCAATATGTCATGCACAGGCGGACAATCACCGAACCGGTCGTCGGCCGCGTGCTCGCCAAGGGTCTTGCCGGCGACGAGATGAGCGACAGGCTGTCGCTCGTCATCGATGGCATCGATGGGCGCACGCACTATGTCGAGACGGCGGATGCGGCAAAACTCGAAGACATTCAGCGCGGCCATATCCTGGCGCTCGATCCGATCCAGCCGAAGGAAGAGCCGCGTGCGGCTGACCGCAACATCAGCAGCGTAGCGAATGAGGATGGCATCTATCGGCCGAGCCAGCACCTGGAGGCTATCCGCGAGACTTTTTTGGAGCAGGGCGAGGATCCGGACGCCTTCGTCCGTTTCCATGTCCGTCGTCTCGAAGCGCTACGCCGCGCCGGCCACGTCGAACGCATCGACGAAGACCACTGGCGCATTCCAAAAGACCTGTCCGAGCGCGGCATCGCCTACGATGCCCGCGACCGCGGCAAGGACTTCTCCGTCCGCGTGCTCTCGACCCTCGATCTTGACGCGCAGGTCGGCAGCGATGGCGCCACCTGGCTCGACCAGGAGCTTACGGCCAAAAGCCCTGTGCCGCTGGTCCGGTCAGGCTTTGGTCTCGACGTCGATAACGCGCTCGACAAACGGGCTGCCCAGCTCGTCGGGATGGCCCATGCCGAACGCGACGCGGGGAGCGGGACCATTACCTTCGCGCGCGACCTTATTGCTACGCTGGAGCGCCAGGAGGTCACGCGGGTCGGCAAGGAGATGGCCGCTGCGCGTGGCCTCATCTTCACGCCCGTGCAGCCCGGTGATCATGTCGGCGGCACGCTGCTTGGCTCGGTCGGTCTTGCCAGCGGGCGCTTCGCCATGTTGGACGACGGGCTCGGGTTTCAACTGATGCCCTGGCAGCCGATGCTCGACAAGCGCATCGGCCAGCACATCAGCGGGTTCGTGCAAAGCAGCGGCGGTATCGACTGGAGCTTCGGCAGAAAGCGGGGACTGGGGCTGTGAGCGCTCATCGGCGCGGCAGTTTTGGCTCGTAACTATCGCCGGCATATTGCTGCGCCTTTCTGGCTAACGAGTACGGATCGCCGGGCTGAACTGATAGCTTTGCCGACCACAACAGATTGCATTTAATCAGGGCGCTCTGTTCTGCCTTGTACCTGGGATCCACTGCTGCTCGGGGGTCAGCAGTAAAGATCGTAACTCCCACCAGCATCGCAAGTAAAGAACGCTTCATTGTAGTCCATAAGGAGCGACAGAAGCCGAAATTGCTCTACCTTTCAAGCTTGGCATTTCGGGGGGCTAAATGGAGCAAGCCCATACGGCCCTGCTGCTGCTCATGGGTTTCGACCGACAGGGCGGCCGCGTTTCGTTGCTCGCGGTGCGTCGAGAAGCTCAAGTTGGCAGGGATGAGGAACATTCGATAGCGCCAGGGATTCCTTACTGCTCTACCGCTGGCGAGAACTATCACGAGAGTGTCGCACTTGATCGTTCAACAAAACTCGCATGTGGGCGCTTAGCCTGCAGGCATAAACGTTTTCGACAGCACCACACGCCGTCGTTGCGAAACTAGACAAACATCATAACGATGATCGCGCCGAGGACTATCAGGACAAGCCCACCGATAAGCATTGGCATTAGACTGTTGTCGGGGTCGATACCAGAATCAATCTCCTTCGTTAGCGGCTTGTCGTTCTTCTTTGATTCGGCCATGACTCATCTCCATCCGAGTAAAGCAGCAAGCCTAGAAACCACGTAATACTACGCCCCGTTGCGTGCCACCCCGGTGCGCACCGATAGTATTGGACCGCCAATGAAGTCTTCCGGCATCAGTGTGATGTCGGCCAGCGTATAGCGGTCAAGAGTGTTCTGAAAGGATGCTATCGCTTCGCCAAACATGCTTGAAAGCTTGCAAGAGCCGGTCAATATGCACTGGTTTGCAGTGGAGAAACACTCAACCAGTGCGAAATCCGGCTCGGTCAATCGCACGACATCGCCGATCCGGATCAACTCGGGCCGGCGCCCCAGAACGAGACCACCGGAACGGCCACGGATCGCCTTCAGATAGCCGCTGCGGGTCAGCGTGTTGGCGACCTTGTTGAGATGCGTCTTCGACACGGTAAAGCTACGCGCAGCTTCCTCGATCGTTATGACCCGGCCACCGGCAGAGGCCGTGTACATCAGCAGCCGCAATGCATAGTCCGAGAAAGCTGTAAGCCGCATGGATGTCTCCTTCCGTCGATCGCTGCGCGTTTGTGGAAACCCTCACAAACCAATCCTGCATCACAGGTCCTTCTCAACGATGGGTTCGATGCCGATCGTGGTCTCGCCGCGATTGAAGGCGATCGCGAGACGGAAACTGTGAGCGATGCGCAGAGCGCGCTCCATAAAAAGCGCTGCCACCTCGGGCGGGCAGATGCGGCGCACCGTTGTGCGAAACAACTGTAGCCAGCGACGGAAATGCGCCGAGCCGAGGCCGGCTATGGCCAGATGTGGTGGCAGTGGCCGGCCTTCATATCGGGACGTTCGAAGTAACGTCGCAGACCAGAAGTCGCACATCTTCGCAAGATGCTGTGGCCATCGGTCCGGCTCGATCTGATCGTGGAAAATGGGGCCGAGAAGGTCATCGCGATGAATTTCATCATAAAAACCATGCACCACGCCGCGGATCATTGTCTCGTCGAGCAGGTCCGGCAGCGGAACGCCATCGACTACGATCGTTCTCGTGCTTCGACCATCCTCGCTCATCTGCAGCTCCTGCTTTTCTCCCGTGCAAGCCGGTTCAAGCCGTTGGGTTCGCTCCTTGAGGCATCCTCTATAAAAGATAGATTGTCAATCTATGTTATTCTCCGACGGAGGGTTCGGACCAAAGGTAGGCCTGTCCGACCTGGGCATTGCTGAACTGCGTGGACATCATCACGCTAGGCCCGACCCGGGCAGTAGGCAAATTGGCGGAAATTCTCCGATGTGACCCATTTTCGAGAAAGGCCAACGCCTCATCGGATGAGCGTGCCGATCGGAGTCGCTCCCGAACCTGAGATGCCTGGAGGAGACGACAAATTTGCGAAAGGGCAGGGAGGAAGGCGGAAGTGGCAGAGCGCGGCCAGAGTACCGTGTAAATGAGATCAACAGGATCGTCGTCGGGGCCGTCGAAATCGATGGGCTTGGCCAGACGTGTCAAAGACGCGGCAGGCGAAGAGATTGTGCCAAGTAGAGCGTGAGGGATCGCGACCCCACGACCTAAGCCCGTCGAGCCGCGATACTCGCGGTCGAAAAGGCCACGAAGAACCATCTGCTCGTCCAGCCCGGTCCTTCGCGCAATCCTGATCGCAATTTTTGACAGGGCTGACTGCTTTCCCTTTGTCACAAGATCAAGCGAAATGTCTTCTTCTGACAGGATGGGGCAGATCATCGGGGTCAACCTCAATGTCGATCCCAACCGGAATCGCAAAATGGGAGTGCAGCCGCACTGCTTAGGCAGGCAGAATGCACCGCGGGATAAGTGGAAATCCTGGCTACCCCCGGACGCGAAGCCAGGGCCTTCTCGCGTCCGGGCTAAAGGCCCGTTTTTAAGCGCTTCGGCTCCCGCCGGAAATCGAGGCTGAAAATATTCATGGCAATTCAGAGGTAGTGAAGGTTTTTTTCGAAATCAAGCAAACAGTGCGCACCCGAGCAGCAGAAATAATGCATTGAAATGCCAGTTAATTTCGTTTGACGAGCGAAACAGTCTGCTGCTTGCTGGGCGGGCGCGAACAGGTCGTGTCGAAAATGGAAATCGCTTTTTCAAAACGGCCTTCCAGATCTTCGGCCAGCGCGGCTTTATTTCAACAAGGAGATCCGTGATGAAGAAACTCGTCCTCGCAGTTGCCCTGACGACGGGGAGTTCGCTTTGCGCCATGGCGGCGGATGAGGTTACCAAATCTCCGCCAGCCGCGCCCTACCAGCAGGTCAGCAAGCTTGTGAAGCTGCTCGACTTCCTGCCGGGCATGGGCCAACTCTTCGTCGATCCGACGACATTGCCGGCCGGACCATTCCTTGCCTATGACCACGACGGTAAGCTTGTCAGCACGATTTATATGCTGCCGACCAAGGACCTCAATCCAGACAAGCGTTTTGACGATCTCGCTTCACCCGGAGGCAATGTCGACCATGTCGATGTCTACTACAATGCCGGCCATCCGGGAGTCGAAGAGCCGCATGTCCACGTCGTGCTGTGGCATGTCTCGGCCGCTGACGAGGCCCAGGTCGCCAAATGACACTCACGCGTCGTGAGATACTAACCGGGGGGCGGGGGCGGGGCCCCCCCCCTCTCGCTCTCTTCTGTGGCAGTATGGGCCGGCGAGGCGATCCAAATCCGGATGCAAGGGCGCGACGACGGTTCGCAAGTCTGGTTCGACCCGATCGGCATTCTGATCAAGCCAGGGCAGACGGTCCGATGGACCAACCTCAATCCTGGCAATTCGCACACGACGACGGCGTACAATCCGGCAAACTTCGGGCGACCGCTTCGCATGCCCAAGACGGCAAAATCGTGGGATTCCGACTACCTCCTGCCCAAGGAAAGCTTTTCGATTACCTTCACCGAGCGGGGGGTCTACGACTATTACTGTATCCCGCATGAGCATGCTGGAATGGTCGGCCGTGTTATCGTCGGCGAACCAGAGGCACATGGCTGGGCTGAAATGGTCGGAGCAAATGGCGACCTACCGGAGGAGGCCCTAAAGGCATTCCCGACTGTCGAAGACATCATGACGAAAAGGGTCGTCCGGCGCGCTTAGATCATGCGCATGAAAGGCGCGGCCCTCCGCAACAAAAGCGACCGAAGATGCCAAACGGGGCGAGAGCTCCTTGGGTGTCGTGAGTGAGGGGACTTTCATGACAGGCTGCGTGTTTGCGTGTGAAACTCAACCATCATCTCAGGCCGGACGCGACGCGCGCACCCAAGTACCGGACGCGCCTCTCGATGCCCGAACTGCTGCCGAGCAACGCGAGCGTGCAACGCACCGGCTTGCCGCCTTGGGCGAGATGACTGGCGGCATTGCCCATGACTTCAGAAACCTCCTGGCAGTAATAGAATCCGGGCTCGGGCTCGCTGAGCGAAGAGCCGACGAGCCCGAAAGGGTTCGTGCCTACATTGCGGCAGCGCGGGAAGGAATCGATCGAGGGATCGAGCTAACGTCACAGCTATTGACCTTCGCGAAGCATCAGGAACTCGATATCCACGCTGGCAATTTGAATGAGTTCCTCACGTCTTTCGAGCCTTTCCTGAGGTATGGCGCGGGAGCCGATGTCCGCGTCAGGCTGGAGCTTGGTTCCGGTGTCCCAGACTGTTTGATCGATCACGCACTTTTCGACAGCACAGTGCTTAATCTCGTCATGAACGCACGAGATGCGATGCCAAGTGGCGGGGAGATCCGCGTCATCACCGAACGATTGGTGCAGACAACCGCGACACCTGACCCGCCCGGCCCTGGAACCTACGCATGCGTTCGCGTCAAAGACCACGGTTGCGGCATGGCTCCTGAAGTCTTGCGGAAGGTGTTTGATCCATTCTTCACGACGAAGGGTGAGAAGGGTACCGGGATAGGGATGCCACAAGTGCAGGCACTGACCCAGATGGTTGGTGGTCGGATCCGGATAAAGAGCGAACGAGGGATTGGAACAACGGTCGACCTTCTGTTCCCGTCAGTCCCGTCGGACATTTAGACGTCCCACGAGAACTCTCACAATTTGATGTCGCCGCTTGCGACGGAATGCAATCCCGTCAGCGCTGGACCAACTACGCTCTCGTCCGCACTTGCCGATTGCACCGCATAGACCGGATACGAGAACTGCGGCATCTCAGGCACAAGATGCAGCCGGCCGGCTTCTATGTGAGGCTGCACAGAACTCATCCTGAAATATCCGGAGCCGCCGGTCGCTAGAACATAGTTCAGTGCGAGCGGACCGAGATCGAAAGAAAGATCCGGCGCAGCGCTTGGGAAATTCATCCCGTGGTGAAGCCCAAAATCCGGCCCCCAATCCATGTAAACATAGTCGGATTCGTCCAGGAGGCGTGCTTCGGAATTGGTAGTCACGAGAACAAGTTTTTCTTCCAGAAGCAGATCGATCTTCAAACCCGGTCTGTGCGGGGGCGCGTACATGATGGCTAAGTCGACCATTCCCGACGCGACCTGATTGATCAAATCCTGCGGCACATCAACGTGCACTCGAAGCGCAATATCCTGAAGCGAGCCGCGCATCCATCGGACCCAATCAAGCAGCAGAGGTTGCGCAAGGCTGACTTCGCTGCCCACCGTCAGAACAGCCCGGCGTCCCGGCGGCACGGCAACCTGGTGAAGTGTACGTTGCCATAGTTGGATGAACATCGGGGCGTGGCGCAGAAATTGCTCGCCGGCCGGGGTCAGCGAAGCTCCGCCTTTGTGGCGGACAAAAAGGGCCCGGCCCAGTTGATGCTCGAGGTTGCGGATTCGTGCGCTTACCGTCGTCTGCGCAACATTCAAGCGCTCGGAGGCCCGAATGAAACTGCCGGTCGATACGATCTCGATAAAGGTGCGGGCGAGTTCGATGTCCATCACGGATATAGCATAAAATTTGCATTTAAATGTCAATCAATTTCGTTTGCCACATAGTTAGTTTGAGTATTACCTCGAAGAATTCCACCAAGCCTAGCGCTGGATGCTGCGCAGCGCCGGTTGGAGCGGGCGCAAGCTCTCTCCATCCTGACCCATCGTTTTGCCAGCAGCGTCACAGGAGAAATCATGTCGGCGAAAGACAAGAACCAAGAAGACGTGGGGCGTCGCGACTTTCTGAAGCTCTTCGGTGCGGCAGGAGCGGCGGCGAGTACCCTGCCGCTGGGTGGGTCCGCATCGGCGACCGAAATGATGGCCGCGGCGACCGGACAGCCGCATCATCACACAAGCGACGCCTCGAAATCCGATGCAGGCGGCTCGGCTTATGAATTCTTCAATGTCGACGAGTCCGCCTTCATCGAGGCCGCGGTCGACACACTGATTCCGAGCGATTCAACAGGCCCCGGCGCCAAGGAACTCGGCGTTGCGATCTACATCGATAGACAAATGGCCGGCGGGTACGGCAAGGGCGACCGGCTGTATCTGGAAGGGCCATTTGGGGAAGGTACGCGCGAGCAAGGTTATCAATTGCCGATGACGCCATCGGAACTGATCCGGGCCGGCATCGCCGACGTCAGCGCCTAAGTGCAGAAAAACCACAAGAACACCTTCGAGGGCCTTTCGGCAAAAGATCGCGCCGCGGTGATGGCCGATCTCGACACCAAGAAGATCGATCTTCCAACAGTGCCGACCGCCACCTTCTTCGGGCTTCTGCTTCAGGTCACGATCGAGGGTTATTTCGCTGACCCGATGTATGGCGGAAACAAGGACAGGGCGGCCTGGAAGATGATCGGTTTCCCAGGCGCCGACGCCATGTACATGGACAAGATAGAACCATTTCGGAACAAGGCCTATGCGGCTGAACCGAAGGGAATTCAGGATCTCGTTTAATCGACGAAAGAAGACGAAGGAGACTGTAGCATGGCTACCAAACTCAACGCAGTCGATGTCCTGATTGTCGGTCTTGGCTGGACGGGCGGCATCATTGCCAAGGAGCTTGCATCGACCAAGCTGAAAATCGTCGCTCTAGAAAGGGGAGGCCCGCGTGACACCAATCCGGACTTCATCGACCCGCAGATCCATGACGAACTGCGCTACGCCGCCCGACACGACCTCATGCAGAACGTGCGGCGGGAAACCATCACCTTCCGCAATGGTGAAGCGCAAACGGCGCTGCCGATGCGCCAGCTCGGCTCGTTCCTGCCCGGCCAGGGCGTTGGCGGCGCCGGCGTGCACTGGAACGGCGTCACCTGGCGCTGGCTCGAATGGGATCATCAGGCGCGCGCCCGCACGATCGAAAAATACGGCGAAAAGATCATCCCTTCAGATATGCAGCTGCAGGACTGGCCGATCACCTATGATGATCTCGAGCCCTATTACGACAAGTTCGAAAAGACCTGCGGCACCTCCGGCAAGGCCGGCAACATCAACGGTCGGAAGATCGACGGCGGCAACATCTTCGAGGGATCGCGAAAGGACGAGTACCCCAATCCGCCGATGATTGCGGCGCAAAGCATGCTGATGTTCGAGAAAGCGGCCCGCAATCTTGGCTATCACCCTTTCCCCAATCCTTCCTCAAACGCGTCGCGGGACTATGTCAATCCCGATGGCGTGGCCTTCGGCCAGTGTCACTATTGTGGCTTCTGCGAGCGCTTCGGCTGCGAGGCGAATGCCAAGGCGAGCCCGCATTTCACCGTCATTCCGCTGGCGCTGGAGAACCCCAATTTCGAGTTGCGCACCAACTCGATCGTGCTGAAGGTCAATCTCGACTCGACCCGCAAGAAGGCAGTCAGCGTCACCTATCTCGACGCACGAGGGCGGGAGTTCGAACAGCCTGCCGACCTCATCATCCTGTCGGCCTATGCGCTCGGCAACGTCAACCTGCTGCTGCAATCGGGCATTGGCGTGCCTTATGATCCGGCAACGGGCAAGGGCGTGGTCGGCCGCAACTATGCCTATCAGTGCGGTGGCGGGGCTACCGCCTTCTTCGACAAAGAAACCATCCTGAATCGCTTCATGGGGGCCGGCGCGCTCGGCACCTGCATGGATGATTTCAACGGCGACAACTACGATTTCGAGAAGGCCGGCTACATCGGTGGCGGCGGCATCAGCTGCAGCAACTCGGGCGCCAGGCCGATCCAGTCGCATCCCACGCCGCGGGGCACGCCGCGCTGGGGCTCCGACTGGAAGGAGGCAGTGGTCGACAATTATGACCACGCGGCCAGCATTGGCAACCAAGGCGCGGTAATGGCGTACCGGCAGAACTATTTGAGCCTCGATCCGACCTACACCGACGTTTTCGGACGTCCGCTGATGAGGATGACGTTCGATTTCCAGGACAACGAGGTAAAGCAGATGAACGCTCAGGCCGACATCTGCGTGACGATCGCCAAGGAGATGGGTGCGACCAAGGTCGATCGGAGCATTCCCCCGGTGCCTTATTCGATCGTGCCTTACCAGAGCACACACAACACAGGCGGGGCAGTCTTCGGAGCCGACCCGAGCACCAGTGTTCTGAACAAATACCTTCAGGTCTGGGATGTCCCGAACGTGTTCGTCACCGGCGCTTGCGTGTTTCCCCAGAACGCGGGGAAGAACCCGACCGGACCCGTAGGCGCTCTTGCCTACTGGGCGGTGGATGCGATCAAGAACCAGTATCTGAAGAGTCCCGGCCCACTTGTTCCCTCCTGAGGCGACATCAATCGGATGCGGATCCGGCGGTTTGGATCCGGATCCGGGACTCCAGGGATGTTTCGTACCATATTGCCCCGGCCAGTTCGGCCAGAACCAACCCGTGCTCGTTGAAAGCAGCAAACATGAAATGGACCATGCCTGGATTGGCAACCGCGATTCTCACTGCAGTCGGTTCGGCCCATGCGCAGGACACATCTTCCGGCAATGCCGAAGCCGGCGCCGTCGTCTTCAAGAGATGCATGGCCTGCCACAAGGTCGGCCTTGAGGCAAAGAACGGAGTGGGCCCGGCCTTGAATGGCGTGGTCGGCCGAACGGCCGGTGAGTATCCCGATTACAGCTATTCCTCGGCGAACAAGAATTCGGGTCTGACCTGGGATGAACCGACGCTGACGACCTATCTCAGGGCGCCGCGCAAACTGGTGCCCGGCACAAAGATGGCGTTTGCCGGTCTCAGCAAGGACCAGGAGATCGCCGACGTCATCGCCTATCTGAAACAGTTCAACGCTCGGGGCCAGAAGGTCGGCCCCTGACCAGACGGGAAGCTGTCCCTGGGCAAAGTGCAACCTTGATGAAATTTCTCCTGCACAAGGGTCTGGGGGATTCCACGATCAAACAGATCGGCAGCTACCTGCGTAGCCGCGGCGCCGGCCATCACTGGATCGAGCGATATCGCGGCGACATCTTCGTATTCGTGTCGGATGCGGTCGACGAAGAAATCCTGAGGAGCAAATTCGCCAGCCTTCTCGATGCCGTCAACGACACAGACATGGACGGGACAGGATCTCGATGAGCGAAGAAATCTTCAACGAGAGAGTAAGATTGAAGAGGGCATATGAGAGGCCTGCTGCCGGCGATGGCAAGCGCGTATTGATTGACCGGCTTTGGCCGCGTGGGGTCAAGAAGACCGAAGCGGCCATCGACCATTGGGTGAAGGACCTCGCGCCAAGCACCGAGCTTCGGAAATGGTTCGGACACGATCCAGCCCGCTGGTCGGAATTCCGCCGGCGGTATGCGGCGGAAATCCAGGAGCATCGCGGTGAGCTTGACCGGCTGCGCGAGATGATACGGGAGGGCACCGTCACACTCGTCTACTCGGCTCATGACGAGACCCACAACGATGCCGTCGTCCTTAGAGAGCTTTTGCTGAGACAGCGATGAAGACGCCGCATCGCTCCTCCGTTGCCAAAGACGTAGGCGTGCGGTCTCGACAGCGACAACAAACCCGTCTCCCGGAACCAAACCAAGGAAAATTCATCCAATCATCGATGGGCGGGCTCAGTTGAGGAGAAAGACAATGAAATTCTTTGTCGATACCGCCGATATATCTGAAATTCGAGAGCTTGCTGCCGCTGGAATTCTCGACGGGGTAACCACAAACCCGTCCCTTATCGCAAAGACTGGCCGACCGATCAGAGATGTGATCCAGGAGATTGGCCAGACGATCGAGGGCCCGGTTTCAGCGGAAGTCACGGCCATCGACTTTGACGGTATGGTCGCCGAGGGACAGCGCTTGGCCGGCATTGCGACCAATGTGGCTGTCAAGGTGCCGTCCACCTGGGATGGATTCAGGGCTTGCCGGGCGCTCAGTCAGCTCGGACACAAGGTCAATGTCACCCTGTGCTTTTCGGCCAACCAGGCACTGCTCGCGGCAAAGGCAGGCGCGACCTTCATTTCACCATTCGTCGGCAGACTTGACGATCTCGGTCTGGATGGCATGGAGGTGATCCGAGAAATCCGCACGATCTATGACAACGATCAAGCGTTCACGACTGAAATCCTGGCGTCCTCTATTCGCACGCCTCTGCATGTCAAACTGGCGGCAATGGCGGGCGCCGATATCGCAACCGTACCGCCCGCAGTACTCAGAAACCTCGCCAAACACCCGCTCACCGACAAGGGCCTCGAGTCCTTTCTTGCCGACTGGGAGAAGGCGGGGCAAACGATCCTGTAATTGCCCGGGCGAGGGCATGCAGAGAGCTATCATAAAACTTGCACTCAATTGCAGATTAAATTCGTTTGCATGATGTCGGGAATGGCGGGAAATTGAGCCGTGGGGCGCGAGTTTCGCTCTAGTCGGGCGAAAGCGAAATCGAGAATTCGAAGACGCGCTGGCTTTGTGCGCTGAGAGGCTGATGTGCCTGTCGCCGCTCCCCTGGATGCGATTTTCTCGAAATCGCCAAGGAGAAGAAAATGGCTGTGCACCCTACCGAGGTAATCGGACCAGACCTGGTCCAGGGCATCGCGTTCGCCGATCTTCCCGACGGTGGAAAGCTGGTCGGCCATTGCGGCAATGAGCAGGTGCTGCTGGTGCGCCGCGGGGCCGAGATCTTCGCCGTCGGGGCGACTTGCACGCATTACGGCGGGCCGCTCGTCGACGGCCTTGTGGTGGAAGACTCCGTCCGGTGTCCGTGGCATCACGCGTGCTTTGATTTGCGTACAGGCGAAGCCTTGCGAACGCCTGCCTTCAGGCCACTCGCGTGCTGGTTGGTGGAACAACGCGATGATCGGATATTCGTGGGCGAGAAGCGCAAGCGGACGGCCCCCAAGCCGCGCGTTGAAGGCTCCGACCCCGTTCCGGAGAAGATCGTCATCGTCGGCGGCGGCGCAGCCGGTTTCTCGGCGGCCGAAATGTTGCGGCGCGAACACTATCAAGGCAGCATCGTCATGCTCAGCAATGATGAAGCACCGCCGGTTGATCGGCCCAATCTTTCCAAGGACTACCTCGCCGGCAAGGCACCGGAGGACTGGATTCCGTTGCGTGGCGAAAGCTTCTACTCAAAGAATAATATCGACCTGCGTCTTAATGCGAATGTCGCTCGGATCGACGTACGTTCTCGCGAGGTTGTGCTCGCGGACGGGACCTCGACTCCTTACGACAAGCTGCTTCTTGCGACTGGGGCCGAACCGGTTCGCTTGACCCTACCCGGGGCAGACCAGCCGCATGTCTATGCACTGCGCTCGTTCGCAGATTGCAAGGCGATCATTGAGCGAGCCACCACGGCGCATATCGCTGTCGTGATTGGTGCCAGTTTCATTGGGCTGGAAGTAGCTGCGGCCCTGCGCTCGCGCAAAATCGAAGTTCATGTCGTGGCGCCGGATGAGCGGCCCATGGAGCGGGTCCTGGGTCCGCAAATGGGTGACTTCATCCGCACTATCCATGAGGAGAACGGGGTTGTTTTCCATCTTCAGGACACGGCGAGCAGCATCGATGGCAGAAAGGTGAAGCTCAGCAGCGGTGGCACGTTAGCAGCCGACTTTGTCGTCGCCGGCATAGGCGTGCGACCGCGGATCGGCCTCGCGGAAAAGGCCGGGCTCATCCTTGACCGCGGGGTGCTCGTGAACGCCTTTCTGGAGACGAGCGCACCAGACATATTCGCCGCCGGCGACATTGCGCGGTGGCCAGATCCTCATAGTGGCGAGAACATTCGGGTCGAGCACTGGGTGGTTGCAGAGAGGCAGGGGCAAGCTGCCGCGCTCAACATGCTCGGCCATCGTGAGAAATTCGAGGCCGTGCCGTTCTTCTGGAGCCAGCATTACGATGTTCCCATCAACTATGTCGGTCACGCCGAGCGGTGGGACGAGATCGCGGTAGACGGCGATATTGCCGCCAAAGATTGCCTGCTCCGCTTCAAACGAGAAGGGCGCACGCTGGCTGTCGCCTCAATCTTCCGCGACGTTGAAAGTCTGCAGGCCGAGCTGGAAATGGAGCGCCAAATGGCAAGCTAGCTTCGACTTCCGAAAAGCGGAAGTCAGAGTCAGAATGGCGAAGCGGAATGTGGTTGTGACTGAAAGGAGTTCGACTATGTCCACAGAGCAGCAGGAACTAGGTGTCACCCGTGGCTTGGACACGGTTGCGCCCGCCCAGCGTTATTCAAAGATCGTGAAATTCGTCGACGAGGTCGCCAAGCAGGCGGCTAACGATGCACCGACCCTGGTTGAAATCTTCTCGGACAGCGGCCGCTGGTATTGCCGTGTTCGTCGCGGCGATGAAAAGACCCGGCCAATGGGTCCATACACCAAACAACAGGCTCAGCGGATCCAGGAAGCTCGGAGAATGTTGCTCGCCAAAAGAGGTGCCGCTCGCATCATGTTCGAGTAGGAGAAGGAACCCTTGCAATCGTACCGGCCGGCGGACTCCTGCCACAATGATCGTCATGAGTTTTCGAACAATGCAGAGCAGGCCTCCGGCGTCTAGCCGAGCCGGAGGCAAGGACGTCTCAGGCTGGATAGATATTCCGGCATCGTCAACAGACCAGACGGACCTTGTGAGAGAAATTCTCGAGCTTCTCTAGCTTGCGCGTATGCAAGTGTGGTTATGCCCTGACCGCGTCAAATTATAAGATGCGATGTAAAGGGCCGTTGCCGTTCTCCGAGGAAAGATAGGAGCGCGAACGCTTAGCGTGCAGGGTTGGGGTTGCTCATCCTCTATTGATTTTGTACCAAGTAACGATCGACAAACCTGGGATCTGATTATGGACGACTACGATAACCAGAAAGGCGCTGAGCCTGAGGACGTGCGCGCCGCATTGAAGGGGTGGGCATGGTTTGGTGTTCTAATGAGCATTGTCTTTGGTGTCGCCTACGTCCTGATTGAGATGTAGTGGCCCACGAAGCAGCTAGCCCTTGCGGACTGCCCGAGAAGATCGGCAACGTCATTGGCGCGTTTGCAGTGACTTGGGCTGTGCTCGGTGCTGGTATATTTAGGCTGCGGACTAAAAAAGCGAAGTGACGATCTGATGACCGCCAAAGCCATGCTCGACAAGAAGGCGCCGCTGGCACTTTCATCGGTATAACGGGCTTTGGCGCCAGCGGCCCGGCGGAGAAACTCTAAAAACTTTTCAATATGCCGCAAAGCCGGTACGACATATTGACCGGCGGTCTGTATGCCCATTTCAGGAACACCGGCTCGATGATTCCCAGCACGCTCCAAGCACCCGACTTCCCGGCA
>NZ_JAMYNE010000050.1:0-25604 GCF_040318915.1 Mesorhizobium sp. M0991
GAACATTCGAATCCTGCTCCGCGGCGATAGCCATTATTGCAACCCGCAGGTCATCGACTGGTGCCGCGCCAACGACGTCGACTTCCTCTTTGGCCTCGCGCCCACCACGACCCTGCGCAAGCATGTCGCGGATCTGGAGGCCAGCACGACGGCGCGCTTCGAAGCGTCGGCCAAGACAGGCAAGGTCCGCAGGTTCAAGGAGTTCGTTGACGGCGCCGCTAGTTGGAGCCGCGTCGAGCGCATCATCGCGCGGGTCGAGGTCGGCGCCCAAGGTGGCGATATCCGCTTCGTCGTCACCAACCTTGCCGGTGGGAAGGCCAAGGCGCTCTACGAGGATGTCTACTGCCGGCGCGGCGCGGCCGAGAACCACATCAAGTCGTGGAAGACGCATCTTGCCGCCGACCGCACATCCTGCACCAGAGCGACGGCCAACCAGTTCCGGCTATTCCTGCATGCCGGTGCTTACTGGTTGATGTGGGGCTTGCGGGCCGCGATGCCGAGGCGCTCGAGCTTTGCCGTCGCCCAATTCGACACGCTGCGATTGCGCCTCATCAAAATCGCTGCGCGGGTGGTCGAGATGAAATCGCAAATCCGCCTGCACCTGCCGACATCGTGCCCCGACCAGCGCATCCTGCGCATCGTCCTCGATCGCATCCCCCAACTCGCGACATAACGATGGGGGCAGACGCCCCGAAACGAACCCGTCGACCGCAACCTGCAAACCCCCGCCTGCCATCACGACGGAGCAATCCCGGCGCCTGACGAGGCGCGTGGAAAAGCACCGCAACGGCGACCACAACGTCGCTTCAGGCCGTCAAAAGCTTATCGTGTGCATCAAGGCGGCTAGAAGCGCGCCGGCAGCCTGGCGGGGGGCTTGGGGTTAGACTGCCGGCGCACGCCACTCATGAAGAGCGGCCCCTTTTTGCGGTTCCGACACCCATAGTCAACCCGGCAGCGTCTGGATGCCCGCTGTGCTCTTTTCAGAGCGGCTCGCGATGCCGGCCATGTCGGCCGATCCTGCTTAGGATGGGGGGCCACTCTCGTCGGCCGAGTTGATGCTCCAGCCAGTATCACCTTGCCGACCAGCATGGGTTCGCCGTTAGCAATCCATCCTCGCGAGCCAATGCTATCGTGCACGTGTCGCAGCACTCCGGGCGGCTATATCGCCTAAGACAGCATGACGAAGCGTTCCAACTTCCTGTTCGGCGAGCCCGCGTGCAGTTCCTGACTCGGACAGTGGACGAGAATTCTCTTGGCGGTACTGCGCCAGAAGGCATTCGCGTACAACGGAATCAAGCGACGACTATCAGCCGCAAACGTCACATCACAAGAGCGGTCTTCCACCCATTGCAGATTATCCGACTGATCAGGCGGCGTCCGATATGTCCGACTCTGCCTCAAGAATTCCCACAGGTATGGACAGCGATCTCGCTATCCGATTCCGATAGCCCTTATTGTACTTTAGACCCCGCTCGATGTTTTGGATTTCCTGAGCGGCAAGCCCGCACGCGACCGCGAGGTCCTCGATTGAATACCCAAGGTGCTCACGATAAGCGCGGATGATGTGGGTCCCCTGCGACATAGCCGTCAAGACTGGCTCGGGAATGCGCGAATCCTTCATAAACATCTCCAAGAAGATGGGAGCGCCTGACAAATCGGGAGATTTCCTCCCCGACCCTGGCGCACACCCAGCAAATCAAAAAAATGGACGTCCATTCGGCCGGACCGGCCTCATCCATGGAATGGGCCACTTGAAATTGGCAGCCGGGTCGGAATATGGCGGCTCACCTGCTTTTGATCAAGTTCTAAGAACCTGCCCGCCATGAGATGGCCTGATCGGCTGTAGCGCATTCGACCTGCGATCCTACACGACTCATTCTCCCCGATGGCTTTCTTGAACAGCAACTCGAACTCTCACTGACGCCTCCAGTGGCTATTCGCGGCACCGTCCACCCAGCCTCGCGGACGCTGATACCTTCGACCAATTTCCACCGCCGATGCAGCGAAAATGGACAAGCATCGCCACCTATAAAGGTTCACAATCACTCGACCGTGACCGATTTTGCGAGATTGCGCGGCTGGTCTACGTCTGTGCCCATGAAGAGCGCCGTGTGGTAGGCAAGAAGCTGTATCGGCAGCGAGAAGATCATGGGCGCGATAATCTCGTCGACAGCCGGCAACACGAGCGTGTGCATGGTGTTGAGTTTCGATGCGGCTGCCCCTTTTTCATCGGTGATGAGGATAATCCGCCCTCCACGGGCAGCCACTTCCTGCATGTTGGAGACGGTCTTGTCGAAAAAGCGATCATGGGGCGCGATGACGATCACTGGCATGTTGTCGTCGATCAATGCGATCGGACCGTGCTTCAATTCACCCGCCGCATAGCCCTCGGCATGGATGTAGGAAATCTCCTTGAGCTTCAGCGCACCTTCCATGGCTAGCGGGAAACTAGTGCCACGGCCGAGATACAGGACGTCACGACACTTTGACAGTTCGCGCGACAGGAACTCGATCTCCGGCTGGATGCTGTTGAGTACCTGGCCCATGACGCGCGGCACTTCGGCGAGGCTCCTGACGAGCGCCTGCAGCTCGTCTTCGGTTACGGTCCCGCGGGCTCTGGCGGCGCCGATGGCGAGTGCGGCTAGAACCGCAAGCTGGCAGGTAAACGCCTTGGTGGAGGCGACGCCAATCTCCGGTCCGGCAAGGATCGGGAAGACCGCATCGGCCTCCCGAGCGATGGTCGATTCGCAGGCATTGACGATAGCGCCAATTTTCAGCCCACGCTCCTTGCAGTACCTCAACGATGCGAGCGTATCGGCGGTTTCGCCGGACTGCGAAATGAAAAGAGCCGCCGACTGCGGCGACAACGGGATCTCGCGGTAACGGAATTCGGACGCAACGTCGATTTCAACCGTCAGGCGCGCATAGCGCTCGAACCAGTATTTTCCGATCAGTCCGGCGAGATAGGCGGTCCCGCAGGCCGAGATCGCCAGGCTCGGGATCCTGGCGAAATCGATGCCAGAAACCATGTCGGCGCGATTCTCTATGATGTTGCTATAGTGACGGAGAGCATGGGCGATGACTTCGGGCTGCTCGTAGATTTCCTTCTCCATGAAGTGGCGATGGTTGCCCTTGTTGGCCAGATCGGCCGCGGCCGTGGAGGTATGGCGCGGACGCTCGACGGGATGGCCGTCGAAATCGAAGATATGGGCGCCCGAATTGCCGACAATGGCCCAGTCGCCCTCGATGAGATGGGTAATTTCATTGGTGAAGGGAGCAAGCGCGATCGCGTCGGAGCCCAGGAACATCTCGCCGTCGCCGTGACCGATCGCCAGCGGTGGTCCGTTGCGCGCCGCCATGATGGTCGACGGATCATCTTCGAAGAGGACGGCAAGCGCATAGGCGCCCCTGACGCGTTTCAGCATGGCACGCATCGCCTCTTGCCGCCTCATGCCCTCCCGGCGGTGTCTTGCCAAGAGATGCGCGATGACCTCGGTGTCGGTGTCGGTCTGGAACTCGGCGCCAGCCGCCGCCAATTCGTCCTTCAGCTCGGTGAAATTCTCGATGATCCCGTTATGGACGACGGCGACACCGTCGGTAAAGTGCGGGTGCGCATTGCGTTCCGTCGAGGCCCCATGGGTTGCCCAACGCGTGTGGCCGATGCCGATGTTGCCGCTCAGCGGCTCTTCCTTCAGTCTCCTCTCGAGATTGACGAGCTTGCCCTCGGCGCGCCGGCGGTGCAAGGCACCTTCGGTGATCGTCGCAACGCCGGCGGAATCATAGCCGCGATATTCCAAACGCTTCAATGCGTCGACCAACCGATCCGACACCGGCTGTTGCCCAACGATGCCAACAATCCCGCACATGTTCGTCTTCCCATTCTTGCCGGCAGCTTCAGCCCACGCGAGACGGATACCCATCCGGCCGCTTTCATTGGGAATCTTGTAGTAGTATTCGGTAATATTGGTACAATTGATTGTAGGGATAACTATCATCCACCCCATGGATGAGCCCCTGATCTAAACTTCTCGTTGCGCCTGACGCCCTCATGACCGAACGCAAGCCCACACCCCGCGGCACGAAGGAACAATCGGCCATGCGCGACCATCCCGGCTACGCACCTGACACGAAGCGCCGCCGCTCGTGATCACGCGGTGATCGGCATGATCACAAGCACTGTAGTTAGGCAGCATCAGCGACGCATGATCGGCATCATCATCATCGGCAGCGTCGGCGCCGTCGGCATGATTCACGTGTTCGTCACGTTGATCATAATCATCGTCGCCGCCGATCAAGTTTAATGCCTGCCGCTGTTGACGCGGCTTTCGCCGGTAGAGTTTAGCCCGCGATGGCCTGTCAATACGCTGTTGGTCGGCATGGCCGAAACCGAGAGTCAGGCGGCACAGGCCACAGAGCACGTTCAGCGACCGTTTCAGTCAGCGCCGGCTTTGTCGGGGTTCGTAACGTCATCAGGATTCTCGGGGCATGAATGCACTATCACGAAAACGTTGGTTCTCAGTGCTTCGTCCGTATTACTCAAACCCGATTCCCGCTGCGGAAGAACTAGGCGCGTGTCACGTCTTGTACAAGGCACAATAGCAGTGAGAAATGGAGATTGATGCCTGCGCGTTTTCGAATAAGACAATCACCAAGCTGTCACCCGAATTACATCAGGAACTGTCTATAGCCGCCGCCCATCAGGTAGCGGCCACGTTGGATGGCGCGACGCACCTGATCGCGAAGATGGCTACCTGGATGAGACCAATCTTCTTCGACACGGCGTCTCCCGAACAGGGCAATGGCGATCTCCTGATGAGATGCTCCCGCAAGCGAGCCATCCAAAGCCTGGAGCACGATACGCAGACGCGCTCCGCGGGGTTCCGGCGGAAAGCAAGCAGCTGCCAGGCGGCCGCAACCATTGATGTCGTTCAGGAACTGAAGGGCAGCGACATGGAACTTCAGGTGCTGCGGCTGCACGATCGCGTCGACATATAGCCGCAACGGGCGGAGAACGGATGCACCGGAAAGGGCGATCTGCAGACTCCGGCAGTCCTCCCTCAGCAGCACGTGCTGCACGCCGGCAGGTGTCAGCAGGATGTCCTTGCAGCATGAGAGCGAAGGGAGATCAAGCGGTTCAAAATCGTGGTCGAGCCCAACCGGCTCCGCGGCCGCTCGTAGAATACGGGCGCAGTCGCGCGGATCCCAAAAGACCCTTGCCGACGTAGCGTCCGACTGTGGCGCGTCCGCGAAAAAGGAGGCTCCATTGTCTTAGGAAAGATGATCCTGTCGTCAACTCGATTATCTTCATGTCGGCCTGAGCTCCGACAATGCAGGCGGACGGTGCCATTTTGGCGTGGTCGCGCTGGAATTGTGGATTGCGCCGAAGAAACTCCCAGGCCCAGGCAGTGCGTGGCAATCGTCTGGCGTAGTGGTAAGCTTCGTGACGACGCCAGTCCGGCCAGCATACAAGACCGACCGTCGCTTCCTTGGGCAGACCAGCATCCTTCACGGCTCAGGTGTCCACAATGGCGCTATGCCGACGGGCCTAGAACCGGTTGCCACAGTACCGGTCCGCTCAGACGTCCCCTGCTGCGGATGCGCAAAAGGCTCGCGCGGGAAATCTCGAGAAACCCGGCCACCGCCTCCGTTTTGCCGACGGACTTGGGTTGTCCGATGCGCGACAATGGCCACGTCGCGAGGCGAAGGATCCGTTCCATGCGCGTGTCCGTCACCGTTACTATCCGGGTCAGATCCTTGGCCAAGCCGAACTCGATCATGCCCGCGAAGAGCTCGTAGGTTGCCTGGGCCAGTCCGCCCGCTGCCTTGGGCGCCGACGGAGGAAGATCGAGCGCGAAACGACTGCTCTCCCATATGTCGGCAGTCGAGGGCACGACGTCAGCACCCAGCAGCACCGGGAACGTGTCGCGCAACATTGTGGGTCCGGTGCTGGGCAAAAGACGCACGCAACCGCGAATTCGCCAGTCGGATCCCTTGAGGAGCAGATAGACAGGCTTCAGACCATCAAACGGGTCTGTTTCCATCTGGTCTTCGGTATCAACTTCCCAATCGAGCCTTTCCTTGAACACCCGAAACCTGAGCCCGTGCATCTCTTTGAGCTCGCTTGCGAACTCGTCGTAAAGGTCTGGTGTTATCAGCTGCATCATGGTCGCCTCCGTGCGGGATGTGTTCCCGCCATCGAAGGGCAAAGCCGGCAGCGATGCAGCCTGTAGAGGTTTACAGCTATCGTGGCCGACCAATCAGGATCTCGCCTGGCCGGAGGCAGCCAGTCGTGCAACGGCCTGGTTGATCGTCCGAACGCCAAGCTTTGCCTTGGCGTTTTCCAGATGAAAGGTCACGGTGCGCTTTGAGACGCCGAGAAGCTGGCTGATAACCCAAGCCGACTTGCCGCGCGCCGCCCATTTCAGGCACTCGAACTCCCGCGGGGTGAGCGTTACACCATCCACCACGCGATCGTCGGCGAGCCTGCGCCGGACATGGATATGAAAGTTAATGGCCACCAGCTGCAATGCTTTTTCGTAACGTGTCAGTGACCGCAACAGAGGCGGCCGGGACTCGTCGGAAGCAAAGGTCAGGGCAGCAAACCGGCCGCGATGATCATGCATGGATATCGTCAGGCCGCCGCGGATGCCAAACTCAGCCGCACTCTCCAGAATTTGTTGCTGCGAATTCGGCAGACAGTGCCGACCGCGATCCACACCCCAGTCGAAGGTATCCCAGCCTTGCAGCCCGCGCAGGATGACCGGATCAAGACTGTGGTACCGCTGTTGCAGATAACGTGATGTCCAGGATGAAGGATAGTTTGAGATCAATTGCGGGGCGTCGCCCGAGGCCGACGGGTAAGTGAAATAGGCGAATAGCGGAAAATCGAAGCCGGCTGCAGCGGATGCCATTGCCTCACGGAGATCGGCAGCATCAACACTTGCAGACAGTTGCTCGACGAAGTTCTCAAACACGCGATGCATTTGCGCTTTGCGTAACCTCCGTGATCGCTCGATGCCAGGCAGAGACCTTGTTTTAAACGATTCCGGACGGATACAGCGCGTGCCGAGAACCCGTTAATCTGTTGAAACCCGTGATATTCTGACGTTGTCTATGAGCCGTATGCCGCCGAGCCAGGCCGCGACAAGCAAGCGTGCAGGTCGGTCAAGGCTTGTCATGGGTCGCAGATCTGCCTCGTCGCGAAGTTCCAGGTATTCGACCTCGCGATAGCCCGCAGCCAGAATTGCTGCGCGCGCTTCGGCAAGCGTTGGCAGGACGGGCGAGCCGCGGGCAAGCCGCTCAGCCGTCTCGAGCAAGACCGATGATAGCTCGGGGGCAACAGCACGCTCTGCTGGCGAGAGCCGGACATTGCGCGATGATAGTGCAAGACCGTCGGCTTCGCGGACTGTCGGACAAGGAACAATGGTGATTGGAATATCCAGGTCCCGGGCCATACGCCTGACTAGCTGAAGCTGCTGAAAGTCCTTTTCGCCAAAGAAGCCGAAGTCAGCGCTGGTCTGCAGGAAGAGCTTGGCGACGACGGTCGCCACGCCATCGAAATGTCCCGGCCGGAAGGCACCGCACAGGCCCTCGCTGACACCGGACACCGAAACGGTCGTGGCGAAGGCCGCCGGATACATCTCCTCTGCGTCCGGCGCATAAAGCAGGTGCGCGCCAAGCGGTGCCAGCTTGGCGGCATCCTCGTCCTCGGTGCTCGGATACGCGGCGAGATCGGCCTGGCTGTTGAATTGCTTCGGGTTGACAAAGAGCGTCACGATCACCCGGTCGGCCTTCTCGAGTGCCGCGCGCACCAGGCTGAGATGGCCCTCATGCAGGACGCCCATCGTTGGCACCACGGCAATCCTCACGCCCTCGCGGCGCCATGCGGCGACGATTTGGCGAAGCTGGGCAACGCTCCTGACAATCGGCACGCTCACGCTGCTTCTCCGCTCTTGGCCGCGTCCGCGTCGGCGGGCTTGGGCGCATCGGCAAACACGTGCTCGGCGGCCGGAAACTGGCGCTCCTTCACTTCCCGCGCATAGGCCGCGATCGCAGCCGCAGCGGCCTCCCCCAGTTCAGCATAGCGCTTGACGAATTTGGGCCGGAAGTCGCCGAAGAGGCCCAGCATGTCGTCGACGACGAGAATCTGGCCGTCACAGGCTGCCGAGGCACCGATGCCAATGGTCGGGGTCGCCACCTCCCCGGTGATCCGGCGGGCGAGCGCCTCGGGAACCTTCTCCAGCACGACCGCAAAGGCGCCCGCTTCGCTCACCGCAAGCGCGTCGCGCCTGATGCGTTCGGCATCCCCGCCTCTGCCCTGCACGCGGTAGCCACCGATGGTGTTGATCGCCTGCGGCGTCAAGCCGACATGGGCCATGACCGGCACGCCGCGCGCGGCGAGGAAGCCGATCGTCTCTGCCATCGTTTCGCCGCCTTCGAGCTTGACGGCCGCGCAGCCGGTTTCGGCCATGACGCGCGCGGCATTGCGGAAAGCCTGCTCGGGGCTTTCCTCGAAGGAACCGAATGGCAGGTCGACGACCATCAGCGCCTGCTCGAGGCCACGGCGCACGGCCTGGCCGTGCGTGATCATCATCTCCAGCGTCACACCGAGCGTCGAGGGCAGGCCGTGGAGAACCATGCCGACGCTGTCGCCGACCAGCACCACATCGCAATGGGGATCGACAAGCCGGGCGACTGGCGTCGTGTAGGCGGTAAGGCAGACGAGCGGCGTCCCACCTTTGCGCGAACGAATATCCGGCAGTGTGATCGCCTTGGTGTCACCAAACGCACTCAATGGACCCTCCTTCCCCAACGTTACCAAACCGCGGGTGTCGCGTTTGCCACATTTTTGTGCAAGTGCGAAGAGCTAAAAATGGCCGTGCAGCTGTGCGGTGTTGACGTGCGGACAGGCGCGCTTACACTTAAATCGATTCAGCCGCCCCCGAGCTGGCCAACCACTTTCGCGAACATGGACGATCAGGCAAAAGGACCCAGGAAAGACAGAGCCGCCGTCAAGGCCGACGAAGTCAAAGTGGACCTGATCGCCTTTGTCGTCGCCGTAAACGACAGTGAACCCTGTGTCCTCACCATCGGCCAGGCGGACACCCTTCCCTCCGGACCATTTGCGCTTGAGCACCGATCGCTGCAATCCGGTTTGAGGGGGTGGGTCGAGCAGCAGACCGGCCATCCGCTGGGGTATATTGAGCAACTCTACACCTTCGCGGATCGGGATCGCATCGGCGCCGAGCGCCAGCAGCGCGTCATCTCCATCAGCTATCTCGCATTGACCCGCAAGGAACAGGCAGCTGGCTCGCCCAAGTGCGGCTGGCAGAGCTGGTATGAATATTTTCCATGGGAGGACCACCGCTCCGGCACGCCTCCGGTCGTGCTGGACGTTCTGCGACCGCGCCTGATTGAATGGGCAGACGGCGTCAGCGACGCGGCCACGCGACGTGAACGCTGGCAGCGGGCGACGATAGCCTTCGGCTTCGACGACCGCCTTTGGAACGAGGAACTCACGCTTCAACGCTATGAGTTAGTCTACGAAGCAGGCCTGGTCCAAGAGGCCGGAAGCGGACGGGACGCGACGCTGCCTCCGCTGGTGCCCAGCAAGTCTATGGTCGCCGATCATCGCCGCATCGTGGCGACCGGCATTGCGCGGCTGCGCTCCAAGATCAAATACCGGCCGGTCGTCTTTGAGCTGATGCCGCCGGTCTTCACGCTTTTGCAGCTGCAGCGAACCGTGGAGGCGCTTGCCGGCAGGCTCGTGCGTAAGCCGAACTTTCGCCGGCTGATCGAGCAGCAGGAGCTGGTCGAAGAGACCGGAGAGGCAACCGCGGAGACCGGCGGCCGGCCAGCGAAGCTTTACCGGTTCCGCCACGCCGTTCTCGACGAGAGGGTCATCGCCGGGACAAAATTGCCGCTGGCGCGGGGTTGACATCGCTTATACTCACAGCAAGTATATGCTGGTTATTTTCAACTAGAGTATAAGCTGGAGGGGTCGATGAGCGCCATGCTGCCTGCGACCGCGTTTCTCTACGAGCGCGTCCGACGAGTGATCCCGCCGATCGAATGGCCGGCTTTCGTCGAGGATATCGAGGCGATCCTTGCACTGAAACGCGAGCGCAACGCCATCATCCTGGCGCACAACTATCAGACCCCCGAGATCTTCCATTGCGTGGCCGACATCGTCGGCGACAGCTTGGCACTGGCCCGCACGGCTGCGACGATCGAGGCGCAAGTCATCGTGCTGGCCGGCGTACATTTCATGGCCGAAACGGCCAAGCTGCTCAATCCGCAAAAGACGGTGCTCATTCCCGACCTGCGGGCAGGCTGTTCGTTGGCGGAATCGATCACGGCAGAAGACGTGCGCTTGATGCGCCAGCGTTATCCCGGCGTGCCGATCATCACTTATGTCAACACGTCGGCCGAAGTGAAAGCCGAGTCGGATATCTGCTGTACATCCGGCAACGCCAAGGCGGTCGTCCAATCCCTTGGCGTTCCCCAGGTGATCATGTTGCCGGACGAATATCTGGCCCAGAATATCGCCGCCCAGACCGATGTGCAGATCATCGCCTGGAAAGGGCATTGCGAGGTGCATGAGCGCTTTACACCGGCCGACATCCGCGAGTTGCGCGAAAGCCATTCCGGCGTGATCGTGCTCGCGCATCCCGAATGCCCGCCCGACGTCGTGGCTGAAGCAGATTTTTCCGGCTCGACCGCTGCCATGTCCGACTATGTCGAAAGGCAAAGGCCGGCACGTGTCGTGCTGATGACGGAATGTTCGATGAGCGACAACGTCGCGTTAGCGCACCCAGAGGTCGAGTTCATCCGGCCCTGCAATTTGTGCCCGCACATGAAGCGTATCACGCTTGCCAACATCCGCATGGCGCTCGAGCAGAACCACCATATCGTAACCATCGAACCCGGGATCGCCGGGCGCGCGCGGCTTGCGGTCGAACGGATGCTGGCAATTTGAGCGCCGATGTCCGCAGCTTCTTCGGGCGGCCCATCATCATCGGCGGCGGCATCGCCGGACTGATGACCGCGCTTCAACTGGCGCCGGAGCCGGTGCTGCTTCTGTCCAGGACGCTGCTGGGAGCTGACAATTCGAGCACGTGGGCACAGGGTGGTCTGGCTGCAAGTTTCGGCGAAGACGACGATCCGGCACTGCACCTGGCCGATACGCTTGCCGCCGGGGATGGTCTCTGCGACAGAGACGTGGCGAGCCGCATCCTCCAAGCCGCGCCCAAGGCGATAGAGGGGCTTGCGGGCTTTGGGGTTCCCTTCGACCGTACGCCGAAAGGATCACTGTGCCTCGGATTGGAGGCCGCACACAGCCGACGTCGCATCGTTCATGCGCATGGTGACGGCACCGGGCGTGAGATCATGCGTGCCCTGATCGCGGCTGTGCGTTCCACTCCCTCGATTGTTGTCGTGGAGGGCGTGGAAGCGCGCCGGCTGGCGGTGCGAGAGAATGCGATCCGAGGCGTCTGGGCGAGCGGTTCGATAGGACCTGTCTTCTTCGGCTCACGGCGGGTCGTCCTCGCCACCGGTGGGATCGGGGGACTGTTTCTCGACACCACGAATCCTTCGGGCAGTTGTGGACAGGGCCTGGCGCTTGCGGCCCGCGCTGGAGCTGTCCTTGCCGACCTCGAGTTCATCCAGTTCCACCCGACCGCGCTTGACGGCCCGGAACGCCCTATGGTGCTGCTCAGCGAGGCCGTCCGCGGCGAAGGTGCTGCCCTGATCGACGAAACCGGCCAAGCTTTTCTCCAGAGCGTGCCAGGGGCGGAACTCGCGCCTCGTGATGTCTTGGCGCGCGCCGTCTGGAACCATCTTGCCAACGGCCACCGTGTTTTTCTCGACGCGCGGCAACGGCCTGGCCCGGAATTTGCTCGACACTTCCCGACAATCGCATCAGCCTGTCGTGGAGCGGGCATCAATCCCGCGCGCGATCTCATCCCCATTCGTCCGGCCCAACACTATCACATGGGTGGCGTTGCCGTGGACGGCTCCGGTAGGACGTCCGTCAAGGGGCTGTGGGCCTGCGGCGAAGTCGCTTCGACAGGACTGCATGGCGCCAACAGGCTCGCCAGCAATTCCTTGACCGAGGCCGTCGTGTGCGCGCGCTGGGTCGCTGAAAGTGTCGCCGGAACGCCTGCTCGCAGAACAAGGCCTGCGGTTGCCGACGTTTACCCATCGCCCGCTCCGATACCCGTGCGTGTTTTCCTGTCGCGTGCACTGGGCATCGTCCGGGATGGTGAAGGTCTGAAAGCAGCCGCACGTGCCTTATTGCCGCTCGCCGAAAGCCAGGACGCGGCCTCGGATGCGGCGGCTGTCGGGCTAATGATCGCGGTTGCCGCCTTGTTGCGCCAAGAAAGCCGCGGCGCTCATTACCGGACAGATTTTCCTCATCATGCGACTGTCGCCCGACGGTCCGAAATCACCCTCGAAGCCGCCTTGGCCGCTGCGCGGGAACTCGGAAACTCGCCAAGCCTCGAAGGGGCAAAGTGATGACGCTCTCACCGCTTCCCACGGTCATGCTTGAGCCGCTTGTAAGGGCAGCTCTTCTTGAAGACCTTGGCAGAGCCGGCGACTTGACCACGGAGGCCATCGTGCCGAAGGCACACCAAGCGGGAACCGTGCTGGCGGCGCGCCAGTCCGGAGTTGTCGCCGGCCTCGATCTGGCGATGCTCGCTTTCCGCTTGATTGATCCTGATGTCGAAATCTCGGTGGAGCGGGCAGACGGCTGCAATGTCATGGATGGAGAGGTCATTGCAACGGTGAGTGGTCCGGCCCGGGCCATTCTCACAGCCGAACGGACGGCGCTCAATTTTCTCTGTCATCTGAGCGGCATCGCTACAGCAACGGCATCGATCGTCGCTGCGGTTCGTGGATATGGCGCGAAGATCGTCTGCACGCGCAAGACGACGCCCGGATTGCGGGCAGTCGAAAAATATGCCGTGCGCGCAGGTGGCGGATCCAATCACCGCTTCGGCCTCGACGACGCAATTCTGATCAAGGACAACCACATCGCCATCGCAGGCGGCGTTCGCCCGGCGCTCGAGCGAGCACGAAGACGGGCCGGTCATCTCGTCAAGATCGAAGTCGAGGTCGATACGCTGGCCCAGTTGGAGGAGGTACTTGGCTTCGCTCCCGATGCGGTTCTGCTCGACAACATGTCCCTCGCCGATCTTCGCCGCGCCGTCGCAATCGTTGGCGGCCGTGCTATCACCGAGGCTTCTGGCGGGATCGCATCCGATACAGCGCGAGCGATTGCCGCGACCGGCGTTGATCTGATTTCAGTCGGCCGACTGACCCACAGCGCGCCGATCCTGGATATCGGCCTCGACTATTGGGGCCCATGATTGCCTGAGGGACGAACAGGATCGAATCAACTGTCCTTTCCGATCGTCATCAATCAGACAGCAAAGCAAGGCAGAACCGGAGGAACAGCATGGACATGCAAACAGCCAGTCCAACGCAGACATCGCCACAGGCTCAATCCCCTGACCCTGGAGCGTGGACCCTGGAGAAGGCTCGGGCACTTCACGATGCCCCCTTCAACAATCTCCTCTTCCTCGCGCAAACCGTGCACCGCCAGAATTTCGATCCAAACAAGGTCCAGCTCAGCCGGCTGCTCAGCATCAAGACGGGCGGATGCCCGGAGGATTGCGGCTATTGCAGCCAGTCGGCGCAGCACGAGACCGGCCTGAAGGCGTCGAAGCTGATGGAGGTCCGGCACGTCGTCGCCGAAGCGAAGAAAGCGCGTGACGCCGGCGCCACCCGCTATTGCATGGGCGCGGCCTGGCGAAACCCCAAGGCGCGCGACATGGATGCGGTGGTGGCGATGGTCGAAGGCGTCAAGGCGCTGGGCATGGAGACCTGCATGACGCTCGGCATGCTCGATCTTGAGCAAGCCGCTCGACTGAAGCAGGCTGGTCTCGACTTTTACAACCACAACATCGATACATCGGAACGCTACTATAGCGAGATCATCAGCACGCGCAGCTTTGCCGAGCGGCTCGAGACGCTCGAGCACGTTCGCCAATCCGGCATCAAGGTCTGCTGCGGCGGCATTGTCGGCATGGGCGAGGAGCCGGTGGACCGGATCGGCATGCTGGTGACGCTGGCCAACCTGCCGGAACATCCGCAAAGCGTTCCGATCAACATGCTGATCCCGATCCCCGGCACCCCGCTTGCCGAAGCCAAGCCGATCGAGCCGATCGAATTCGTGCGCGTAATCGCGCTGGCGCGCATCATGATGCCGAAATCGCATATCCGTCTTTCCGCCGGCCGTACGGCCATGACCGACGAGATGCAGGCGCTGTGCTTTTTTGCCGGCGCCAACTCGATCTTCGTCGGCGACACGCTGCTGACGGCGGACAATCCCGGTGAGGACAAGGATACCCTGCTGTTCCGGCGCCTTGGCATCGAGCCGATGGAACTCGAGGCGCAATGAACGGGGCACCGCTTGCCCGCTATGAGGCGACCTTGCAGGGACTGGCGCGCAAGGACCGGCTGCGGACGCTGAAGCCGTGCGCCGGGCGCGACTTCTCGTCGAACGACTATCTCGGGCTTGCCGCCTCCAAAAGACTTGGCGAAGCGGTTGCGGCGGCGATTGCGCGTGGCACGCCGGTTGGCGCCACCGGGTCGCGGCTGTTGCGCGGCAATGCGCCGGAACACGAGCAGCTCGAGGCAGACGCGGCGGCATTCTTTGGAGCCGACCGCGCGCTGTTCTTCGGCAGCGGCTACATCGCCAACTTCGCTCTGCTGACTGCGCTGCCGCAGAAGGGCGACCTTTTGGTCCTCGATGAGCTCGCCCATGCCAGCATGCATGAGGGGGCACAGGCCGGACGTGCCGAGTTCAAGCTGGCCGCGCACAACGACGTCGATGCTGTCGAGGACGCGATCAAGCGTTGGCGCGCCGAAGGCGGCATGGGATGCGTCTGGATTGCGGTGGAAAGCCTATACAGCATGGATGGCGACTGCGCGCCTTTGGAGAGCCTGGCCGCGCTTGCCGATCGGCACAACGCATTCATCGTCATTGACGAGGCGCACGCGACCGGCGTCTGGGGACCGGACGGCCGGGGACTGGCCGCCGCTTTCGAGGGCCGCGACAACATCGTCGCGCTCCACACCTGCGGCAAGGCGCTCGGCGCATCTGGTGGGCTCGTGACCGGGCCGAGGACACTGTGCGAGTATCTGATCAACCGTTGCCGGCCATTCATCTACGCCACCGCGCCCTCGCCGCTCATGGCGGTCGCGGCGCGCGAAGCGCTCGCAATGCTCGCCGACGAGCCTAGGCGGCGTTTTCAGCTGCATGAACGCGTCGCCCTCGCAGGCCGCCAATTGGTCGATCGCTGCGGCGTGATACCAAGTGGCTCTCAGATCCAGCCCTTGGTGATCGGCGATGTCAGGCGCACCATGGCAGTGGCGGCGCGCCTGCAGGCCCGCGGCTTCGACATACGCGGCATTCGTCCGCCGACCGTGCCCGAGGGCACGTCGCGCCTGCGCATTTCGCTGACGCTCAATATCGGCGAAGCCGACATTTCCGCCATGGTCGAGGCGCTCGTCGAGGTGTTGGCCCAGACATGACCGGAGGCGACATGACCAAGCGCATCGTCATCACCGGAACAGACACCGGAATTGGCAAGACGGTGTTTTCGGCCGGGCTTGCCGGCCTGCTTGACGGTTTCTACTGGAAGCCGGTGCAATCGGGCCTCGACGGCGAGACCGACAGCGAGGCGGTTGCGCGACTTGCCGGGCTGCCGTCGGGGCGCGTGCTGCCGGAAGCCTACCGCTTGAAGAGCCCGCTTTCGCCGCATCGTTCGGCCGAAATCGACGACGTTTCGATCGAGGCTGCCGATCTTTCGTTTCCGGTCCTGCCGACACCGCTCGTCATCGAAGGCGCCGGCGGGCTGATGGTGCCGCTGAACCGCCGGACAAGGTTCATCGACATATTCGAGCAATGGCAGTTGCCGGTCATTCTGTGCGCCCGCACCGCGCTCGGAACAATCAATCACACCCTGCTGTCGATCGAGGCCCTGCGGGCGCGCGCTATCCCGCTGGCTGGCATCGCCTTCATCGGCGATGAGATGACCGATACGCAACGGACGATCGTGGAATTCGGCGACGTGCCGCAACTCGGCAGGCTGCCGCACCTCGATCCGCTGACGGACAAAACGCTGAGACAAGCGATGATTGCCGGCTTCGACCTCGCTTTGATTGCCGGAGGCGAGTGATGTCGCATTCCCGTGTGTGGCATCCCTTCACCCAGCACGCGCTCGAGCCTTCGACCCCTAAAATCCTGCTGACTGAAGGGGCCTATCTCCACAAGGCCGACGGAGCGCGCATTCTGGACGCCATTTCCTCCTGGTGGGTCGTCACCCATGGCCACCGCCATCCCCGCATCATGAAGGCCATCGAGACGACCGCGTCGAGCCTCGATCAGATCATCTTTGCGGGCTTCACCCACGAGCCGGCCGAACGGCTGGCCAGGGCGCTTGTCGACCTCGCACCCGCCGGCCTCGACCGGGTGTTCTATTCCGACAGCGGCTCGACCGCCGTCGAAGTCGCGCTGAAGATGGCGCTCGGCTATTTCCGCAACATCGGCGCGCCGCGCTCGCGCATCGTCGTCATGGAGCACAGCTATCATGGCGACACGATCGGCACGATGAGCGTCGGTGCCCGCGGTGTGTTCAACGCCGCCTACGAACCCTTGCTGTTCGAGGTCGACACCATTCCCTTCCCTGCCGCCGGGCGCGAACAGGAAACGCTAGATCGTTTCGAGGCCCTCAGCCGCGACCAGCGCGCCGCTGCGCTGATCGTCGAGCCGCTGGTGCTTGGCGCCGGCGGCATGCTGATGTATCCGGCATCGGTTCTGTCCGAATTGAAGAGGATCACTGAGGCCTCGGGCACGCTGCTGATCGCCGACGAGGTGATGACCGGGTGGGGGCGTACCGGAACCATGTTCGCCTGCGAGCAGGCGAACATCTCTCCGGACATGCTGTGCACCTCGAAGGGCCTGACCGGTGGCGCAATCCCGCTGGCCGCCACACTCGCCACCGATGCCATCTTCCAGGCTCACTATTCCGAGGACCGGAAGAAGACGTTTTTCCACTCGAGTTCCTACACGGCCAATCCGATTGCCTGCGCGGCAGCACTCGCCAATGTCGAGATCTGGCGTGACGAGCCGGTGGCCGAGCGGATCGCCACCCTGAGCGCGAGGCAGGCCGCCGGGTTTCGACGCTTTCGCGACAATGCCAACTTCACCGACAGCCGCGCGATCGGCACGATCCTGGCTCTCGACCTGCGCGCCGGCTCTGCCGGCTATCTGGCCGAGATCGGACCTAAGCTGCGGGCCTTTTTCCTCGAGCTCGGCCTGCTTGTGCGCCCGCTCGGCAATGTCCTTTATCTCATGCCTCCCTATTGCGTCACCGGCGACGAGCTCGATCGGCTCCATGACGCGATCGAGGAGGCCGGCGAACGCTTCGGTTCGAGCCCATGAGCAGGTTGTCGCGCCTTCTCGGGTTTGGCCATCATGCGCCTGGCCGAAAGGTGACGAATGCCGAAATCGAGAACAATCTCGGCCTGGAACCGGGCTGGATCGAGCGGCGTACTGGAATCCGGTCGCGCTTCTGGGCAACGGACGAAGACACGCTGTCTGGTCTTGCTGCCCAGGCCGGCGCCATGGCGCTGGCCAGCGCCGGCATTTCGCGCCACGACATCGGTCTGCTGCTGCTTGCCACCTCGACGCCCGATCACCTCCTGCCGCCCAGCGCGCCCCTGGTCGCACATCGGCTGGGGCTTGGCCGCGCCGGCGCTGTCGATCTGACCGGCGCCTGCGCCGGCTTCATCTATGCGCTGATGTTTGCGGACGGATTTACCCGCCTGCACGGCAAAGCGAGCCTTGTTATCGCCGCCAATATCCTCAGCCGGCGCATCAATCCCTCTGAGCGCGCCAGCGCCGTGCTGTTTGCCGATGCCGCCGGCGCCCTCGTGATCGGTCCGTGCGAGGATACTGATCGGGGGATTCTCGGTGCCTCCGTGGATTCGGACGGCTCGCGATACGGGCTGATCCAGATTCCCGCAGGAGGAAGCAACAAGCCGTTCCACGGTGACCTCGACCTCGCGCAAACCCGAATGACGATGACCGACGGCCGCGAAGTGTTCGCAAAGGCCGTCGAGATGATGACCGATTGCTCGATAAGCGCGCTAGCCGCTGCCGGAGTGCGACCACAGGATGTCGACCGGTTCGTGCCGCATCAGGCCAATGCTCGCATTTTCGATGCTGTCGGGAGTAACCTCGGCATAGCGGATCAAGCAATTGTCAAGACGATTGCCGAATACGGCAACTCTTCGGCCGCGACGATCCCGCTCTCACTGTCGCTCGCCAATCAAGCGGAGCCGTTTCGGCCGGGCGAGAAAATACTCCTGGCGGCGGCAGGTGCGGGACTCAGCGGCGGGGCGCTCGTCGTCGGGATTTAGCCCAGCGAAGCTGCTCAACATCAGGACTGGCTCTGTGAGATGAATAGGACAACGGGACCAATGCGAAAAATAGTCGCCGGCAAGCTGCACGCATCCACGTCACCGAAGCAAACCTCAACTGCCACGGTTCGATAACGCTCGACCGTGACTACTGCGAAGAAGCCGGGATCCTTGCCAATGGATTCGTGGAGACATGGAGCAGGACTTCCGGCGCGCGCATCTCGACCTATGTCATCCTCGGCGAGCGCGGCTCTCGATGCTGCATCCTCAACGGCGCGGCCGCCCGGACCTGCCAGCCAGACGACCAGATCATTGTCTGCAACTCCATCCATCTGGACGAAGCGCACATTCCTCTCTGAAGCCGCGGATCGTTACGTTCGTCATCAACAATGTCGTCGGCTTCTCGCCGATGGCAATGCGCTGACGCGGACGGCGTTGACGATTACATAGGCAGGGGCGCTTCAGCAGAACTTTCGCCGGTTGGATGGAGCAGCAGGAACTGGTGGAGGAGACCGACGAAAGTGCTTTTGATACCGGCGGCCGGCCGGCGAAGCTTTATCGCTTCCGCCACCATGTCCTCGACGAAACGGCGGTCGCCCGGACAAAATTGCCGCTGGCGCGGGCTTGACATCCTTTATACTCAACGTAGAAATATACCCTTATAATCAATTCGATTATAACGAGAAATTCTTCGGACCGTCCGAACCCACGGTCTCGCTCGGGGGGAACTGTGGGTAAGAAACAACGCATCGTCCTGCTGGCAGCTGTTTTGGTATCTGCCTTTGGCTTTTGTTTGCTGATCCTGATCCTGCAGATGGTCAGTTTTTTGGTTGACTAGGCACGCGCAAGCGGGATGGATCGCACAGAGACACGCGGAAGTTTTTTCGCCAGCGAAACCCAGTCGCGCCAGCAGGGTGGGCGCCACGTCCAGTGCCACCGACCATGCGAGATGCCGATTGTTGGCGCGTCTGTCAGTTCGCGCGGCCATATTCATTCTGGTGCCGATCTGTTGCCTTTCCTGCTTTTCCCATGCGTTTTAGGCCGAGCCATTTGTGAAGCGGGCGGTCGATGGATCTGCGCCTGGCGATTGCCTGCCGTTGCCTGGTTGATCTGGGCGGCATAATCCGAGAGCGAACGCTGCAACCGCGGTTCGAATTGCGCGAAGTTGAACCGGACTTCATCCGCCGTCAGGAACTGGTGGGTTGCGCCGGGAAAGCCGGCGACCATCACAAAGTCGCCTTCCTTGACGCCTTCACAGGCTATGGGTAGCCAACTCTTCGGCCGGTAAGGCACATTGTCGCGCGCATATGGCCGGGAGGAACCATCAGGAGCGACATAGGCGCGACAAAAGCCGAAGTCGCCTGTGTGGCGCGGCCACATCCAATTGTCCGTTTCGCCGCCGAAGTTACCGATGCCGAGCGCGGGCGCATAGACAAGGCGCACGTCCTCGATTTCGTTCGTCCGCCGACGTAGCCGTGACCGTCCAGAGCAAGGCGATGGCAGTTGCTTTGGCCAAACATTTCAAATTCGAGTTCATGCTGACTGTCCCTCTCATCTTGCTTCCTGTTCTCCGCAGATTGGATTGGTGACCATCGGGTGGCCGGAGTCCTGGCGCCCGCGCGGCGGCCAACACCGTAAAGACCGAGTGGACCCGTTAACCGCAAGAGTCCTGATGGCGCTCACCTCTCATATTTGTCGCGCGCAACGTTTGCGGATCATCCGCTGCACCTATCGTGCCAAATGAATAAAGCCTTCAATTACAAATGGTGAGCCGCCTCATCCATGTCCGATCTCCGACGTCGTTCACGTAAAAGGCTCGGTGCTTCCACGCTCTTTTGCTCTTCGCCCGTCCCTCTTCCGTCTTGACTAGCAGGAGCCTACGGCCTATCTCACTGCCGCGTTAGCACTCGCTTCTGGTGAGTGCTAACCACGCTCCGGCAACGGAGAACCGTTCAACATCCGCACCAGGGAAATCCAAAAATGGCAAAGTCGAATTTCCGGCCGCTGCATGACCGCGTGGTCGTTCGCCGCGTCGAGTCCGAAGCGAAGACCGCCGGCGGGATCATCATCCCCGATACGGCTAAGGAAAAGCCGCAGGAAGGCGAGATCATCGCCGTCGGTTCCGGCGCCCGTGACGAGGTCGGCAAGCTCGTCCCGCTGGACGTCAAGGCCGGCGACCGCATCCTGTTCGGCAAGTGGTCGGGCACCGAAGTCAAGCTCAACGGCGAAGACCTTCTGATCATGAAGGAAGCGGACATCATGGGCGTCATCGGCTGACACGGCCGCCGCCTTTCATCCGCACCATCCAATCTGAATTTCGGGCGAAATGCCCAGGAGTAACAAATGGCTGCCAAAGACGTAAAATTCTCCCGTGACGCTCGTGAGCGCATGCTGCGCGGCGTCAACATCCTCGCCGACGCGGTGAAGGTCACGCTCGGCCCCAAAGGCCGCAACGTCGTCATCGACAAGTCGTTCGGCGCACCGCGCATCACCAAGGACGGCGTCACCGTCGCCAAGGAAATCGAGCTTGAGGACAAGTTCGAAAACATGGGCGCGCAGATGGTCCGCGAAGTTGCTTCGAAGACCAACGACATCGCCGGCGACGGCACTACGACCGCGACCGTTCTGGCACAGTCGATCGTCCAGGAAGGCCACAAGTCGGTTGCCGCCGGCATGAACCCGATGGACCTCAAGCGCGGCATCGACCTCGCCGTCGCCGACGTCGTCGCGACGCTGATCAAGAACGCCAAGAAGATCAAGACCTCGGAAGAGGTTGCCCAGGTCGGCACCATCGCCGGCAATGGCGACGTTTCGGTCGGCTCGATGATCGCGGAAGCGATGCAGAAGGTCGGCAATGAGGGCGTCATCACCGTCGAGGAAGCCAAGACCGCCGAGACCGAGCTCGAAGTCGTCGAAGGCATGCAGTTCGACCGCGGTTATCTCTCGCCCTACTTCGTCACCAACGCCGAGAAGATGGTTGCGGATCTGGAAGACGCCTACATTCTTCTCCACGAGAAGAAGCTCTCCAACCTGCAGGCCATGCTGCCGATCCTCGAGGCTGTCGTGCAGACCTCGAAGCCGCTGGTCATCATTTCGGAAGACGTCGAGGGCGAGGCCCTGGCCACGCTCGTCGTCAACAAGCTGCGTGGCGGCCTGAAGATCGCCGCCGTCAAGGCGCCTGGCTTCGGTGATCGTCGCAAGGCCATGCTGGAAGACATCGCTATCCTCACCGGTGGCCAGGTCATCTCCGAAGACCTCGGCATCAAGCTCGAGAATGTCGGCCTGAACATGCTCGGCCGCGCCAAGAAGGTGTCGATCTCCAAGGAGAACACCACCATCGTCGACGGCGCCGGCAAGAAGGAAGAAATCCAGGGCCGCGTCGCCCAGATCAAGCAGCAGATCGAGGAGACCACCTCGGACTACGACAAGGAGAAGCTGCAGGAACGTCTCGCCAAGCTGGCGGGCGGCGTTGCCGTCATCCGCGTCGGCGGTGCGACCGAAGTGGAAGTCAAGGAAAAGAAGGACCGCGTCGATGACGCCCTCAACGCGACCCGTGCCGCCGTCGAAGAAGGCATCGTTCCCGGCGGCGGCGTCGCCCTGCTGCGCGCTTCGCTGGCCATCACCGTCACCGGCGCTAACTCCGACCAGGCCGCCGGCATCGCAATCGTGCGTCGCGCGCTGCAGGCTCCGGCCCGCCAGATCGCGGCCAACGCCGGTGCGGAAGCATCGATCGTTGCCGGCAAGATCCTTGAGAACAAGGGCGCGACCTTCGGCTTCAACGCCCAGACCGGCGAATATGGCGACATGATCGCCATGGGTATCGTCGATCCGGTCAAGGTTGTGCGCACGGCTCTGCAGGACGCGGCCTCGGTCGCCGGCCTGCTGGTCACCACCGAAGCTATGATCGCCGAGGCTCCGAAGAAGGAGTCGGCTGGCGGCGGCATGCCGGCTGGTATGCCCGGCGGTGGCATGGGCGGCATGGGCGGTATGGATTTCTAATCCAGCCCCTATCAACCTACAGCGGAAAGGGCGGCAGCAATGCCGCCCTTTTTTGTGTGCCGAGCATGATCGACAGCTTTAGACGTGCAAGTCCTCTACCCAGCCTGATGGCGGCGAAGCGCAACGGCGTCGTCGTGAGACGGGGTCTGGCCGTGTCCTTTCGTTCAACCGCTGGTCGAAACTCACGATGATCGTGCTGCCTTCCGCCGTGCCGTCGATCTTGACCGGGCTGCGAGAAGGCCTTGCCAACGCTGGCAGACCCTGGTTGCGGTAGAACTCATCGCATCGTTCGAAGGTCTCCGATGCCTGATGGCCTATGATTGTCAGCTCTTTCAATTGGAACTCGTTCTTTCGGCCATGATCGTGGTCGGCCTGACCGGATTGGTGATCCACGGCCTGCTCACGCTTGCCTAAAACCATCTGCAACGCTGGCGTCCGGAGACCCACGATGAGCCGGATCACGATTGCAGGTCGGGTTAGGCTGTCGCACGTCGCTTCCATCGCACCGCCGCCCTTCCACTTCATCGGCCGACATCTGCGGCCGCTTGCGGTGCCGATGGCGCTGCTCGCGATTTGGGAGTTGCTCGCCCATGCCGGCGCTGCTGACCCACGTTTTCTACCGCGGCTGGGAGAGGTGGCGGCCCGCGGCATGGCAGAGTTCAGCCGAGGTGGCCTCGGCTCCAATCTTCTGGCGAGCCTGGAACGTGACCTGATCGGTTTCGTGTGTGGCAGTGTGGCGGAATCGCGCTTGGTCCGGCGATCGGATTTTCCCGCCTTATCGAACGCCTGAGAGGCTCGTGGTCGCGGTTGTGTTACCGCTATTACGTGACCTGATCACGTTGACGATGCCAGCACCTTCATTGGCCACTTTCTGGACCATGTACGTCACATCAGGCTCCCCCGCCCGATCGACACGAGCCGGCTCTGTAACCACGCCGCCGTCATATAGCGGTTCCACGACGGCACTGGCGGCAGTCGTCTTCTCAGCGGCTACTGGTGGACGTTTCAGCAGCCAACGAATCCGATGGTGGCAAGGACAGGCAGACCAAGCACCGCGTAGAAGCCGTACTCCGCTGGAGTTCGCCTCGGAAGTGGAGCGACAAGGGCCTGATTTGTCTTGCCATGCCGACATTGTCAGCACGCTTTTCGAAGCCTCTGAATTCCTTAGTGTCCATCCCAGCTCGACCTCCGACCATCCCCGTTTCCGGCTGCCCGCGGCACGACAGCCCTTGGCCTCTAGCTGCGCTCGAGCGGATCAGCGTGCCGTCCGCCTCCTCTGGCTGATCAAAATGTCTGCACCCATTTGGCAATGGCCGTTTCGCGCAAAAGTATTCCCCCGTGAGCCGGCTTTCCGAATTGGCTTAACTTCCAAATCTGTGGCTTTGCCTGCATTGCGGAGCGCGGAGTTCCGACCACTCGCCCAAGGGTATGCCATGGCGTTTCGTCTCTTTGTTCCGATCCTTGCCGGTGCAACGCTGCGCGAGCGGCTGCTCGCCTGCATCGGGGCCATGATCGGCATCGCATTGACTGGCGTGATCAGTGCGCTGGCGAACGGGTCTGGCCCACATGTCGCACTGCTGGTTGCTCCAATGGGAGCATCGGCCGTGCTGCTCTTTGCCGTGCCTTCAAGCCCGCTGGCGCAACCTTGGTCGATTATCGGTGGCAATACGATTTCGGCGCTGGTCGGGGTGACCGTGGCGCATTTCGTGCATGAACCCGTTCTTGCTACCGGCATTGCGGTGGCGCTGGCCATCGCCGCCATGTCGTTCACGCGCTGCCTGCATCCGCCGGGTGGCGCCGCCGCCTTAACTGCGGTGTTCGGCGGACCGGCCGTCCTCAGCTCGGGCTTGCTGTTTCCCTTCGTTCCGGTAGCGCTGAACTCGATCGTGCTGGTCACACTCGGCTACGGCATCCATAAACTGTCGTGGCGCAACTATCCGCATGTGGCGGCCCCCGCCCTTAAAAGCGCGCATGGAACCATCGATCCGCCCGCGCGGGAGCGGGTCGGCTTCCAGCCCGAGGATATCGATGCCGCGCTCGGCGCGCTGGAGGAAACCTTCGATATCGACCGCAACGATCTTGAGCGGCTGCTACGGCAGGTCGAGTTGCAGGCGATGGTGCGCTCCCACCGGACCCTGCTGTGCGAGGACATCATGTCGCGCGATGTGATTTCGGTCGATGAACATGCGCCTGCCGACCAGGCGCGTCATTTGCTGCTCGATCACAACATCCGGACGCTGCCGGTGACCGACGCCGAGGGCGGGCTGGTCGGTGTAGTTGGCCTGCGCGAGCTGACGAAGGCGACCGACACGGTGAGGGCTGTGATGTCGAAGGCTAGCACCGCCTCTCCCGATACGCCGGCGATGAGCCTGCTGCCGGTGCTCACCGACGGCCGCAGCCATGCCGTGGTCATCGTCGATACCGAGCGACGCATTATTGGGCTGATCACCCAGACCGACCTGCTGGCATCGGCAGCGCGCGTGCACATGGCCGACACAACGCTGGCAGCGGCATAAAATAGTGATCCGGACTTGCTCAATCCGGGAACCCGATGGGGCGCCAATAGGATAGCGATATCAAGTGCGGCCTTCCGCCTTAGTGTCCGTTCCAAAAAGAGTTGAGTGATCAGCAGGTTGTGATTCTGTCGGATTTGCGAGATTCGATGGAGATCACGATGGCCTGGACTGAAATCACCTGTGCGCATTATGAGCGGCGTTGCGCCCGCTACGCAAGCGATCTGACCGATGCAGAGTGGGTGCTGATTGCGCCAATGATGCCGTCGGCGAGCCGCATCGGCCGGCCGCGCAAGACAGACCTGCGCGAGGTCGTGAACGCCCTTCTTTACCTCGCCTCGTCGGGCGGCGCGTGGCGATTGCTGCCGAAAGACTTCCCACCCTTTTCAACGGTGCAGAAGTACTTCTATCGCTGGCGTGAGGCGGGCTTGTTGCGGACCATCAGCAACAGCCTCGTCATGGCGGCGCGCGAGGCTGAGGGTCGGGAAGCGAGCCCGACGGCGGGCGTGATCGACAGCCAATCGGTCAAGACCACGGAAAGCGGCGGAATTCGTGGCTTCGACGCGGGAAAGAAGATCAACGGGCGCAAGCGTCACATCG
>NZ_JAMYNE010000051.1:0-25097 GCF_040318915.1 Mesorhizobium sp. M0991
CCTCGTTTTCGATCGCCCTGCGCCCGATTTGGGTGAGCATACGGTCGAGATTCTGCGGGAGACCGGCATCGATCAAGAGCGCATCGATGCGCTGATTGCCGGCGGCGCAATTCGTGTTCCCGGCAGGCAGTAGGATCGGAAATAGAATGCAAACCGAGATGCAACATCAGGACCTCACCACTCCAGGAAATGTCATTCTGAGAGACCGCCCTCCTGTTGCCGTCCTGTGTGTTTTCTTGTTCCCAGTCTTGCAACAGAACTTTTACGTGATCATTGCCTCTCCTCTCATTAGACTTTGGATCGTGACTGCGGAAGACATTGGATCCGGTCGTGTAGCGTTGCGCCGACAACGGTAGCTTTTCGCCATTCCCTCTCACATCGCTAGTTCTTGTTTTCCTCAAGGACTGAACCGAACACCAATTTCGCAGATAGGTAAGTCATGTCGTCATCCAACATTCACCGAAACAATGATTTAACGGGGCGAAACCTCTTCCGCTCGGCTGAACTGTTCGGGCGCGGGCAGCGCGTCATAACTGGAGGAAATGCTCGTCTGACTATATTCCAACGTCCTCACCCAATTTATTTCACTAAAGGCATAGGGGTTCATCTCGTCGATGTTGATGGAAACACCTATCTCGATTTCCTGAATAACTTTACCGCCCTGATCCACGGCCACGGCTATCGACCGGTGTTGGACAGGCTTCATCATCAATTGGAAATGGGCATAAGCTTCAACGGCCCAACGGAGCTGGAAGTTGAATTTGCCGAACTGCTTTGTGACAGGATCCCCTACTTTGACCAGGTCCGCTTCATGAATTCCGGGACTGAAGCGGTTATGTATACTATTAAGGCAGCGCGTGCCTTAACGGGAAGGCTAAAAATTGCCAAACTCGAAGGCGCCTTTCATGGGGCTTATGATGCGATTGAAATCAGCCTCGATTCTGCGCCGTCGAACTGGGGACCCCGGTCGGAGCCGAACGCGATACGCTATAGTGCGGGAACCTCTGAGTCCCTTGCCGCCGACACGGTCGTATTGCCATTCAACGAGATCGGAGCAACCCGAGAAATTCTCGAACGGAACAGGGACAAGCTCGCAGCGGTCATAATAGATCTCCTTCCGCAACGTGCCGGATTGATTCCCATAGACCCCACCTATCTTGCCTTTCTGCGCGAGTTCACGGCCCGTCATGGCATCGTTCTGATTTCTGACGAGGTGATGAGCTTTCGGCTATCGTATCGCGGCGGCATAACCCGATTTGGGTTCGAAGCGGATCTCTGTGCCTTTGCCAAGATCATCGGCGGCGGCCTGCCCATCGGCGCGGTCGGAGGGCCATCGCGATTCATGCTCCCCTTTGATTCGACTAATGGTAAGCCCCTCGTCCCTCAGGCCGGCACCTTCAGTGCAAATCCGATGTCGATGGCAGCAGGCATTGGGACAATGCAATCTCTGTCTGAGCAAAGTTTTCAACGATTCGAGCATTTGGGCGAATATGCCCGCGCTTCGCTGACTGAGATGTTTCGTCAGGAACGCCTGCCATACTCCGTGACGGGCATGGGATCGATGTTCCGCATACACCTGCGGGCTGAAGCTCCCAAGGACTACCGTGAGGCCCACGCAGCCTCCGAGCAGCAAAGAAAAATGGACATGTTCGTTCGGGCTCTTCAGGACAGAGATGTGATCGTCTCGCCAACGTGCCAACTGTGCCTGTCCACTCCGATGTCGACAGACCATGTCGAAGAAATGGTGACGGGCGTTCGTGAAGCTGCCCAGGTGGTCGAAGCGGCGTGACTAGACGGACCTTGGCGTGAGGACGATACGGTCGATCAGGATGAGTTTGCTCATGGCGTCTGCTCGCATGATCCCTTGGCTTTCGTTTGTACAGTCCCAATGCAGGCGCCAGGCGTGGTATTCCGAGCAGTTCGCTCGATGACAGCAGGTGTAGATATTCAAGCTGCAAATCTCTGTCTTGGGCCGCCAGCGCCCAATAAGAAAAACGATATCTTGAAATATAGGTTGATATTGCGTGTCATTTCCGGAATAGACTGCAATTGTCCGTAGCCTACGAATGCAAACAGGGTGCTGGTCTGGAAGAGCCTTTGTTGTGTCCCGTCTTGTTCAACATCAGTCACTTCAGAGCAAATCTTGTTCTTCCGCTTTGGGAACTTCGCGCGATTTATTTTCTGGCCATTGGGAGGCAATATGAGCAACTCGTATACTCGATCCGAAGCTCTCCTCCTGAGAGCGCGCGCTGTCCTCCCAGGAGGTGTTTCGAGCGGAAATCGAGCGAATTGGACGCCATTCCCCCTCTACTACGCTCGAGGTGATGGTGCTCGAGTGTGGGATGTGGATGGCAACGAATACATTGACTACGTGTTGGGCAGGGGACCACTGATCCTTGGTCACGGAGAACCAGAGCTCATAGAAGCGATATACCGTCAACTTCAAGTGAGCCAATTTTTTGCAGGTCAGACCGAGGCAGAGATAGAACTTGCAGAATTAATTTGCTCTCTTGTGAACAATGTCGAAATGGTTAGGTTTTGCAATTCTGGTTCAGAGGCAATACATGCTTGCATTCGACTCGCTCGATCGGCAACGGGTCGAGAGAAAATTATCAGATTCATCGGCCACTATCATGGATGGTATGATGGCATAGCTTGGGGATTTTCGGGCGTGAATGCTAGCCCGGATGGTTCATCTTTACCGGTGCCGATGTCTCTTGGCCAGCCCTCCTCTGATGCCTCGAACATATTGGCAGTCGAATGGAATGACCCGGAGGCAGTCACAAATGCCTTTGAGAAATGTCGTGGAGAAGTTGCGGCGGTCATTACCGAGCCAATTATGTTCAATGGTTTCTGGAGCAATATCCATCCGTTCGACGGGTTTCTCCGGTTTCTTCGAGAACAATGCGACGCGAACGGCGCGCTGTTGGTTTTCGACGAGGTCCAATCCGGCTTTCGTACTTCGCTCGGCGGAGCTGTAGAGCGCTTTGGCGTCGCCGCAGATCTAAGCGCGTTTGCAAAGGCGCTAAGCGGAGGCGTCTGTCTCGCTGCCTTTGCTGGTCGAAGGGATGTTATGAAGCGACTCGTCGAAACCAATACTGTGCACACAGGAACCTATAATGCCTATCCGCCTGCCGTCGCGGGGGCCTTGAGGCATCTGACCCTCCTTGCGGCGAGTTCCGGCGCAAAGCTCCAGCGTATACATCGCTCAGCAGCATTGCTCGAGCGGGGCCTTAGAGACCTAGCTGGGCAAACCCAACTACCTCTTCTAGTTCGGGCGAGCCCAGGCGCAGTCACTACAGCCTTCAGGGGCGCGTCCACGCAGGTCATCAACCATCGTTCGGCAGCCGAAGGTCTAGATTTTAGCCTCCAACGCGCATGGCACCTCGCATTGCAGGATCGAGGCGTCCGGATCACGCCAGAAGGCCTCTGGTATCTCTCCGCAGCGCACTCTGCCAACGACATAGCAATCACTGTCGATGCTGCGCGGGATGCGCTTCAGAGCCTCTCGTCACGATAACACAAGGAATGCAATATGCCCATACGATCCAACAGTGTCGCTCGCCTTGTTTCTCCGCGCCGTCTAATCCTGACGTGCGATGCGCTGAGCGAGGATCTCCCCCCAGACTTCGTACGAATAAGGATCGAATTCTGCGGGGTCTGCGGGACAGATAGATCGTTCTATCTGGGCCACCGCGATGAAGGCTATCCTATCAGTCTCGGTCACGAGCACTGCGGCACTATTGTCGCAGTCGGAGACCAGGTCGGGCCCTATCAGGCGGGACATTTTGTGGCGATTGATCCGAATTATCGATGCGGTTCCTGCCATTATTGCAGGATAGGTGCTGGTCATTTGTGTGAGAAGGCGACGATAAATCGGTATTCAAATCGAGGCTATGCGAATTTCATCGATATAAAAGCTTCGTACGTTCTAAAACTTCCGGAATACAGATCCCGCCATCTAGGGGCTTTGGTCGAGCCATTATCCGTCGCGATTAATGCCGCGGACATCTCGAAATGCACGCTAGCTGACGAGGCAACGCTTGTACTCGGCACCGGCGGTGTCGGCACGTTACTGGTCTTCAATCTCCTTGAGACACAAACTGGAGAAATATGGATCTATGACAAGGCGCACTCCAAGATGGCCGCCTTAAGGGATCTTTATCCGAGCCGGATCAAGATTTTGGACAGCGCCGATGACCGTGTGTTCAGCGTAGTTTTCGAAGCCACCGGCAGTTCGGACGGTTTCCTTCATGGCTGCGCTCGGTTGGCGAAGCTCGGCAGGCTGATTGTCGTGAGTAGGTACCACTCCGATGAGCCGGCTATCCCCGACAGGCTCCCATGGAAACAGCCTAACATCTACTTCGTCCACCTGAATGGACATGGTGATTCCTTCGTTAGGGCAGCTGCTTTGATGAAAAGGAGTTGGGGACCGGATCACGACCACCTTCTCAGCTTCCACCCCCTCAGTAATATTGACCAGGTATTCACTGATTACGAGCATATTCCTGAGAATAAGAAGATAATATCGATGGAATGATTATTCATGGTTATAAACTGTAATCATAGCGGCGAAGACGGGTCAAGCCTGTCTCCCAGCTGTGTATCACTACGACGAGACGAGATGTCTGTGATCGGCAGCGATCGAACGGCGTTGGGCGGTACATCCGTGGTGCCCTAACCCGATTTTGCGCTGCTTTGATACAGCTTTCGTGGTTAGAGTGGCAATCAAAGCCTTCCAGTCGGCAGTGACATCACAGCGGCACTTCTGCCCTTGTCTGAGGCTCAATAGACCTGCCAGCGTTCGCGCCTAGCGCGTAAGCATTCCAAGCAAGCGGATCCAGATGAACGGATGGCATGCACGCGATTTCTTGGCTGTCTTCAACAAGCCGATACAGAATAGGTGACAGATATCAGATATCTGACGCTTGGTTCACAGGAATCGGCGACCGAGAATATGTGGGTCGCAATCTCAGGCTGTCGGGCCACAAGGGATTCAAAGGTTCAAAATGCTGCCGTCGGCAATGTATGAACTTCGCTTTAAGCGGATAGAGACGCTCGGCTCGGGGAGTCTCCGAGACGTAGGTTATTTGCTTAACCGCAAGCGCTGACCCGCGGTCAAGCATCTGTTCGCCGACGCAGCCTCCGATCGGCTCAAGCTCATGGACAAGGCCGCCGGCCGCTATTCCGTGACTTTCCAAACAGGGCTCTGGCCGCCACCCGCAATCTGCCAAGTGAAGTGATCTACGGTCCGGCACGCTCTCCTTATGAGCACTCAAATTCGCCAGCGGTCCGAGCTGTGGGATGCATCCACGGCTGCTTTCAACGCTCGCATGCGCACGATCGAGGCGACGAGTGTCGGGTCAATGCGGCCCAGTTACGAAACTGCAGCACTAATTTAATCAAATGATCATCCCCATTTTCTGGTTGATCGCTATACAGACTCTATTCGACGTCACAAGGACAGTCGCCAATTCGATCGAGGCCGATATCATGACACTTGTTGGCTACAGAAATACAGTTCCGCGTCCCCATGGAGAACCCGCTCAGCAATATACCGAATCTGGCAGGGACCTTAGCAGCAAAATAGTCATGCTTGAGCGAGCCAAAGCCATCATCCGCCAAGAGGCTGCAGCGTTGGAAACCCTCTCAAATAGGATCGACGACCATATCTGCGTGCTCGCGGACTACATCTTTTCTTCAACTGGCACTGTCGTAGTGTGCGGTGTCGGCAAGTCGCGACTGGTAGGAGAAAAGATCTCCGCAATTCTCGCATCGACTGGCACTCGATCGATCACGCTCGACCCGGTCGACGCTCTGCATGGAGATCTCGGGCGCGTGCGCGCCGGGGATGTCATTCTCGTGCTCTCCAATTCTGGCGAAACTGCGGAACTTATGCAGCTCATCCGTGCTATCCGGCAGTTTCCTGTCATCGTTGCCGCGATCACGGGGCGCGCCACCTCGTCGCTGGCAAAGGCTGCCGATGTGGTGATCAACATCGGGTCGATCCAGGAAGCATGCGCACTTGGCCTTGCTCCGACTACCTCGGCGACGGCTATGGCCGTAATAGGGGATGCTCTAGCGCTTGTACTGCAGGAGCGGCGTGGTTTCACGCGGCACGACTTCGCACGTCTTCACCCGGGTGGAAGTCTCGGACGGGAGCTGATGCGAGTGTGCGACCTGATGTGGCCGGTTGAAATGATTCCAGTGTTCCGGCCAGATACACCGCTGTCGCTGGCGCTCTTGTACATGTGCCGCGCCTCCCCAAAGTTAGGAGTCGCCGCAGTCGTCGACGAGCGATGCAACGTCGTCGGAACCTTGAACGGGGACTCCATCAGCCGATTAGCTGAGTGTGGCGCCCCTCCCGACCTTAGCGATCCGGTGGAGCGGCACATGCAGCCGCCGCTCAACACAATTTCTGGGCACGCATTTCTCGATCAAGCCGCGCAGCTCTTCCGTCAGCACGAGGTCGAGTTGATGCCCGTGCTTGACGATCAGGACAAGTTCGCCGGCCTGATATCTCGCCAGGACGTGCTGAAGCCATGTTGAGTGATGAAAGTTGTGCAAGTGGCGATCATTCGAGGGACGGTCTCACAACGGCTCTCTTGGCGCCACTGGGGATCAGAGCAGGGCCTGTGTGATGCGCGCCTTGGCGGATGACTTCGAGATTGTCTACCGGTCCGAGCGGCCACAAGATGTATACTGCTACACGCCGGGCATTGTCGTGACGGCGAGCCGAAGAGTGGTAGCCACCTTTGATCTCGGCGGTGCCGGGGTCAGGGATCTCCTCGGGCCGAAGGGATCTCGCGCGGGAGGTACGCGCTTCGGAATGGGCATGGTCTATGTGTCCGATGATGGGGGCTGTTCCTGGGCTGAGCGAAATACCTTTCCATTCTGGCACGCCCGGCCATTCACAGCTGGCGGGCGGCTTTACATACTTGGTCATGCCGGCGACCTCATGATCATGCGTTCCGACGATGACGGGGAGACGTGGAGCGCGCCGGTCACCCTTACCTCGAATATGAAATGGCACGGGTCGTCCTGCAACGTGCATTACGCGAATGGGTACCTCTACCTCGCCTTGGACGAGCGGCGCGATCTTGCGATCGAGGGATGGAATACAGCCGGTTTGGCACCGCGGGTGTTGCGCGCTAGAATTGACCACGATCTTCTAGACCGTGAGAGCTGGACTATCTCAGAGTCCCTCGCGTTCAACGAGATAGTCTCATCAACGGATTTCGATCTTTTTGGTATACCGTTCTATAGCACGCCGCCCCGAGCTTCGGCCGAGCTCGGATCGGGACGCTTGTGTGCACCGATGGGCTGGCTTGAACCGAATATCGTCCGGTTTTTCGATCCCTCACATCTATGGCACGATCCGGGCGGGCGGACGTTGCACGTTTTCTTGCGCACGAACACGGGTGGAACGGGCTATGCTGCCCTGGTGAAGGTCATTGAGCAGGATGATGGTCGTCTGACCACAGCATTAGAAACCATGCCGTCGGGGAAAAGGGCTCTCTTCGTCCCATTTCCGGGAGGCCATATGAAATTCTTTTTGATTTATGATGACAAGACGCGGCTCTACTGGTTGCTGAGTTCACAAGCGACCGACTCTATGGTGCGCCTTACGCACATATCGAAGGCGCGCTACAATTTGCCGAACAATGAGCGCCATAGGCTGCAACTTCACTTCTCCAAAAATTGCATCGACTGGTGCTTTGCCGGACTTGTCGCCGCGGGTCAGAACGAGCGTCACGCGCGGAACTACGCGAGCATGGCGGTCTACGGCAATGATCTTCTCGTGTTGTGCCGGTCAGGGGATGACGAGGGCAGGGATCCTCAATATACGAACCTGATCACGTTCCATCGCGTCAAGGATTTCCGGAATCTCGTCTATTGATCCTTTTGCATTTCTGAGAGTGGGAAAAACATGCCCAGAACGTCGAGTCCAGTCGCTATAATCATTCCCGCCCGCTACGGCTCGAGCCGCTTCGTCGGCAAGCCGCTCGCGATGATCGCTGGCCGGACGATGATCAATCGTGTCTGGTCTTTGGCCCGTGCAGTATCTGACGTAGATGAGGTTTGCGTCGCCACTGACGATGAGCGCATCGCCGAGCATGTTCGAAGCTTTGGCGGAGCCGTGGTGACAACCCCGAAGGAATGCACAAACGGCACTGAGCGGGCGCTGATTGCAGCCCAGATGTTGTCCACGACGCCTGCCGTCGTAGTGAACCTTCAGGGGGACGCTGTCCTCACGCCGCCGTGGGTCATTACCGCTTTGATCGATGAGATGCGCCGCGATCCGACTGTGGAGATCGCTACTGCCGCGGTGCGGATGGACAAGCGCAGTTATGACGCTTTGCGCACCGCTAAAGGGCACGGCGAGGTCGGAGGCACAACTGTGACGTTCGACCGACGCTGGAACGCCCTCTATTTCTCGAAATCCATCATCCCGTTCGTGCGCAATGATGGACGAGGTAATGATTCGGATCCCTTGCCGGTTTTTCGCCATATCGGACTCTACGCGTACCGCTACGAAACCCTGTGCCAGTATATCAGTTTCGAATCCGGTCCCCTCGAACGTTCTGAGAAACTTGAGCAATTGCGCGCGCTCGAGCATGGGATACCTGTCCGCGTGGTCGAAGTCGACTATGGCGGTCGAACCCACTGGGCTGTCGACAGCCCAGATGATGTGAAGCGCGTTGAGGCAATCGTCGGCGAAGAGGGCGATCTCGTCACGGATTGAGGCAAACAGCCAGCTCGGTAGGTACGATTTGCAACACAAGCGGCCATTTATTCATGAAGCTTATCCTCAGCCGTCACGGCAATACGTTTGATCCCGGCGACAAGGTCGTGTGGGTCGGCCGCAGAAGCGACCCTCCGCTCACAGAAGTGGGACGCCGCCAGGCTCAGAATCTCGGCGACGCTCTATGCCTGTCAGGTGTTATGCTAGGCGGGCTCTATTGTGGACCGCTGCGGCGCACGCGCCAGTACGCCGAGATCATTGCGGAGCGGATCGGTGGCGCGCCCTTACCGATTGTCGATGCGAGTTTAGCCGAGATCGACTATGGTGCATGGGAGGGTTTTAGCAGCCACGAAATCATAGAGCAATTTGGAGGGGAGGAATTGGAGGCGTGGGAACGCCGCGGAGCGTGGCCTGAATCGGCTGGTTGGAGCCCTCCCGAGGCCACTTTGGCAAATGGCGTCACGACATTTGTGGGGCAGCTCGCCCGGACGCATGGAAAGGATAGCGCAGTCCTCGCTGTGACGAGCAACGGCGTGTTGCGCCACTTCCTGCGGCTTGCCGGCAGTACGCTTAATGGCAAGGTCGCCACAGGTCATATCTGCGTTCTTGAGGTGCTGCAGGGAAACTGCCGGGTCAACGCGTGGAACATTGCACCAGATCCGGAACATGTGTCAAAGGTATTGAGGAAGGCCGTGCGCATGAGATCAAGCGATACCCTGTCAAGCTCTTGAGCCTCGCGCGCCTATCGAATCGTACGGGCCGAAGCTTTCGGATGAAGTGCTTTGCATGGGATTGGACAGGATCATCAGTGAAGAGAATAACCTCTTCGCTTCTGCAGCGCATGGAAGCGGGCGAGAATATCAGTCAATCGGCAAAGGAGGCGGGGTTAGCCGGCAACGGGTGTACGATTGGCGTTGATCGCCTGGGCCTAACCGGCAGCAAGGTGCGCGTCGTGGACGTCCCGGGAAGGCGTCTGCTGTCCGTCGGGCCCATTGCAGCATCGGGTGAGATGGTGCCGCCGTGGAGGAGAAGGCGCTCGCGAAGGCGCGACGGCGTATCGCCGAACTGGAACAGAAAGTCGGCCAGCAGCAGCTCGATCTCGATTTCTTCAAGAAGCCTTGCGGTATATCAGGGACGATCACCGGCAGAACGCGCCGGCGGCAAACAGGGTCCGCGAACCCTCTGCTCGGCAAGTTGCGGCAACGGCGCCATCCCAATGTCGCGGCGGTCGCGCTAGCCAACAACAATGCGAGGATCCTCTGGTCCATGCTCTCGGTTCGCTGCCTATCAACCGGACCTGTCGGTGAAAGCAGCCTGACAGTCTCTGGAGAGCGAGAAGGAGGTCTCACCTTGGCAACTGCTCGAAAATGGCAGGATATGGCGAAACGGTCACCCCGTCGCTTCCAGAACCTGGTGTGTGGACCGGCACGGCTTCGGCAATCTGATCAAGGGTGGCATTTTCTTGCTTCCTTCACCGGTAGTAGGTGCTGCCGTGGTTGGCGTGCAGGCTTTGCCGGTTCTGCGGAACTGGCCCGGCGAGGCCGAATTTGAGAGTGGCGGTGACGGAGGCGTAGCTGGTCGCGTGATCCCTCGGTGCGCTACCACCCACAGAGCGGCGAAAGCGACGGGATGCCCCTTGAGCGCCGCGTCCGCGCATCATACGCTCGGCTGGGCGGATCAGCGCCGCCAAGAACGCGGCGATTGCTGCAATCTTTGAACGATTCCAGCAGAGCGATGCGTAGCCCGATCCCGGAGAATTTAACCGTATGATGCACCGCCAGCTACAATCAGCAACAGGAGACAACGCAAGCGGTCAAAATGCGTGTTTCGGTAATTCCCGGACACCCTTTTCGCTAAATCCCGGACAGTGATGGAATTAGCGGAAGCCCTGTCCGGCTTTTGCGAAATGCGCAGTCAAAAGCCACGCCATCCGTCAACTTGTGTCGCCTTTGTCGGATCCGCCATACAACGCTTTGTACAGCCATTTCTTGTTTGGCTCAGGCTAAACAGCGGAAAACAATCAAGAATTTTCTTCTTCGGCGCATTAGCCAAACTGGCACGAGTCTTGAAGCTCTTCGGTGCGAGGCGGCGAGAGCTTCCCACCGCCGATGCGATATTGCCAGTCAGTTGGCTAAGCTACACCACGTCGCTGGTATGGCACTCGGGAGAGACTATTATCGGCAATGCCGTAAACGCGAGGTGGCCGTAACCGGATAAGAATACACCCATTCCGAATGGGCACGCTGGAATTCGGATCAATCCAGAGCGGACCCTCGTGGTCGTACTGCGACCGGGTCAAGTTGGAGGCGGAGACTCAACACGACTCTGCCATGCAGAGTTTGTGAAATCACAGTTGGCCCGAACGGCCCTGCTTCTCAAGGTCCACAGAGTACTTGCCGGCTGGTTGACCTAGCAAAGATTTACATAGCACGTTTGAGAAGGACTGATCGCATGAACTCTGAGGACATCGGCCTTATGCCGGCCGTCGAGTTAGCCGAGCTAATCCTCAACAAGAGGATTTCTCCCGTCGAGTACATGCAGGTCCTGTTGGCTCGCATTGCCGAGTTGGAGCCGAAGGTAAACGCGTTCGCCTACCGTGCCGCAGATAGGCCGATCAGGCTAAACGCTCTTGCCCTGCAACTCGGCATTCCCCGAACAGTGTTCAGTCGTTGCAACATGGCTTCAAATAAATTTACAGAGATCTTTGCAACCGTAAATCAGTGGCAATGGTACTCTCGGACCGACGCGCAGCGTGCAAACATCGGAGTCAAGGGATAATGGCAAGAAGATCGCTCATCCTGATCGAGGGCGCAAGTAATATGTTGCTATACGTGCAAGCCGCCAAGCGCATTGGTCTTCATCCCATTTCCTTGTCATCTGATCCAGATCGTTACAACTGCCTTACGGCAGAAAACATTGACGCAATCCGTGTCGATACAGACAATCTCGAGGCATTGATCCACGAATGTTCCCGGCTACGTGCCGCGTATGACATTGCTGGGATTACTGGCTTTCCGAACCCCAGCGAGTCGGTTCATGCGACAGTCGGCGCGCTCTGCCGCTATTTCAATCTGCCGGGGCCGAACCCCACATCGATTGAACGATGCTGTGACAAATTCGTTCAGCGTCAGCTCCTTGGGCAGGCCGGCGTTCCGATACCTGCATATCGCTTGGCAACTAATGCGACGGACGTAGAAAGCGCTGCCTCGGAGGTCGGCCTGCCGGTGATTGTTAAGCCAGCAGTAGGTAGCGGCAGCAGCGGTGTCCGATTGTGCCGGAATGTCGACGAGTTAGGCGAGCATACCACTTATCTTTTGGGGGGGAAGCACATATGGCGGTCTTCGCCAAGGATAGTGGTCGAAGAATTCGCCCAAGGCGCCCATTACAGCGTTGAATTAATGGGAAATGAGGTGATTGGGATAGCCGCCGCTGACTTCGGTAGCCCACCGCACTTCGTCTGTCGTGAGTACATTTATCCGGCTCTGTTAACTGTTGACGAGCATAGGCATATTGCCGATATTTCGCTGGGATGTTTGCAGGCCCTTGGCCTTGGATGGGGGCCGACGAATATTGATCTAAGGTGGACGAAACGTGGCCCAGTCGTCATTGAAGTAAATCCGCGTCTTGCTGGTACGCCCATCCCCCAACTAATCCAACTGGCTTACGGCGTCGATTTTGTCACTGAGCACATTAAGCTCGTCATCGCGGAGGAATGTAATTTGCGCAGAACGCGTTCGCATACTGCAGCCGCGCGGATCCTAGTTCCTGATCGCGATGGCATCCTCGATTGGATCGATGGCGGCGGTCGGGCGGCTGCTGTACCAGGTGTCGCCGAGGTCAAATTTTCTATTGAACCCAAGATGCCGATCGTCAGGAAAGGCGATTTTACAGACCGGATCGGATATATCATCGCGGCTTCGCCGACCTTTGCTCGGACCAATGGGATACTTCAGCGTGCCGTCGACTTAATCGATTGGTCGATCATACCATTTCCGATCCTCGCCGACTGATGCTTAGTTGTTCTTGGGCCGTTCCGTCTCGATCCCGGAAAGGTCGATGCGAATGCATGCTTGGTTGGATCTTCCGATTTGCTCAGAGCCGGACCGGCGGGTCGCCCGCGGCCGCATCCCGCTTATCATCATTCCCTCCGCGGCTGGCACCGCGAGGTTTACATCGCCCAGATCCGCTTCGCTCCGCCCTCAAAGCGGCGGTGGAGCGGTTCGTGCGCAAGCTGGAGAAAAAGTGTCCCCGCCCGCATTTTTGCTACGAAGCCGGCCCGACTGGTTACGGTTTTTATCGCCAGATCGTAGATCTCGGCCACCGCTGCGATGTCGTTGCGCCCTCGCTGATACCCGAGCGTGCGGGCGAGCGGGTCAAGACGAACCGGCGCGATGCGGTCGGCGTGGCGCGGCTGCTGCGGGGGCCGGACAGTTGAAGGCAATATGGGTTCCGATGCCGTGTATGAAGCAGAGCGAGACCTGATGCGTGTTCGTTGCGGGCGGCGACCGAGGATTTCCGCAAAAGGCGCCAGAAGCTCCTCTCGTTTCTGCTTTGCCATGGTCGGATATTCACCGACCGCAAGAATGGAGTCGGGCGTTGTCAGCGAAGTGGGCGATGTCCGCCGCTCGACAATCTGCGGCAGTTGATGGCGGTTCTCGGCCTCGAACCGCTCGGAGCGGTCAACCGGCGACGCGGTAAAACGTGGCAGCCTGACGCTTGCCGGCAATCGCCGCGCCCGCCGCGTTCTGGCGCAGGGTTCTGGCGCAGGGTAACGGAGCTATCGCGATCCCGCCAGGGTGACGGAAGCCATTGACGTCCGGCTCGAAGAGCTGCCAAAGTTAGTGTGGGAGATTGCCTGGAGGTCAAGTCCGGGAACTGCTGGATAAGTTCTGGCGGGGCTCCTTTGCCACTGTTTTCTTGTCGAGGCCGTTTCGGGCCTCGTATTCCTGATCGAGTTCCTGCCTGACAGCGGTCATCTGGCGACGCTCGAAGTCGGTGATCCTGATTGCCCGCCACCGCTCGGCAGCTCCGATCATGGCGCCGAACATGAGCTTGAGAGCGGGCTTCTCGCCGAAAGCATTGGGAATGATCTTTAGCCTGCGCCGCTCCTCGACGAACAAACGTTCCGGAAGATTCGTGGTCCTGATGGCGCGGCGGTGAGTGATCGGCATTCTCAGATGCGCGATTGCCGCTTCAAAGTCGTCCATGAAGCAGGCGACCGCGCTCGCCAGCTCGGCCTCGTAGTCCTTCACCAGACCGGCGGCGAGATCGCGGGCAATGGCGCGCGAGGGGGCCTGATAGGCGGCGGTGGCGCGGGCCTTGAACTCGGGCCAGCGGTCTTCCGGCACCTTGGCGGCGAGATTGCGCATCCGGTGCGCCAGGCAGCGCTGACGCTCCGAGCGCGGAAAGCAGGTCTCGATCGCCTTGATGATGCCGGCTGCCCCGTCGCACACGACGAGCAGCGGATCGCTGAGCCCGCGGCCGCGCATGTCCTAGAAGAAGGCGCTCACCGTCTCGCGTCCTCCTTGGAACGCGCCATCAGATGCAGAAGCACTTTGGCGCCAGATGCCGTAAAACCCCAGGCAGCCAGCACCGGCTCACGCTTCTGCCCGGGGCGGAGGCGTTCGGCGATGAACAGATAGGCGATCTCATATTCGCCAAGATCGCGCGTGGCGAATTCCTGGTAGTCTGCCCATAGCCGCTCGCCGATCTCGCTGACCGCGCTCTTCGATAGGAGCAGCCGCCCCGTCTCGTCCCGGAAGGCGTCCTCGATGTCGCGCACCGAAAGACCACGTGCCAGCAGTTCCACCGCCAGGTCCTCGAGCGCCTCCGAGCGTCCCTTCAGATGCTCGCGGATCTCGGAACGAAACGGCTCGTCGCGGCCCGCCACCTGCGGGGCCGAGTATTCCACAAAGCCTTCCGCCGTCTTCAGGCGCCCGCTGCGCACGCCGTTGCGGTAACCCTGGCCGGGCTCGGCGCCATGTTCGTAATAGTCCCGCCCGACCGCATCCCGGCTTTCCACCTCCAGGGCTTCCTCCACGATCAGTCGGGTCGCAAGCTTCATCAGCTCCGAGCGACCCGCCGGTGTGGAAAGACGCCCTTCAATCAGGTCGGAAAGGGATTGGCGGGTGCGCATCGGGGCCGGTATTCTCGTCGTCATGGGGTGCCTCCTTGCTGGTGCCGGCGCCAACTGCATGCGCTTCTGATTCCTCAGCAAAGGAGGCACCCCGCCCTCAATTTCCAGCAAGTTTAGGACTTCACCTCGCCTGGAAGGCGCAGATACGGCTTTGTGCGCGCTGCCGCCGCATGACGGGTGCGGCCAGAAGACCCGGTCGTGGCTGCGGCGATTGCGCGTGAGATGGCGGCGTTCCTCTGGGCCATCGGCCACCAGGTCGATGCGGGTCGCTGAGATGCAGCTCATCCGCTCATCCTTCCAGCACGCACGCCTCCCGCACGCGCGCCGCCGCCGGATTGAAGCTATTGGACCGGCCTAAATCCGGCGGAACACCACGGAGACGGGATGCGGCCACGGTGGGGGAACTCCCGTCCTAGCTATGTGGCTGGACATCGCCCAACCCGACTCTAGATCAGGATAGCCCAAGAAGGATCACGGAAGTGCGTAACTAACCTGAGCTGTGACATCGAAAACATCTGGATATTGTGTTGACGCGACCCGCTCGACGGCCTTGCCGACAGGAGAACCAGCGCGACCCAATCGCCGGATCGAACGGTGACGCAAGCGGATCGGGCGAACCTACCTGGATGGGACCGGAATCGCTCGTAATGACGATATAGGCGCAATTGCCGAGACTTCGATCAGGAAGTTCGTCGTAGCCACGGATCGAAGACGGATGCTGCCCGCGTTGTGCGGACGGCACGGCGCGCGAGTTCCACCGCGAGACCTGCCCAAGGAAGTGCACAAGCTGCGCATTTCTACCTCGATGCGACGCGGCCCGAAATTCTGCCCCATGCGAATCCCTCATGACATTCGCCCGGAAGCCCAGAGGAGCGCATGGCGGCTATGGCGGCGAAATCGCGAGGGCGGCGATCTCCAAACGCGGGCGCCATTCAGCGGCTGCTCAACGTGGCCAAGGAATCATTTTCGGATGGCGGGAGCGCGGAGAGCGCGTTCGGCCGCGTGCAAGAACTCATGCGGGGCGGCAGTAGTTTCCTGGCTGTGATGCAGAAGCTCGATCAAAGCTTTCAGCTCCTATTCTCCCAAGTAAGGGAGTAAAGGACTTGGCGTCGCAGTGGATCATCCGGTGCCTTGAGTGGATGCTCGAAGTCGTCCTTTGGATCGTGGGACATGCCAATGCGTTCCATAACCCGTCGTGAGCCGACGTTGTTCACTGCAGCATTCGCGACGATTCGGTTCAACTTTAACCTTTGGAACCCATAGGCAAGAGCGGCAAAGGCGGCTTCGGTTGCATATCCACGCCCCCACCAATCTGGATGCAACCTCCAGGCGATTTCGACCGCCGGCGTGAAATGTGCTTCATATGGAACGTTATTGAGGCCGCAGAAGCCGATAAACCGCCCGGCGGGATCCACAGTTTCGAGAGCCCAGAGGCCATATCCGTATCTTTTGAAATGATCGCGTTGGGCATTGATCCAAGCATCAATCGCGGTCCGATTCGCGAATGTTGCGACGTACCTTACAACTCTAGGATCATCATTCATCCGGGCAAACGGCTCGACGTCTTGGTCCTTCCATTCCCGCAGCAGCAGGCGGTCTGTCCGTAGCTCCATCAGTAGCTCTTCCTCTCGCCGGAGACCTGAAACTTAGAAGCTGCACTCGTCCGAAGCCAGCCAAGCGACCTTGAATGCAACTTCGCCGGACCGGCGAAGCCGTTCCATGGGTGTTCGGCCACCGCAATGTGCGCAATTCTTCCGCTGTAGCGGGTCTCCAATTAGCCGCCCTCGGTGGCTGTGGCATGACGCAGTTCACCAGCAAGCCCTGTGTTGCGAGCTCCCACCGCGTAGCCTTGGTTAGAACGACAGCCCAGCTTTCGAAGCGCTGCAAGCCATCGTTACAGGCGCTTTCATACCGTCGGAGTGATGCAATGTTAATGATCCTGCCGCCACCCTCTGCGATCGCGAGCAGCCGCTTCTCACGACAAAAAATCTCTACGCCCGCAACCAATCGAGGACATGTTCGCCAACCTCATTGGCTGGCCGCGTATTGCCATCCGCTACGACGATTGGCCCATCTTCTCCTCGGCTACTGCATCGCAGATGACGTCACCTTTGGGGCTTTGATCACTGAGTCCGACGCTCAGAGGCTTGTATCAAGTCCCATCGGAACGCCCGATTACTTGTACGCGACGACGACGAGGCGCGGGCTATCGGGTGTAAACGCTCCACCTTCCTGCCCATAAGCTTCAACAGTCTCAAATCCTGCGCTTCGCAGCATGCGAACATACTCGGAAAACCCATACAGTCTGAAAGAAAGATGTGCTCGTCTAACGCATCCATTTCGGACGACGATCCTTTCGCAGGTACGACGATCGGCTAAGGTATCGTTATTCATAATATCGATCCGTAGATCGTCGTTCCGTTGCACAAGGTGGCAGATGGGCGACTTGTCTCGCAGCAAAGCGAAGCGATTGACGTGATCGATTAGCAAACGCCCGCCCTTTCGAAGTGAAGAAGCGGCTTCACGAAGAACTTTTTCATTGTCCGCGTCATCGAAATAGCCAAACGTCGTGTACCACAGAAAAGCCGCATCAAAGGGATCTTGCGTGGGAAGTGAGCGCATATCGCCAAGAATATACTCAACCTCTACCCGGCGTTCAGCCGCATCCGCTTCGGCTTTTCTTAGCAAAGTCGGCGAGATATCAAGTCCGGTTACCCGTGCTCCTTTTTTCGCCAACCGGTTGGCAATCCTTCCATAACCGCACCCAAGTTCAAGAACTGAGCTGCCTTGTCGAAGTGCAAGAAGGTTCCAAATAGCTCCTGCTTCTCTATCACTTATTTCCGGGGGATTAATCATATCGCCAAAATAGAAATAATCTTCACTAAAGTACGACCCAAATTCCGACGTGGATACGTGATTTCCGGGCTTGTCGGACATGTGTTCTCCTATTTACATATCGGCTGATATTGCAATGTCGCATATAGATGAGAATTTTGAAAGAAAACAATTTGTAATTTATTTGTGACTTGTTAATTACGTCGGCAGGGTTCGATGGCAGTCTGCGCCTTGTGCAAAGACATTGTGGAACTAGTTGTAGAAGTGCCCCCTTGTGGTCGAGCAGGGGACGCGGATCGCCAAGCCCTCAAGCACGGGATCACTCATCCGCCCCTCGAGCCTCATCTGCCGATCAAGGTTCGAGGTATGGTGCCCGTTGAGGACCGCAAGGGTTCTCAACCGCATTGTTGGGGGTACCTCAATTAAGAGTGAGAGCCGACGAGATCGATAACGGTATGCGGGCGCGTGTAGCAGGAACGGTGCCCCGGCGCCTGTCCCAGGAGTAGCGACGGTCGGCGCGGCGATTGAATTCAGATCCAGGCGCAATCATGCCGGCCATCGGCCGGCGGCTTCGCATGTCATGGTGAGCCGAGAGGAGACCGCCCGCTATTGAGTGCCACAGGTCGACGAACTGGTTTGGTTTCGGGGTTTCCGCCGATCCGCGCGAGGGGAGCGCGCCCAGATGTCGTGAACATGTGAGATCGCAGTGTCATGCATTGGCCAGTCCGGGTCCTTCTCTCTTCGGGATCGGCGCGTTGGCCCTCCCAGCATGGGATCAGTTGGAATGAAGGGGACAATCTAAACAGCGTTCTCACCATGTTGCCGCGGTAGAAACGAGTCCCGGCACGTCCTCTCTTCATCCTCCGTCCCGCGAAGGACATTCATCCGCCCCTGGCGGATCTCGTTATCGGATCTTCTCCCTTTCGTTTGGTGGACCCGGCTATATCACCGCCGTTGCTTCCTCTCGCGCCCAGCGGAACTCACTGCCGTCGGACCATATTCTGTGCATGATGACAGCCAATCTGCGAGCAAGGGCAACGGTCGCTCTTTGTCGGCCCCGGCGCTTAGCGACGTTCATCGCCCAAGCTTTCAGCCATGACCACTTTTTCACCACCGTCAGCAAGACTTGCGCGGCTTCATAAAGTAGCGTTCGCATCATGGCGTCACCGCACAGGGAAACACGTTCGACGCGATTGTCCTCGCCTGATTGATGCAAGGGGGCGTCAACCCGAGAGCCGGCCCTACGGCCTTCGAATTCTTGAAGCGGGCAGGAATGTCGACCGTGGCGTTGAAAGCCAGCGCAACGACAGGTCCGACACCAGGTACGGTCATCAACCGCCTGCAAACCGTGTCACCCTTCACGATCGACAACAGCCTTTCATGCAGTACCGTGAACTGCTCGCGAAGTTTCTGCCGGGCGGCGAGCAACACCTCCATGATGTCACGTAGCTCCGGAATGTCGCCGGAAAGGTCCTGGATGCGATCCGCAAATTTGGCACCGCCGACAATGCCAACCTTGAGACCGAAGTTACGCAACAGGCCTCGAATGTCGTTCTCAATTGCGATGGCCTTTTCCTGCAGCAACTTGCGGGCTGTCAACAGCGCCCGGCGTTTCTGGCTCATCAGCGTCTTGACGTGCACCGGCCGGAACAAATTAACCCGCATCATCTGCGCGATGCCGCGCGCATCATTGCGGTCGGTCTTGTTGACCTGCGCCTTGAGAAAGGCCTTCGCATGACGGGGTTCGATGCAGATTGCAGGTAGTCCGGCTCCCGCCAGACCACTGAACAACCATTGTGATAAGGGACCAGCTTCAAGCCCGATCCGGGCCAGATTCCAGGCGGGGTTCTCCAACGCCTCAACAAGATCGTCCGGATGGCTCGCAACCTTCATCTCTCGGCAAATTCGGCCTCCTTCATCCACGATGCAAACGGTCGTCTCTTTCACGAAGACGTCCAGTCCGGCATAATGCTTCATGCTGCGCTTCCTTTCCTGATAGCTTGTGGCTGTTCACGCAGACCACGTTTTATCATCAGCTCGAAGCGCAGCACCTCAAACACCGTTTAAGGCGTGGGGCAAAGCCGAATACCCCATCTAAATACGTCTGGGCCAACATCTCGACTCTGTACCACAAGCGGGACTTGGTCTTTTCGACACGTTTTCCGCGCGGCCGCCTGGGCAGCGTTCCCGGCTGTGGAACGAGCATTCCCCGAATTGCTTTATGCGGGCACCTTGTTCAGCAACGCATCGACAGGTTTTTCAGTGGCGTTGGCGTATTTTCGCCGGTAAACAGCTATGAAATCCTCATCGCGACAGATGCAGCGGCCGCTAGCGTCTTTCGCTTTCGGATCATATAGGTGAGATCCGAGCGGACGCAGTAGATTCACGCGAGTGCTCGTCATGGGGTTCGCGGGAAAACCCGCAGCATGCCTAACCATCTCTCCTGCAAGCATAATCCCCGCGAGCGCTGACTGAAACGCCATCGGAACTAGGGTTCGGACGAGACGACTTCCGCCGCTAAGCTGGAAGACGAGGCCGCCGCAGATGGCCCGTTGGTAAAAGGAACGAAGCGGTTGGCCGACGAACGGAGCGAGCGGCTCAAACGGGATACCCATCGCCGTAGCGACCCGACCTACAAAGGCGGCGTTGACGCCGGTACTAGTCTGGAGGAGCGTTTTTACCTCGAGCTGTGCCTCCGGTAACCCGAGTTCCTCGGCGATAAGTTCGTGCTCGTCCTTGGATTTCCCTGCCGGCATATACATGCAGCACAGGCAAGCCCGGCCATCATCGAAACCATGCCGCGAGACTCCTAGATCGTGCTCCTGCGTCCAGGCATTCGCGATCCACCGCGGAAGCGCCCCTTGTACTGCCAGACGGTCGGCAGAGGTGTCGAGCGCGACACCAACTCGGTCCAAGTGCCAGTCACCCCGAAGCGCAACGTAGTCTGCCCACTTCAGCGGGTGCGCGTCTACTGTTAGACCGGTCGATCGAAGGGCGGTCTTGGCTAGCGCGGTCTTAGGCATCCCGACCTCCGCCTGACCGGCTAACACGTAGCGCTGCAGGTTCGAGAGATCGATCTCTTCGTGATCAATCACATGTAGACGACCGGAGAGTCCGGATTGCCTGGCTAACGCCCAAAGCGAACCATGGCCTATCGCGCCGAGGCCAACGAGGTGCGTCTCGCCAAGATCGATAGGCAAGTCAAAGGAGGCCGGATCACTTGCATCACTCTTCGCGTAAGTGCGTATCGAGAGATCGATGCTCTCGTCCGACACCGCGCCTGTCATTTGAGGGGCGAAGATCGTTCGAAAGACATTGGCTGCAGCAAAGCAACTGGCTGCGCCCGCCCCATAAGGCAGGAAACTTGAGCCAGATCCCACCGGGCCTATACGCGACAGCTTTGCCGCCCACCCCTTAGAGCCCGCAAAGAAGGTCGGACACCCAAGGGATGGGTCCACCACGCCTGCAACGACGCAGACCGTGGCAGCTTTGCCGGAACGCCGGATACCGATCTCTGGGTTGATCGATTTTGCCAAGCGTTCGAGCGCGTGGGCCTTAGAGGTCGCCGCGTTGTCCAGGGGGAGCACCGCTAGAACGGGATACAGTCGAGCTAGCAACCTCACCATAAGATCAACGGTCGCCAGACCTTCGGGGGATGAGACGGCGTGGCTGTCGAAGGCGACCGCCACGACCTGCTTTTCCAGAGCTGCCTTGAAATCGCTCAGGTGAAAGTCGGCGAGGACCTGAGATGCTGCCGTAGCGGCGCGGTCAATGAAGTTAGCAAGTGCCATAGTTAACTCGTTATCGTGATCATTCGCGCCAGTGCCGCGGGCCGGACCTCACTCCAATTCGCCTCACCGTCGAGTCGATAGGCGGCGACTCGAACCAGATCAAAGGGTTCGCGGGCGAAATTTGGCACTACGAGCGACATACACCCAACAGTGGTAGCGACGGCGTAGGCGTCGTCGGTGGTCGAATGGTATGCTCGCCCCGGATGGCTATGTATCTGGGCCAAAAGTTTGAGGCCACGCCTATAGAGCCAGACATTGAGCCGGTGTAGTTCTTTGGCCGGAACTATGACGGAAACTCCATCGCTTGTCCGAACGTGACGTTGCGCCGGGATAACGGCCTCTGTCACGTCAAAGTTCTGCCCTTGCTGGACGCCGACCCATAGGCCCATCCCCTCGTAGCCTTGGCGCCCAACCGACCGCAAATACGCCTGCACCGTCGACACACAGTGTTGCGGGAGAGCAATCGTCGTTACATCTTTCAAGGCAGTCATTCTGGAATGGCCTGAAACGGTGCCTCCACTCCCCCCACCGCTACCTGAATGTGAAACTGCTCTACCGGGCCGGTCCCATACTTGATGATTTTGTCCAAAATGAACGCCAAGGAACCTGCGCCAGAACCCCGATGGAGAAGCCATGAGTCACCTGAATGGGCTGGGTTATCGTGATATTCCCGGATACCTGCCATGCACAGGAATGGCGTATCTTCCGGACCGTTGGCCTGGATGAAGTCCGTTACCGACACAGGAGCGAAGATCATTCCCGGCGGAGTTCCGGGGAGTGGGAGACGTCTCAGCATACTAAGCTGCAGATCTTTCCGGGCAATCGGCTGGTGCGTGAAGGGATCGATGAAGACCACTGACAAAGGTCTTAGGTCGTAGTTAGAGAAGTCGATCTCGACTGCTGCACCGATCACGCTTGGCTTCAGCTTCGGTGTTGCAAAGATGAAGAAGGCGGTCGGGAAGCTCGCCTCGATCAGGAAGCACCCCTGAGCCCGGTAGACGCCTGCTTGTGATCGAAACCAGCCGATCTCCCGATCAAACTTCGCTCGGGAGACCTCAGGGTCCACATTCTGGGGTTCAGGCACCTGCCACCCCCGCCATCAGACTGAGGAACAGGGTCACGGTATTCGCGAAACCGAACTCGCCGACTTTTTTGTCAACGTCGAGCAAGTTGCCGGCCTCGTCCTTAAGCTCCCAATTCTCCGCCGTTTGGGCGAGATTCTGCGTGTTCTCAAGCGCCTTGGTACGAACGACGTGAAGCGGCTGGTTGGGATGCGCCTCGATCTCCGTGGGCTGGCCGTTCACGACCACGGTGATTTCGATCTTCTCATGGCCGCCGCCGTGAGTTTCGTCGTTGCCCGAATTCTTCGACATTGTGGTACTCCTGTGGCATGCTAATGGGGGCTCGAGGCACTAGTTGCCGACCTGCAAGGGAGCGGACACTGGCCGTCTTCAATCGTCCACTCGGCGCCACAGACCGCGAGTACGCAAAGACAGAGGCAGGCTAAATGTAGACTAGGTCGACGCGCAGTATCACGCGGACGAGACTTGCCGCGCCCTCGCGTTCTTGGCGATTTTCCGGACATCGGCGAGCAGCGCCTTCGCGTCAAATACAATCCCATCCTTGATAGTGTACTTTACACCGCCGACGCGCGTAACCACATCGTCCTCGTTCAGCGAATTGACGCCGGTCCCGTACAGCACCTTGAGGTTCTCCAGCGGGTTTCGATCCACGATCAGCAAGTCAGCTAATTTGCCCACCTCCAGGGATCCAAGCTCGGTGTTCGAGTGATATAACTCGGCTCCCTGCAGCGTCGCGGAACTGATAACTTCCAGCGGTGCCAAGCCAGCCTCTTGCAGGAGTTCGAGGTTACGGACGAAGCCGAACCCGGGTATCGCCCATAGGTAGCCGGAGTCAGCTCCTGCCACTACGCGCCCGCCTCGGTTCTTGTACTCATTGATAAATATCATCCAAAGTCGAAAATTATCTCTCCATTCTACTTCATCGGTTGTGGTCCAATCATAGAAAGGAGCGAACGGGTTAGTGTTTCTGCTTGGCGTAAAACTTCTTGCCAACCCGGGATGGAGATGCTCATCAAGCCACTCAGCTCGGCTCACGCCCATCAAATCGCGAGCCGCCTCATATATATCAAATGTTGGTTCGAACGTGACATCGAGCGCGAGGAACTCGTTGAGTACCTTATTCCAGTGGTCGCTATAAGGCGGCGCTGCCTGCTTCCAGGTACGGCCGCCCTGACGGAAGCGTTCCCTTGAGTCAGTCCAGGTAAAGCCTGCTGGGTAACGCCGTAAGGCGCGGTCTACAAAGAAAGGTTCCGCCATCCCGTACCAGTGGCTAATGCCACTCACACCCAGCCGCGCGAGGTCCAGAGCGTTGAGCCCCGGCTGCTGGCCCATTGTCATGTTCCAGGTTACTGGCAGACCTAGCTTCTTGATCTCCTCCAAGGCGGCCTTCGCTACTTCCCGGGACAACTGCGGTTCCCCTCCACGAATGCCAGTGACTCCCCGCAGGTGAAGCTCCTTAACCTTTGCTCGGGCCTCGTCCGGCGTGTGAACGTTCAAGTTTACCAACGCCTTAATACGGGGAGCGCTGGCCGTGTTTTCGGCTGATTGTCTCTGCAGCTCGAGCACCCAGTCGAGCTGGTTCTCGTCTGTCAAAACGCCGATAGTCGTAATGCCATGCCCCATGAAGAGCTTGAACAAGTACTCAGTCGAACCGGTGAGAGATGTTATATTCGTCAGCCGAATATGAGTATCGATGAAGCCGGGAAGAATGTACGTGTCTCTGGCATTGATCAACTTGTCACTGGGCCCATGCTCGGGTCTCGGCGGTAGGCGATCTGGAAAGCGGTTTCGCCTGATCTCAACAATCCGGTTCTGCTCGATGATAATTGTCGCGTGATATGGTGGATTGCCTGTCCCATCAACGAGAACGCCGCCCTCGATAATCAGGCGCTGAAAGGGTCCTTGTCCCTCGTCCTTCGGGCGCGGGGGCGTCAATGGCAACTGCGCCGGTGTCGAGCTTGAATCAGTGGATTTCATCGAGAAGCATCCAGTCGGAACAATTTTCCTATTGGAACCCCATTTCTTTGTCAATATCGTCGTTAGGGCGAGTTGGGTCCGCAGCGGATCGAGTCCGATTTCCTCAATGTGCTAACTGGCGGCGCATACGCACTCCCATTTCCACTTGACCTTCAATTTCCACCACTAATGGAACGGCATCCATCATCCTGCGGCGGATGTTAAGTGCAGGTCTGCAAGTCTTTCCCGCGACAAGCAGGGGACCACAAGGCATGGCGAACGTTTTTGGGTTTGGCAGCAAATTTGGAGGGGGCTTCTAAGAACACATCAAGCTTAACTTCGTACGCAGCCTCGCGTTGATAGGGCCGACCTGACCTCCTGGTCATTTCGCGCGATGCTGTTTCTGATCCGCTTTCCCTGCGGGGAGGGGGACGGGCGGCGCGCCCTTCTCGACCGGCGCTTGAGTTCGTAGAACTGGTACACTCTCCCTCCCTCGGGGAGGGCTCCTCGAGCGATTAGCTTGACGGCATATCCATTTGCCTTTGCCAAGT
>NZ_JAMYNE010000052.1:0-23101 GCF_040318915.1 Mesorhizobium sp. M0991
CCCGTCTACAATACGGTGCACCACATTCTCACCAACCCGATCTACGCCGGCGCCTATGCGTTCGGACGAACCTGCAGCAAAGTCACCATAGAGGCCGGACGCAAACGGATTTTGCGTGGGATCAGGTGCGATCGCGCCGACTGGGAGGTCTTGCTCATCGACCATCACGAAGGTTACCTGAGCTGGCACGATTTTGAGAGGAATCAGCGCCTGATCACGGACAATGCCACAAGCAAAGGCCTGGTGCCGCGTGGTGCTCTTCGCCGGGGCGAGTTGCTGCTCGGCGGTCTCTTGCGCTGCGGCCATTGCGGCCGCAAGCTGCATGTCTCCTATTCCGGCAGCAACGGCAATACGGGGCGCTATCATTGCCGCGGAGCGCAGGTCAACCACGGAACCGACCCGTGCATCGGCTTCGGATCGTTGCGGGTCGATCAGGCGGTCAGCGCGGAGGTTCTTCAACGCCTTCAACCGCTCGGCATGGAAGCGGCGATCAAGGCCATCGAGACCTCCACCGTGCAGGCTGGAGAGAAGCGGCGCCATGTGGAGCTCGCACTCGAGCAGGCACGTTATGAAGCCGCCCATGCACGCCGCCAGTATGACGCCGTCGACCCGGACAACCGGCTTGTAGCAGGCGAACTGGAGCGACGCTGGAATGCCGCGCTCGTAGCCGTCCGCGAGCGTCAGGACGAGCTTGACGCGCTCGACCGCCACAAGCCTGAGGCTCTGGGAGAAGAGGAACGGCGGAGCCTGTCTGCGCATGGGCGCCGATCTCGAACTGGCATGGCATCATGCCAACGCCACCGCCACCACGCGCAAGCGGATCATCCGTGCCGTGATCCGCGAGATTGTCGTCGCCATCGAAGACGACCACATCAAAATGCTGGTGCATTGGCAGGGCGGCGACCATACCGCGCTTTCGGTCAGGAAGAACAAGGCAGGCCATCACCGTTGGGGCGCCCCGCCGGACATCGAGGACCTGATCCGTGCCCTGGCACGCCAGTTGCCGGATAGAGCGATCGCATCGCTTCTCAACCGGCTCGGCAAAACCACGGGTCGTCTGAACGGATGGACGCAGTCCCGTGTCTGCACTTTCCGCAACCAGCACGACATCGCCGTCTACAAAAAAGACGAACGGTCGGAGCGCGGCGAGTATACATTGCAGGAAACGGCTGCGAAGCTCGGCCTGCGGCCAATGACCGTGCTGCGCATGATCCGCGCCGGCGATCTGAAGGCCGAGCAGTATTGCAAGGGTACGCCCTGGATCATCCTTCATGAAGATATCGAGCAACTCGATATCCAGCACCATTCCGGCAGGAGCGGACACAGTCCATTATCACAATCACAGGATCAGCAGATCCAGCTTTTTCAATAACATAGCGAGGTGTGCATTATGTCGTGGGATCGGGCTGCCCGGTGATGACGAGGTTTTCATGCGCCTTCAGCCAGGCGCCTTGGGCCAGCGACAGCGTATTGCGCCGGTCGAGCCCGCGATGCGCGGCGAAGTCGATGTTCTCGATGCGGGCGTCAAACAAAGCGCAGCCGGGCAACGACGAGAGGGTTGGTCAGCCGCTTGTCGGCACGCATGGCGGCTTCACGATCGACCATCAGGCCAAGCCGTTCGTCGTGACTGAGATCGTCGGCGTTGCTCTGGTCGGCCAGGTCCAGATAGGCGGCGGCCATTCCGCCAAGGCCGAGAGCCTGCATCTGGTCGAGGTTTGGATGTGTTAGCATGGTTGGTTTCCTTCCTTCATTGATAATAGGAGCCGCCGCGGATGTTGGTGTGTGATGGCGTGGGCTTGGATGTGGAAGTGCCTGTCTCGGCGGCAAAACGCTGATCGTGGGCCACAAGCGGGTACGTCAACTATTAGATGGGGTAGTTTCCGTGCCGGCGGAGGAAAGATAGAAAACACGCACGCCGAACGAAAAGCTGATGCCGATTTTCGCTCAGACAGGAAGATCAACAGCCAATGCCAAGAAGAGCACTCATCCTGGTTGAAGGTTCCCGGTTTAATGCTCCGCTGTACGTACAAGCGGCCCTGCGTCTTGGTCTTCATCCTATTACGCTATCGGCTGATCCAGCTCAGTACGACTATCTTGCGTCGGAAGGCATCGAGGCAATCCATGTCGATACAGACGATCTCGATGCGCTGATCCGCGAATGTTCTCGGCTACGTGCGACCTATGACATTGCTGGCATTACGTCCGTCGGGGACTCATTTTATGCGACAGTTGGCAAGCTGTGCCGCTATTTCGATCTGCCGGGACCGAACGCCACATCTATTGAACGATGCTGCGACAAATTCACTCAACGTCAGCTTCTCGCGGAGGTTGGCGTTTTAGTACCTGCTTATCGCTTGGCAGCAAATCGGATGGACGTGGAAAGTTCTGCTGCGGAGATCGGCCTACCGGTAATTCTTAAGCCAGCGATAGGTACAGGCAGTCGCGGCGTCCGATTGTGCCGCAACCTCGATGAGTTAGCCGAACATACGACCTACCTATTGGGCCGGCAGCACATTTGGCTGTCCCCGCCAAGAATACTGGTAGAAGAATTCGCACAAGGCCCATTCTATGACGTCGCTACCATGGGGAACGCGATCGTTGCGGTTGGTGCCGCCGACTTCGACCGCCCACCGCATTTCGTCCCCCGCGAGAGCATATTCCCGGCCCCGCTGACAGATGAGGAGCATGAGCGTATTGCCGATGTTTCGCTGAACTGCTTGCGAGCTGTCGGTCTTGGCTGGGGGCCAGCGAACATTGAATTTCGGTGGACGGAGCGTGGCCCAGTAGTCATCGAGGTCAATCCGCGTCTTCCGGGGTGGGCCACTCCTCGTCTGATTCAGCTGGCTTACGGTGTCGACATCATCAACGAGCACCTCAAGCTTGTGATCGGCGAGGAATGGGATTTGCGCAGAAGGCATTCGCGGACTGCGGCAGCGCGGTTTCTCATTCCTGAGTGCGACGGCGTCCTCGACAGGATTGAGGGCGGCAGTCTGGCGGTTGCCATACCAGGTGTCGCCGAGGTGAAATTGTATGTTGAACCCAAGACGCCGATCGTCAGGAAAGGCGATTTCCGAGACACTATGGGACATGTCATCGCCGCCTCACCAAGCCGGGCTGAGACCGAGGCTATACTTCAGCGTGCTATCGACCTAATTGGCTGGTCTATCATACCCCTTCCGCCTGTCAGGTGATCTGAGAGATTGGCCTCCTAATGGGTCGGCGGTTCCGGGTGATTGTTCAGGCACATGACGGGCTCTTGCAGAATGCCGGCACAAGGCTTTCCACGCAGGCGGTGACTTCGCTACCAATGGTCACGAAGGGAACGCAAACGGTCTTTGCTGGACGGTGACGCGTTTGGCGGCTCAGGGGGCGTCCAAAGGTAATGCGGAACCTGACTTCGACCTGCTACCCCGCGGGCGAAATTTAGTCGATCTGGCTGTTCGGATGGCCGTTGACGATCTGGTGAGTACGTCGGCGAGATATCCGAGTGGCTCGACGCCATTGAGTTTGCAGGTTTATGCCGACCGCCGAACTATGCCGAGTGAGCAAGTTTTCACCAACACTTTCCTCAACGTAGCGGTAGCTGGATCGGCATAGCTTAGGCTCTCCGTCGCAATTGGCGCGAAGGAGAGGACACATGAACGCATGTGACTATCTGCAACGCAGCACACTGTAACGGAAGCTGATCTACGGGCCATATGGCGAGTTTGCACGCGTTTATGCGGGCAGATTGTCGGGCAATGCACCTGGCGATCGCTGATCTATTTCGTGAGCTGAGAGACTGGCATGTCGGCAACGGCACTATCTCCAGGATTTAAGCGAAGTTCATGTTGAGCGGTTTCTTGAGCACCGTTCCAAACACTGGAGCATCGATTCGGGCGACCGATCGGCGCTCCGGCGCTTGCTTGCCGCGTTACGGCAAGAAGGATTGATACCAACCGCCCTTCCGATTGAGCGCACGGAGCATGAGCGGATTGTTGATGTGTTCGGTACGCGCGTAGGCCACCCCACGTGGCGTGCGGGATTCTGAACGCTCATTTTCTGCATGAGTCATGCGGAGCATCCTATGAGCGAAAGTATGAATCAGCATCGGACATTTGAGGTTTTGACGGCGGAGCCTTTGAAGTCTCGACGCAAGTCGCGTCATTGGTCGGACGAGGACAAGGCGCGGCTTGTTGCGGAGGCGTTGGCGCCGGGGAGTAATGTTTCGACGATTGCCCGCTCTCACGAACTGGACCCTTCGCAGGTCTATGCGTGGCGTCGCAAGGCGCTGGCATCTGGAGCGGTTTCGCCGCGCACAGAGGGGCAAGTCAAGCCGGTCAGGTTCACGCGCTTTGAAGCGGCGGGCAGTGAGATGGTGGAAATCGTCGTCGGCGATGTGGTGGTGCGCGTCGGCGGCGATGTTGATCCCGATCGTCTGGTCAAGATCATGCGCGCGGTGCGCAAGGCATGATCACCTCAGGAGTTGTCGTTTACGTGTCGTGCCAGCCGGTCGACTTCCGCAAGGGAGCCGCATCGTTGATGTCTCTGGTGAGGGATGGCGGCCTCGACCCGTTCTCCGGAGCGCTTCACGTGTTTGGATCGAAGCGGGCGGACCGTGTTCGCATCGTGTGGTGGGACGGCAGCGGGGTCTGCCTTTACTCGAAAACCCTGGAAGAGCACAGCTTCTGCTGGCCGGCGATATCGGCGGCGCGCATGCGTCTCGACCATTCGCAACCTATGACGCTTTGGCTGGGCTCGATTGGAAGAAAATCCGGCCGGCCAGGGTTCGCCGACCGTTGTTGACAGGCTGAATCAGGCCTGCGGCAAGATGAATTATGTGGCTGTAATTGTTGGGAAAGCGGCTGTTTTTGTGCTCTCCTTCCCGCATGGTTTTGCCTGCTCCCGATCTGCCGGACGACGATACGCTGAAGGCGATGATCCTCGCGACGGCCAGCGAGCGGGCTGCAAACGAAGCTCAGCTTGCAGCAGCGACGACGGAGGTCGCCCGGCTGACGGCCGTCGAGAGAAGCGCCAACGAGCGGATCGCCAACCTCACGTCGATCGTGAAGGTGCTGGAGCGCGCGCAATACGGCAAGCGTTCCGAACGGCTGCGCCTGTCAATCAATGACGAGCAGGCTTCCTTTTCCTTCGAAGAGGTCGAGACTGGCCTTTCCGCGATCCAGAGCGAACTCGATCACGCGGTCAAGGACAAGCCGAAGCGTGCCGCGCGTCCGCGCAAGGGCTTTGCCGCGCATCTCGAACGCATCGAGGAAGTTGTCGCCGGAAATCGCAGCCGATCGCGAGGGGCTGGAAAAGGTTCTGATCGGCGAGGATCGGTCCGAGCGGCTGGACGTCGTGCCGCCGAAGTTCCGGGTCATTGTGACGCGCCGTCCCAAATATGCCTTCAGGGTCGTGACGGCGTGGTCCAGGCACTGGCGCCCGCGCACATCATCGAAAGCGGCCTGCCGACAGAGCGGCTGCTTGCCTATATCGCGGTGTCGAAATACGCCGATGGCCTTCCGCTTGGCGTAGACGACCCATTGACGACGACGAGCCTCGGCGAGCAAGCAGACGAAGGCATCAGGCTTTGCCAGGTAGGCGAGATCGCCGAAGAAGCCCAGCCCGCCCTCATCATAGGCCGCTCGGAGTTCCTCCAGAAAGAGACGGCGGAGCAGGCGCGACAGTACACGCTCGGGCAGGAAGAACCCTGGCCGGCAGGTGACCCATCGCCCTCCATCGAGGGGGATGCCGCCGCCCGGGACGATGCAATGGAGGTGGGGATGATAGGTGAGGTTCTGGCCCCAGCTGTGCAGCACCGCGATGAGACCGATCCCGGCGCCGAGATGTCTGGGATCTGCGGCGATCGTGCGCAGCGTCTCGGCGGCCGCCTTGAACAGGATCGTGTAGACCGCCGCCTTGTTCTGGAAAGCGATCGCGGCGATCTCGGCCGGCAGCGTGACACCACGTGGAAATAGGGAACCGGCAGGAGCTCGTCCTGCCGCGCGGCGAGCCATTCCCGGCAGGCCTTTCCCTGGCACTTGGGGCAATGCCGGTTGCGACAGGTAATGGGCGACGCCCATTACCTGCATTATGGGCAGATCCTGTAATGGGGAGCTGGCGTGCCGGCATCGGCATTTTTCGGTGAATTGTAGCGCTCATTGTCTCCATAACAGCGCGGTCCTGCGCCTCCGTAGGCTCGGCCACTGACGGCCGGTCATAAACGGAGACGAACATGTTGGAGACTTACTTCTCGGCATCGAAGCTGCTGGGGCATCTGCGGAGCGGGCCAAGCGCACCATACCTTGACGGTTTCGCAGCCGCGCTCGAGCGGCAGGGCTATAGTGCCGGCACGGCCGCGCGATATTTGCGGGCGGCAGCGCATCTCGGCCATGTCGTGGCTCGGCAAGGGGCAATGCCCAGCGACATTGATCTGGCGGTGTTCAGCGAGCACTTGCGCACTTGTCGATGTCCACGCGCCATGGGAGGGCGCCGCAACCACCACACCATTTTCGGCGCCAGGCTCTTTCGCCAGCACCTTGTCGAAATCGGCGTTTGTCAGTCCGCCGCTGCCGCATTGCAGTGTGCCGAGCCATGCCTGGTGGCTCACTTCAAAGTGTGGCTGCGCAAGCACCGCGGGGCGTCCGATTCCACCGTCAAGCTCTACGCCCGCGACGCCGCCCACTTGATGGCGGCACTCGGGGAGGATCCAGAGCGGTGGGGACCAGCCGCTATTCGCAGCTTTTTCCTGGACCGGGCGAGCCATTGCGGCAATGGAACCGTCGAGAAGTTGACGACCAGCCTGCGCGCGTTCTTGCGGTATCTTGCTGTCGAAGGCCGCTGCCGAGCAGGTCTCGCCGATGTCGTTCCGGGCTATGCCCATTGGCGGCTTGCCGACTTGCCGCGATATCTGGCGTCGGAGCAGGTGAACCGGCTGATCGCGGCATGCGATGGCGAAGTCGTTGCGCGCCGGCGCGATCGCGCGATCGTCCTGCTCCTGGTGCGCCTCGGGCTGCGGGCCGGCGACGTGGCGCAACTCCGCCTCGACGACATCGAGTGGGAGACGGGCTCGCTGCGGGTCTCGGGCAAGTCGCGCTACGAAGTGCGTCTGCCGCTTCCGCAAGACGTCGGGGATGCGATCGCAACCTATCTGGTGTGCCGCCCTTCGACCTGCCCGAGCGATCACGTGTTCCTGCGCAATATCGCGCCGTTTCGACCGCTCCGGAACGGTGACGGCATCTCGTCGGTGGTGAAACGCCTCATGCAGCGGGCCGGCATCGTGGCGCCAGCCAAGGGGGCGCACGTCCTGCGACACACGGCGGCGACCGAGATGCTGCGTCATGGCGTTCCGCTTGAGAAGATCGGGTTGGTCCTGCGGCACCGAGGTATCGACACGACGGCCCATTACGCCAAGGCCGATGTCACGCTCCTGAAGCAAATCGCGCAGCCCTGGCCGGAGGTTCTCTGATGTTGAAGGCCATCGAGACGTATCTGGCGCTCCGCCGTGCCACTGGATTCGCGATGCTGAATGCGGAATACCTGCTCACGAGCTTTGCCGCCTTTGCGATCGAGCGCGGGCAAACGCACGTCCACACGCAAACCGCAATCGATTGGGCGGCGCGCGGACCGTCTGTCGCGCAACGTGATGCCCGGCTGAAAGCCGTCTGCCGCTTTGTGCGTCATGTCCGGGTTGAAGACGCCCGGCATGAGCTGCCGCCGGTTAATCACTTCGGCGCCCGCAAGACGCGGCGCTCGCCGCATATCTACTCAGCAGCGGAGATCGATCGCCTGATCAAGGCCGCGCTTCGGCTTCGACCCAAAGGCGGCTTGCGCTCGCGGACCTATGCGACATTGATCGCACTGCTCTCAGTCACCGGGTTGAGGATCTCCGAAGCGCTGAAGTTGACGGTCGCCGACGTGACGCGCGATGGCCTGCTGATCCGCGAGACCAAGTTCCGGAAAACCCGCCTGGTGCCGCTGCACGACACGGCAGTAGCGGGCTTGAAGGGATATCTGGCGCGTCGCCGGCCCTGTTCCGAGACTGATCCGGTGTTCATTGACGCACGTGGTCTGCCGCTGCGCTACATTGCGGTCAAAGAGACCTTCGACAGGCTGGTCGGCACGGCAGGTATCGTGCCGGCGGCGAAGCGCCGCCCGCGCCTGCACGATCTGCGGCACACGTTTGCGGTGCGCGCGCTGCAAGGCAGTCCGGCGGATCGCAGTCGAAGCGGCGCACATATGGCCGCGCTTGCGACCTACATGGGTCACGTCAACATCTATGCGACCTACTGGTACCTGGAGGCCACCGCCGACCTCATGCGCGACGTCGCCGCGGCCGGTGAAGGGTTCCTCACCGAAGGGAGGCAATCATGACGCCGATTGCTCCCCTCATCGAAGCGTTCCTCGATGAGACACTCGCCCGTCAGCGGGGCGTCAGTCGGCATACGCGCGACTCCTATGCCCTGAGCTTCCAGCTGCTCTTCATGTTCGCTGCAAAGAGGCTGAAGGTCTCGCCATCGGCGCTGACGCTGGAGCAACTCGACGCCGGCCTCATCAGCGCCTTCCTGGAGTATCTCGAGGACAAGCGCAAAAACGCGCCGGTGACGCGCAATGTCCGGCTGGCGGCCATCAAGTCCTTCTTCCGTTTCCTTGAATACAGGCAGCCGGCAGCCCTGGAGCATATCCGCCGCGTCCTGGCGATCCCATTCAAGAAGACGGATCAGCGTCTGGTCCCCTATCTTCTGCGGGAGGAGCTGCAAGCGGTGCTCGACGCCCCGGATCCCGGCACGCGCGATGGCATCCGCGACCGGGCCATGCTGCATCTGGCGATTTGTGCAGGTCTGCGCGTGTCCGAGCTGACGGGGTTGAAACTCGAGGATATCGACCTGTCGTCGAAGAGCATTCGTGTCCTGGGCAAGGGACGGCGGGAACGGACGCTTCCCTTGTGGAAGACCACGGCCGCAGCCCTGCGCGCCTGGCTCGCCGTTCGCGGGCGGGTCGCAGCACCCGAGGTGTTCGTCAACGCCCGGGGAGCGCCGCTGAGCCGATGGGGCTTCGCCTATCTCCTCAAACAGCATGCAGCGACCGCTGCTCGAGCGCATCCTGGCCTCGACAAGAAACGCATCTCGCCCCACGTGCTGAGGCACACATGCGCGATGATCATCCTGCAAGCAACGCAGGACATCCGTAAGGTGTCGCTGTGGTTGGGGCACGCCACTCTGACGACCTCTGAAATCTACACGCGTGGCGATCCAACGGAAAAGCTCGACGCCATGGAATCGATCGTTCCACCGCATCTGCGGCGCGGCGCGTTCCAGCCGTCCGATAGGCTGATCGCGCTCCTCAAGCGCCCTTCGTAATGGTGAGTCGGGTTGGCGGCGGTGGACAGAAGAGCGCGATCAAGTCGCCGCCAACTCCCCATTACAGGATCTGCCCATAAGACAGGAATTGTAGGCCACGCGGATCGCCCCGCAGGACCGGCAGCCCTCGACGTGGCCGCCCAGTTCGGCGGTCCGGCACAGTTCGATGGCGCTCATCGTCCGGCGCTCGACGCGCCCGAGATGACCGTCATGAGCCTGCCGATACGCCTCGCCATGGCGGCGGAAGATATCCGCCACCTCCAGTCTCGCCGACATGGGCGGAACCGATCAGCCCGGCGGCACGACTTCGATGTTCAACCGGTCGAGCGGGCTTGTCGTGCGCCGGATGAGGCCGTTCGAGACCTTGGTATAGCGCGCCGTCGAGGACAGATTGTTGTGGCCGAGCAGCACCTGGATAATGCGAATGTCGGTGCCGTTCTCCAGCAAATGCGTGGCGAAGCTGTGCCTGAGCGTGTGGACCGTCACGCGCTTGTCGATGCCGGCGGCCGCACGCGCCGAGCGGCAGGCCGAGTACAATACCTGAACGTCGATGGGTCGATTTGCATCCCGGCTTGGAAACAGCCAGCCCTGCGGCTTCGCCGGCCGCCAGTAGACCCGCAGGATGCGCAGAAGCTGCGCCGACAGCATCACCGTGCGGTCCTTGCCGCCCTTGCCGTGCTCGATCCGGATCACGCCGCGTCCGCTGTCGATGTCGCCGACCTTCAGTCCAACAGTCTCCGAAGCGCGAAGGCCCGCGGCATAGGCCGTCGTCAGGGCGGTGCGCGTCTTCAGACTCGGCACCGCCTCGAGAAAGCGGACAACCTCGTCAGCGCTGAGAACCACCGGCAGCGTGCGTGGCGCGCGCATAGGCGGTTCGCTCAGGGATCTCGGCGTGACCCAACGTCACGCCGTAAAAGAACCGCAGTGCGCACACCGTCTGGTTCAGCGCCGGCCACGAGATTCCGGTCGAGACCAGATGCACCTGGAAGGCGCGAACGTCCTCCAGGTCAAGCCGGTCCGGAGATCGGCCACAGTAGCGGGAGAACTTCGCTAACGCGTGCACGTAGGATCGTTGCGTGGCCGGCGACAGATTGCGGATCGTCATGTCCTCGATCATGCGCCGGCGAAGCGGGCTCAACTCGGCCATCTCATTGCTCCTGTTCTCAAGGTTGTGCTTCAACAGCAGCAATCCTTCAAAACAGAAGCGTCATTCGCAAACCGGTGCACCAAATGCCGCGTCAGCGGCTTCGTTCAATCCTGAATGTCGATTGGTCCTAGGGCGATCGCGCACGGATGGCCTGTTTTAAGCGTCGGTAGCCATCGCGGATATCGTTTTCAAACGCTGCCCGAACGCCTTGTGCATCGCCCTCGCGAAGGCTTTCCATAACCACCTGATGATTGTGAACGCCGTATTTCTGAATCGCGAACTCGGGATAGAGGTCGTGAAACGAGGGGCCGATCCGCAGCCATAGGGTCTCGATAGTCGAGAGAAGATGAGGCATGCCGCACCTCTTATAGACCGCGAAATGGAACTCCTTATTCGTCCAGAGAACTTCGGCATACCGCTGAGTTTCGAGTGCTTTGCCGATCGTCGACTGCATACGCTCTAGGGCATCTGCAAGAGCTGGCGGAGAGTTCGCCGCGCCGCGCTCGGCTGCTAAACCTTCAAGAGCAAGGCGCATTGCCGTAATTTCCTCCAGTTTATCTATCGTCAAGTATGGGACGATGACGGTCTTAGGGCCAGAATAGACGAGCGAACCTTCAGCGGCGAGGCGGTTCAAAGCGTCGCGAGCCGGTGTGGAGCTCACACCGAGCGCTTCTGCCACCGCGCGCACCGTCAGTTTACGTCCTGGCTCGAAGGCACCGCGGATCAAACGGTCTTTCATTGCTTCATAAGCCAGATCGCCGAGTCGAACGTTCTTCTCTAAGGGTGCAAGGTCCAACCGCCCGCCGCCCTCTTCAGGGCCCTGGTCGGGCGTTTCGAGGATGATCCCGTCTGAGTTCTCGTCACCAACAATGCTGCCCATTGACCCCCCTTGGATATTGTTGCAGCAAATCACAAAACACGGACGTACAGGAAATTGGCAGCACTAGCGGAAAAATGTAAGGATGCACCGAAGCGTCACGGTTCGTCATGGCTGGTCCGATTGTCATTCAACACCCTAGAACAACCTCCGAGTTGTCGAAAGCCTACCCGCATTGTTGTACATTTCTGCCATGAGTCCAACGTGCAGAATCGCCGTGTGCGCGACGATAAGTTTTTGTCTCAAGTTGACACCCTCGGCGTGCTGAAGGATTTGCACACTCTCCGCAATTGGCGCCGCAACGGAGCAGTATTCGCTGCGGACGTATCTCGGGCGGACTCCTCGAGTGCGACCGCCCCCGCAGTCGAATACTGGCTGACGATGAATTGCAACGCGGCAGACCGGGTTTGTGCCACAACCAGGCGTTATTCCGCCTCACGCTACCCCGGGTTGTGGGTCGCTGGAAATAATATCTCTTGGGCCATCTCCTCTTAGGCGAACGCAAGCTGCGCAACCCGTCTAGGGTGCAGCCCGATCCACCAGTTAAGTAACAAACCCCTATCTCCTGCCTATCAATCGCGCGATGTCGCGGATGTAGGTGCTGCACAACCATGCCATCATCCATTTACCGGCAGACCGAGCTCCCTCGCTAAAAGCGAAATCGCGTCTGCGAGAACTGCAAGGATCTCGCCTATCTCGCTTCGATTTACAATTATCGGGGGGCATACCATTACGCAGTCACCCGGCACTCCTCCGCTTACGCGCCGGAAATAAACGATCAGCCCTCGCTCGTAGGCTAGGTCGATCACGCGTTCGGCGACCCTCAACTCCGGCGGGAAGCTCTTCATGCTCGCGGCATCCGCCATGAATTCCATGGCCGTAAGCAGCCCCTTTCCCCGCACGTGGCCAATGAAGGGAAAACGCTGAGCAAGCCCATGCAGTCCAGCTAACAGGATCTCGCCCATCGCTGCCGAGTTTTCGATGAGACCCAGTCGATCGACCTCCCTTAAAACAGCAAGGGCAGCCGCGCTCGACAGTGGGTTGCTGCCATAGGTGTAACCATGTTTGAACCCGCCCATGTCTTGCACTGGCTGCACCAGCCTTAGCGATGTAGCCATCGTGCTGATCGGGGCATATCCCGACCCCAGCCCTTTCCCAAGAGCGATGATGTCGGGCCGACACGTCCAATGATCACCACCCAAGAATTTGCCGGTCCTACCGACGCAGGTCATCACCTCGTCTAGGATCAACAAAATCCCAAATCGATCGCAGATTTCCCTGATCCGGGAGTAGTAGCTGTCCGGCGCGATCAGGACACCCGCTGCCGCCCCCCCTATGGGCTCCATTATGAAGGCGAGAACGGTCTCTGGTCCTTCCGCCAGGATCTTACCTTCCAACAGATCGGCGTACTTGATGCCACGTTCTTCCATCGAGAGATCGTCAAAATCGCGATACGCCATAGGGGCAGGTATCTTCGGCATGACTCTGATCTGATCAGCAAAGACGTCGGTCAAGACACCATCTCCAGCGATTGCGAGCGACCCATAAGTGACCCCGTGGCCCGATGGCATCAGACTTATTACTTTCCAGCGCGAGGATTGGCCCGTGGCAACCGCCCATTGTCGAGCGAGCTTGAGACATGTTTCGACAGCCTCAGAGCCCCCTGAGCTGAAAAAAAGTTGATCCAAACCGGGCATGCGACGCGCCAGATCGCTTGCCAACTCCTCCGTCGGCTCGTTCTCGAAATGCAGACGGCAGGCGTAAGTCGTTTTTTCCATCTGACGCCGCATAGCGGAAAGAACATTTGTGTTGCCGTAGCCGATATTGGCGGCGACAGGCCCGCTCGACCCGTCGATGAGCCGGCGTCCGTCTTGAGTCCACAAGTAGATACCTTCAGCCCGGTCGACCACTGGCCGCCGCCGCCCCGTCACAAGATTCGTGGCGGCGTGGGAGGGTTCCGAGATAGTGGGTGCAGGGCCAGATTTGCTCATAGTCATCTAAGGTACTCCAAATGTCGTTTTGTTGCAACAAAGACCGGAACGACGCGCGCTGCAAGCAGATTCTGGCGGTTGTGACAAAAATGCCCGACAGGAAGCGGCACCGGTCTTGACACCCGCGCCTCTCTGATGTTTGATGCAACAAAAGATGCAGGCGGGCATAGAGATGACTCTGCCGCGCTGATCACATTGCAGTGTCCCGTCTAACGAGAAGGCCGAGCGAGTCAAACAGCATGCCCGGCCCGCATGGCTCCAAACAGGAAGAAAAATGCACATCTCCAAAAATTTGACTGCACCCTGGCGCATTGGCATCGACATAGGCGGGACCTTTACGGACCTGGTGCTGATCGACTCCAATGGCCTTCTCTGGCAGCAGAAAGCTTTCACAACGCCAGATGATCCGTCGGAAGGGGTGATGGATGTGCTCCGGCTTACGGCCGATGCTACCGGTCTATCAATCGAAGCAATACTGAGTGGGTGCTCTCATTTCGTACATGGGTCAACTATTGCGACAAATACTCTTCTTGAGAGCAAGGGGGCAAAAGTCGGCCTGCTGGTAACAGAGGGCTTTCGCGACTCTCTCGAAATCCGTCGTGGAATTCGCCCGGATATTTGGGACCATCGTACGCCCTTCCCACCTGTGCTTGTGCCCCGGAGTCTCCGACTGCCGGTTCGGCAGCGAATTGATAAGGTCGGACAGCCCTGCATTCCTCTCGATCACGACGACATTAAACGGGCCGTCGCTGAGATGCAAAAGGAAGGGGTAGAGGCAATTGCAATTAGCTTCATTAACAGCTTCCTGAACAGTCAACACGAGCACGAATGCAAGGCACTCGTTCGCGAGCTCTGGTCGGAGGTCTGGGTATATGCCTCCTCCGACATCGTGCGAATGGTAGGCGAGTATGAACGCACATCAACTGTGGTTCTCAACGCCTATGTAGCGCCACGTGTTGTTCCGTACCTCCGACGTCTGGAGCTACGCCTCAAAGAATCCGGTCTGAAGCGCCCCCTTCTCCTTATGCAAAGCAACGGAGGAGTCGTTTCAGTGCCGCAGGTCGAACACCGGCCGGCGTCTCTTCTGCTATCCGGGCCTTCTGCTGCAGCGAGCGCACTTGTAGTCTGTGCCAACGCTCTTGGCTCTCCAAACCTAATTTCAATCGAAATCGGCGGCACCAGTTGCGATGTAATCCTCACCGACGAGTCTGGCGTCGCAATGACGAACAGCACTGACGTGAACGGGTATCACTTGGCTTTGCCGGCGGTCGACATTCACACGGTCAGCGCCGGAGGGGGAACAATCGCCCGCCGTGATCAAGGGGGCATGCTTCGAACTGGGCCGGACGGTGCAGGCGCGTTTCCGGGACCAGTCTGTTACGCCCGAGGTGGCGTACATCCAACAGTTACCGATGCGCAGCTTGTTTTAGGTCGGCTAGAGAGCGGCCGGTACGGTGGCGGCTTAATAACGCTTGATAAGAAGCTTGCCGAACGGGCAATCGACAGTCGCATTGCTGCCCCTTCAGGGATTACAACTGTACGCGCTGCTGCTGGTATCGTGCGCCTCATGGAGCAGGAGGTTGTGCATGCGGTTGAAAAAGTCAGCGTAGAGAGAGGCTTCGATCCTTCTCGCTTTGTCCTTGTAGCCGTTGGTGGCGCTGGCCCGATGCACGGCGCTTCCGTCGCCCGCGCGTTGGGGTGCCGCGCCGTATTTGTGCCCCGCGTTGCGGGCGTCTTCTGTGCATTCGGCATGTGCACGGCGGATGCCCGGCAAGACGTCGTCAGGTCATGGCTAAAGCCGCTGGGGGCGACATCTGAACATGAGATCGAGGAATTCCTCGACACGCTCGCGCACGAATGCCGGAACAGGTTCCTGGACGAGGGCTTTGCCATGGACGACATTGTCATCGAACGAGCTCTACAGCTTCGATACCGGGGCCAGCAATCTTCAGTAGACGTGCGGGTTGATCAGCCAGAGACGAACGCGATCCGTGCGGCTTTCATGGAGCAGTTCCGGAGGCTTTACGCGCATGATCAAGGGGAAGACGACATCTTTATCACCGGTGGACGTGCTACGGGATCGGTCCGTTTGGGGTTCTCCGAACAAGAGAACGGCGAGCGCGTCAAGAGGGAAATCCGGGCGGTAGAGATCCGCCGCGTCTACTGGAACGAGATTGACGATTTCAAGGAGACGCCCATCTTTGAGAGCGATGCTCTCAAGTATGGAGACACCGTTGATGGGCCGGCCCTGTTGGAAGGTTCGACCACGACGGTTGTAGTGCCAGAGGGGTGCCGACTGGAGGTCGATGGAGCATCCAATTTCATAATCCACCTCAACAACCAGCAATCGGGAGTGGCAGCATGAGTTTCGATGCCGTTCAACTAGCGCTAATTCAAAAGCAGCTCGACCACGTCTCTCGGCAAACGGGCTTCGTCATGGCGAGAACGGCGCGCAGTCCTGGGTTCAGCCAGTCGCACGACTTTTCTTGTTTCGTGGGCAGCGCCGACGGTGAGGTTGTCGCGCAAGCAGATGGACTGCCGATCCACACCGGGGGCGCGGGCTTCGCATTGCGCGCTGTAGTTCGTAAATTCGGCGATGCCATGGTTGCTGGGGACGTGTTTATCCTAAGCGATCCATATGTCGCCGGTGGAAATCACCTGCCTGACTGGACCGTCATCAAGCCTGTATTTTGCGACGGATCCCCTGTGGCCTTCGTGTGCAACCGCGCACATCAATGTGACATCGGTGGCGGCGCTCCTGGGACATATAATCCGTGCGCTACCGAAATCTTTCATGAAGGAATTCGACTTCCAGTTATGAAGCTGGTTGAGGGTGGCAAAACGCGGGGAGATCTGTGGGAGCTTCTTTTGCTAAACTCCCGCTATCCGGAGATGATGGAAGGTGATCTACGTGCAATGCTGGGCGCGACAGGAATCGGCGCTCAACGGCTGCAGAAGCTATTTGATGAGTTGGGCCTCGAGCGAAGCAAGATGGCTTTGAGCGCAGTTCTGGCCCACGCCGAGCGTATGATGCGCGAGGAAATTGCTCGGCTACCAGATGGCACCTACGAAGCAGAGGACGTCAGCGATACCGACTGTTTCGAAGAATGCCGAGTTCCGGTCAAAGTCAAACTCACAATCCACGGCGATAGCATTACTGTGGATTTCACTGGCAGTCATCCCCAAATCAAGGGCTTTAAGAATAGCTCGGTAGCCAACACAACCTCCGCAGTGTTCGTTGGTGTCATGAGCTTTCTCGGGAGTGCAGCGTTGCCGCGCAACGAGGGCGCCTTGCGGGCGATCAAGATCATTGCTCCGGAGGGGACTGTCGTTAACGCCCTGCCGCCGGCACCAATGACGATGAATACGATGTTCCCAGGAGCCGACATAATCAACGCGTGTTGGAAGGCACTCGCTCAATCGGACCCACAAAGAGCGAGCGGTACTTGGGGCAAAGCTTCTTATTGTTCTACTTCAATCAATGATCCCGCTCTTGGGGCATTCTCTTTCGCTCATTGGAACGCATCTTCGGGGGCGGGCGCAGTGTTCGGACGGGACGGGTTCAACGTTATCAGCCAGGTTGTTTCGATGGGTGGCCTTGCGCTGCCCAACGTCGAAAACTATGAGCAGCTCTATCCTCTCCACGTCTATACTCATGAGTTTCGGACGGACAGCGGTGGACCGGGGCAATTCCGAGGTGGAACGGGCGTCAGGTACGTCGCGGATGTTGAAGCGGCGGGGACTTACAAATTCATGGGAGAAGGTGTCCGAACACCAAGCGGATTGGGCGCAATCGGCGGCGGTGATGGAAGTCGAGGCGAGCTAACAATTGAGTTGGCCTCCGGTGAAGTCCTGGATACCCCGCAGTACGGCGTGCGACAGTTCCCGCCAGTTCGCGTGACGATCGAGTCATCCTCCGGCGGCGGTTGGGGCGATCCTCGACTGCGAGAACGTGCGGCGGTGCAGAGAGACCTAGACGACGGCGTGATCACACTCGACCATGCTCGGACCGTTTATGGATACGCCGAGGAACCAGCCCTGTCCGTCCCCATTTAACTGGATCGGAACCAGGGGCAGTTCGTCCTCGAGATCGGACTGCCCCTCAGGACTCGCCGTTCGCCGGCTCAGCGGGCGGTTGTGGTCGCGCTAAGGGGCAGCGGTGCGGTGCCTACCTAGTACTACAGTTGCGGATGTTTATGCCTTTTGTAGTGACAGATGGTGGCCGCGGCCTGATGTCGTCGTCGCCATAGCGACCAGGCGATGATGAAGGGCTTTTGTGTCGGTGGGAAGATGAGGATCCGGGCGAGGAGATAGCGGATCTCGGGGACGCTCGGGACGAGCGCAGCCATCCGGATCGGGCGGCGATTGGCTCCTTTGGACTCGTTTCGTTCGGTTTGCTCCATGCGCTGCGGCGAAGATCAGCCGATAGCTTCGAGAGGAATGCCAGGGCGGCCATGCACAGGCTCATGTGGCGATGCCATCCGTGCCAGGACCGAGCCTCGCAATGATCAAGTCCGAGATCATTCTTAGCGCGCTCAAAGCACTCCTCGATCGCCCAGCGCAGTCCGGCCACTGCCGCCAATTCGGCCAAGGAGGAACCGGGCGGGGCTAAGACTAGGTAGTAGGCTTTTTCTCCGGATGTCGATCGCTTGCGGCGGACGAGAAGCCAATGCTCGAAGCCGCCTTTTGACGTCCAAGGGCGGCGTAGAGCCGAGGCCCTTTGGCGCCTTCACCTGCCGCATGACAGGCCCAGTCGTCGGGCTCGAACTCGCTGGCCAGTTCCTCGGGCGAGGTTTCCTCAAACCCACGATCCTCTCCACGGCGCATGAAGTGAGAGCCTCGAACCGCCAAGACATAGGGCTGCTCGCGAGCTTCCAGCATCCGGCGAAGGCTGCTGTCCGCCCCGTAGACAGCGTCGCCCAGAACGTAAGCGCACGGGACGCCGGTATCGAGCGCCGCCTCGACCATGGCGCGCGCCATCTTTGGCTTGGTCGCAAACTCCACCGTCTCCGGGATCGACGCCCTGGCACATCGCGCCCGATCCTTTGTCCAGCTCTCCGGCAGATAAAGGCGACGATCGACCAGCGCTTGGCCGTAGCGGCTCGCGTAAGCCAAGAACACGCCGATCTGGCTGTTCTCGATCCTCCCCGCCGTTCCCGAGTACTGACGCGCGACACCGGCGGAACGATCGCGATCGCTGTTCGCGCACCGATGCGTGGAGTTGCGGTCCGGAGACTATGCACGAAGCGATAGATTGGGTAAGTCGTGGCCTCCTTTCCGTCTGGGCGGCTACAGGCGGGGCTGGTGCAGGCGAAAGCGGCTGCGGAGAGGACGTCAGCCCTGCAGTTTGTGCCAATTACGATCGCGGGCGAGGACCGGCAGCTCGAGCACGCCGGCGCAGCGCAGCACGAGGTGCCCACGTCGGCCGGTCGGATTGAGTTCGAGATCGGTGAAAGCCGCCTCGTCTTGACGGGCTAGATCGATCCGACCCTGATGGCCGCCATCGTGGATGCCTTGCGCCCAATGTCGCGACTGCCGAGATGTTGGCGCGCGACTCCGCACTGTCCGCGACGACCCGAGCCTTCTTCGCCCGGCGTCCAGTTGCGCCGCCGCCGCGGGCCGGTGATCACCTCGATCCGGCGATAGCGATCCTCTTCATGCCTGCTTTGATGACTGTCTTGATGACTGGCATCCAGGCTCGTCCCACTCCATGCGCCTGCGCCAAGATGCCGAATGAGAAGGAGAGGGCTATTCTACAAGATCCGTCTGCATCGGCTTGCCAAGCGCGATATAGTGCCATTCGACACGGGCCTGGTGCGCCCCATGCCAGGGATGCAGTTCGAGGTGAATCCGCTGCCACAGCACGAAAGGAACTAAGGGGCGGCGGCAGCCGAGACAGCGGTAAGCCGATCCAACTCGCGCACAACCGTTCGCCCGAGAGCGAAGTGTCGGCCACCTGAGTCAGGCATCCTGCGTGCAGTCGTTGCCGACGGTGCGCAAGTAGTGCCCGTCGGTGAGTTGGCCGGAGGCGAGTCGAGGGACCACTGCTCGTCGGGACGCAGCGGCAACCAGCATCGGCGCCCCGGTTCTGACCGCCCGCTGCGCCGCCAAGGCGGCGAACCGTCAGCTTCTCCTCGCGATAGAGGTCAGAACAAGAGCGGCTCGAAATCATAAGCGGCCTTTGTCACCCAAAGACAGCTACGGCTGATTTGATGATGCCGCCGCCATACGGGCTTCGGCGCTTTGACGACCTGTGACTGCGCGAAAAGCTTTCGTCATTGCAGCGCAGCCGGCCGCAACACTAGCTGCCGGGACGCCTCTTTACCGACAAATGCGAAGCCGATGAGACCATTTGCCTACGCAACATATTTGCCCAGGAAAACTTCGACGATCTCATTCTGCGGGAAACGGCGATGTCTCTGCAATATAGATTTGCGCAGCTCGGAGTGTTGCATTGATATCAGAACACAAGAGCGCCAACTTCGGAGTCAGATTTTGGTTATTTTGGTCGATGAACCGGAGAAACTCTGCGTCGTACATTGTCACATAGTTGAGTTTTCCCACTCCGCTGTTTGACAGCGCCGGTATTGATGACAGATCTAAAATGGTGCGCGGCTCCAATCGCAGAACTGCCCTGCGAAGTATGGCTTGGTATTCATCATTGACATCGGTGGTTGCGATCACAACGATCGACCTTGGTTCGCGTGCTTGCCCAATCTCTGCCGGGCGCGTCAGCGCGACGTCTATGTCAGTCCAGGCGCGAAGACGTTTGCGAAGCTTCTTAGGATTCCGCGTTACGATTACCGTGGAACGAAATCGCTCTCCCATACCACTCCTGATCAGCTCGCGACCCAGCATACCTGCCCCGATCATGTAAAGGCGGTCGGGTAGCTCTCCATTTTGAAATCGATCAGCTATGATGTCTTGGACAATCTTATCATAGTTGAATCGTGCAATGAACTGCGCGCGCGCGCGAGATGCACGGCCAATATCAATTGCAAGCCGGGCTATCTGGAAGATCGGAAGGTTTGGATCGAGAAGTCCGATTGAGTCCTCGAGCTGACTGCTGATGTAATTCTCACCGAGGATCTGGGAATGAGCGCCGGACGCAATCTCGGCGAGACGCTGAGTAATAGCGGCGGCACCTTCAACTCGCTCAGATGAAAAGCCTGAAAATATTTTCTTATCGACACTTCTTAGTGCGTGCTCCTGACCATAGACCTCAACTCGCAAGCAGGTTGTGATCAGGAGAACGCCGCTTCTCGCAAGCTCTTTCGCAATTGGTTTGATCTTCGCCGAATGCTGCGCCATTACCAGAGGCGAGGTCATCCGGTGATCAACATAAAAGCCAGCAAACTCTCCCATCGTTTCCTCCTAAAGTTGATTGAATTTCAAGCTACCGTTGACGGCGGCAGGTTCTCGAGTTCGAGGTCTTCCACTGAACCTTCGCCCTCCGCGAGATGCAGAATCGCATCCGCTCTGGAGGCCGTCATATTGTTGCTCCCTCATTCTTCATCGATCGCAGTTACCCAGGCCATGACGATCCGGTCGGCAGCTACTCCTTCGCACCGGAGGGCGCAAACCTCGTGCCAATCTGGCGGATCACCGAAGAGGAAATGTTTTGGCCATTGTTCATGGGCTTCCATGAAAAAGGCGGCAGCCCCAAGCCGCACCGGGCCGGGTCGTGGACTCGACGAACCCGACACGTGGTGTCGTGGCCACGACGTGCTTCTGTGCTTCTAGACTAAGACTAGAAAGCACGTCCTGTTTAATCCGGGTTCATATCGTGCGGCTTTGAAGTAGTTGGCACATTCGGCTGGGGTGACGAGGTTGACGACCGCACACCGCGTCAAAGAGCCTTGATCGTTCTGTCAGCCTTTGCTCCCATCGGCGCCTTGAGTTTGACGAAGGCGTTCTCAATTGATCGTAATGGCTCCTGCTCTCGCGTCGCATTGCGCCATAGTCGGGCTGTCATTGTCCCGTTTGGAGGAGCCACCCATGTCAGATCTTGCCACAGTCGGTATCGACCTCGCAAAGAGCGTCTTCGTGCGACCTGCAAGTCGCGTCAGTTCTGTTTCACAGGAGGAAAATTGCCTGAAGAAACCTGTTGCATCAGCCGTGTGACGCTGGAAGGCTTGCCGGCGATCTGCATTGATGCCCGCCATGCCAGGGCGGCGCTGGATATGGCGCCGAACAACACCGACGCAAATGACGCCGACGGGCTCGCACATCTTGCTGAGGCCGCTTTTACCGTGAGGTGCGCGTGAAGAGCTTTGACATCATGCTGGTTGGCAAACAATATGACAACCCAGCCGTCCAACCAGATCCGCGGTCTGATGAAGACGTTCGGCCTGGTCGTTCCCAAGGGTGCGGGGCGCGTGTTCGAAGGCCATTGCGCAGCCCATTAGCGAACAATGCCGGGCTCCAGCAGATTATCATGCCGTTGCTCGATGCCTGGAGGGGCAAGCGCGCCCGCACCGCCGAATTGAGCAAGCAGCTTGTCGCTTCGGCCCGCGGTTGCGTCGACCCCGACCGTGGGCGCGGTCAGCCGGTCTTCGCAACGTAAGAGACCCTGGAGCGATCGGAGGTGCTGTGGAAGTGGGCAGAGTCCACAACTGTGATTAACGAAAGTGGCCGAAATGGATAGGGGCCGGCTGATGATTCGGAACCGCTCGAGATAATTTGGAGGAGCGGTATTCAATTAATGGCTCGAACAATCGAAGCGGTGTTCCTCCGGGCCGCTTCGCTGAACTTAGGGCGCCGGGGCAGCAACCCTTAGACGGAAATTACCTTTGTCTATCCAGATCATGGCTTAGTGAATTTGCGTTCTCGGCTCATCCTCATCGAGGCCTTCGCCCACCTGGAACTGGAACTCGCGCGCAAGAGCACGGTTAGATTGAAAAAGGCCTTGCGCTGGTGCAGGGTTTCGTGGTTTTGTTGCAACAAAATAGACGGAACCGGGCGTGTCCCTGTCTGAGGAGACTTACATGTTGGGCGAGATCCTGGCGATCGCTGCCTTGCCGGATGAACAATCACAGCGACTGTTCGCTCGCGGCCGCACGGTTTTCCCCGACGGGACCACACGAGTGACGGTAGAGCGCGATCCAGTGGCGCGTTATGTCCTAAAAGGCGAGGGTGCATATCTGGTTGATGTTGACGGGCAGCGTTTCCTGGACCTCAACAACAATTTTACAACCCTCATCCATGGGCACGGTTTTGTCCCGGTGCTTGATGCCGTCGCCCGTATACTTCGCGACGGCACCTGTTTTTCCAATCCCACAGCGTATGAAATCGACCTCGCGGAGTTGCTGGTCGATCGCATCCCGGCTATCGAGCAAATCCGGTTCGTAAATACCGGCACCGAGGCCGTTATGTTTGCCATCAAGGCGGCGCGCGCATTCACTGGACGCCCGGGCATTGCCAAGATCGAGGGCGCCTATCACGGTGCCTATGACTGGGCCGAGGCTGGGCAGAAAGGGGGGCCTGCTACCTGGGGCTCGCCCGAGGCGCCGGTCGCCGTGCCAGTTTATGCAGGCACACCGGCATCGGTTGCCGATGACGTTGTCATTCTTCGTTTCAATGATGCTGATGGTGCGCGTCGTCGTATTGCCGCTGCCGCTAATCGACTGGCTTGCATTCTACTCGATCCGATGCCCAGCCAATGCGGCCTTATCCCGCCGGATCCCGAATTCATCGCTGCTGTCGCCGAAACCGCGCGGCAATATGGCATTCTCGTCGTCTGCGACGA
>NZ_JAMYNE010000053.1:0-22715 GCF_040318915.1 Mesorhizobium sp. M0991
CTCGTTGCGACGATCGAACCCGGCGAATGCAAAAACTACTTCGCAAACGCCGGATACGCTTCCGTCAAAACGTGAAAGACTCTAGCCTCGCACGGCGTCCGGTTCCTCGAGATGGTTCACGGCGCTCCACCGGGAAGGAGCAACGGCCGGCACCCTCACCAGCTTGAAGTAGCTGTAATACAGCAGGAACGATCCCATGATGTAGGGGTTGAGGGTCTCGACCTCGACGAAGGAGCGGATGAACAGAAGCACCATGACGCCGGCAAGAATCACCGAGTCGGCTTGCCATGTCCTGAATATCAGCGCCGAGACGTGACCCCAGAGCGTGCGCAGGATGATCAGCGAAAGCAGTGTCGCACCGACGAAGCCGAGTTCCACCAAGGTCTCGATGTAGGTGTTGTGGAAGTGGAAGCCGCTTCGCGCGGCGATGTAGAATTCGTTCCACAGCCGCTCGGCCTCGGAGAAGCCCTGCACCCAATAGGCCGCGTAGCCGACGCCGAGGATGGGCGCTTGCTGCGCGGCATTCCAGCCCTGCTGCCAGAGGTAGGTTCGTCCGGTGAGCGTCGAATCCTTGCCGAAAAGGCCAAGGACAAAATCCATCAGCCCGAGATTCAGCGCAATCACGGTGCAGGCGACCAGCGCGCCCGCACCGATCATGAAAATCACCCGGCGATGTCGGAGCGAAAGCAGCTTGCCGATGGAAAGCAGGGCGACCAGAGCCAGAACCGCTGGGGTCGATGCCATCGAAGTGGCCGAATGCGACACGACCAGCAGATAGCCCGACAGAAGGACAATCGGTACGATCAACAAAAAGCTTATCCTGCCGCGCCTGAGAAAGGCGAGGTAGACAACGCAGAAATAGATGCCAAGCGATGCGACAAAGCCAATCTGGTTCTTGGAGCTGAACGCGCCGACGAAATTATACGTGCCATCGAGAACGTCATAGGAATAACTCGCGACCTTGAGCGAGTAGAGCAGGACGACGAAAATCCCGATCAGGGCGCCTATGGTCAAGGTCCGGACGCTGACGGTGCGCGCGGCAATATAGGCGCAGGCGATGTGGGAGCAATATTGGACGGCTGTCCTTGCCGTGGTGCCGGGAGCTGCCGACCAGAACACCGAGAAGCAGACATAGGTCGCAAAGGCCAGCGGAAGCCAGGCGCTGGAAGCGTGCCTTAATATCTTCCGGTAGTCGACCAGGATGAGCGGCAGCCAGACTGCATAGTAGGCCAGGATCATAGCCTGGCCGAAAATGGTCGAGTAGGAGAACGCCCAGATAGAGACGGCAACGGCAAAGCTGCCATAGACCGTGTTCTTGTCCGGATCGATCAACAGAGATTTTGGAATCTTCATCTCGGTAGCGGTTTTCCGTCCTTGCAGCTCAATGCCGATTTCATGGGCCGATTCATCGGATCGATGGGAGGCTCGCCTGCAGGCGCTCGCATTGTGCAGTGCAATATAACCCATCCGGCGCCGCCTGTCACCCGGATGCCAACCGGGCGCGTCGTTCCTGCAGTTCTCTCAGTACGGGACGAGACGATTTGGGCAGGAGGCAGTCCCGTCCAATTGCCCGGTGCTGGCCCATCACAAGCTGTTCTGAGGTTGCAAGTCCGCGCTTGAACTTGTCGGCCGTTGACTTCACATTCGCCGCCAATTGGGAGGAAGACCACATGCCGATGAGTTTCGCGGGACGATTTGCCGGACGATCTGCTGTTATCACCGGCGGCGCCTCAGGCATCGGCCTGGCGGTCGCGCAAAGGATCACTGACGAAGGCGGGCGTGTTTCGGTCTGGGATCGCGATGCCGCCCAGATCGAGCAGGCCAAGGCCAGTGTTCCAGGCCTGCACAGCGTGACCCTCGACGTCGCCGACCCCCTAGCGGTCGAAGCCGCCGCCGGAGAGACGATCAAAGCGCTTGGCGCAGTCGATGTGCTTGTCACCAGCGCTGCCATCACCGGACCGAACATGACGGCCTGGGAGTATTCGGTGGAGGATTGGCGCCGGGTCATCGACATCAACATCAACGGCGTCTTCTTCTGCAACAAAGCGCTGGTCCCGCATATGCTCGAACGCAATTACGGCAGGATCGTCAACATCGCCTCGATTGCCGGCAAGGAAGGTAACCCGAACGCCTCGGCCTACAGCACCTCCAAGGCGGCGGTGATCGGCATGACCAAGTCGCTCGGCAAGGAGTTGGCCAAGACCAAGGTGACGGTGAACTGCGTCACGCCGGCGGCCGTGCGCACCGCAATCTTCCAGCAGATGAGCCAGCAGCACATCGACTTCATGCTGTCCAAAATACCGATGGCGCGGTTCGGCGAGGTCGAGGAGGTGGCGGCGCTGATTTGCTGGATCGCGTCCGAGGAATGCTCGTTCACGACGGCTGCCGTCTTCGACGTCTCCGGCGGCCGAGCGACCTACTGAGGCAGGCCGGACGCAAACCGCCCGACCGCATCGCGGCGCCTCAGTCGTGAAGCTCCCGCGAGATCGGCGGGCCGATCGAAAAATCGCTGAATGTCACTTCGAAGCCCTCGCGCTGCGGCGAACAGCACATCATGCCGACATCGACCGTTTTCGACGGCGGGAAATAGGCAAGCCGCACCGGTTTCCAGTGCTTGTCGGTCGCGTCCAGATACTGGACACGGATCGTCTCGGCATGGCGGGTCAGGCGGATCCTGACCCCGTCCGGATCGGCCGGAATGCTGGCCAGCGACCAGTCGGAGGCATCGTTGGTGACGACGACGGAAAAATACATCAGCCCGTCGGTGTATTCGATGCCGGCCTTGATCCAATGGGTCTGGCTCAGGCGGACCATAAGCCCGGCCTGATCGTAAAGCACCTCATAGTGCCCCTTGACCGTGACTTCGGCGCTGAAATCGCCCTCGACCTCACGATAGAGGAAATGGCCATTATCACGCCAGAAGCCGTAGAACGTCTCTCGCCAGAAGTCGGTCTCCTTGCCGGTCCGCACATGCACCGTATTGTTGCCGAAGGCATGGTGCGGCGGCGGATTGAGCCAGGTCAGGTCGGTATTCTCAGATGTCATCGACTTGCTCGCCTGCCTGGCTGGTCTGCCGCCTTTTCTTAGCCGGCAAACGTGTAAGCGGTCTTCACCGTGGTGTAGAACTCTGCGGCATAGCGGCCCTGCTCGCGCGGGCCGTAGCTCGATCCCTTGCGCCCGCCGAAAGGCACGTGGAAGTCGACGCCGGCAGTCGGCAGGTTGACCATGACCATGCCGGCTTCCGAATTGCGCTTGAAATGCGTGGCATGCTTGAGGCTCGAGGTGCAGATGCCGGACGTCAGCCCGAACGGCGTGTCGTTGGCCACAGTCAGCGCCTCATCATAATCCTTGACGCGGATGACGTTGGCGACCGGTCCGAAAATCTCCTCGCGCGAGATGCGCATGGCGTTGGTGGTTTCGGTGAACAGCGCCGGTTGCAAATAGAAGCCGCGGGTTTCACGATCGAGCCGCTCGCCGCCGAATGCAAGGTCCGCGCCTTCCTGACGGCCGATGGCGATATAGTCTTCGTCCTGTTTCAACTGGCTCTGGTCGACAACCGGTCCGATCTGGGTCTTGGCATCGAGAGCGTCGCCGACGACCAGCTTGGCCATGCGGTCCTTGAGCGCCTCGACGAAGCGGTCGTGGATGCCGTCCGTCACCACCAGGCGGGACGACGCCGTGCAGCGCTGGCCGGTCGAGAAGTAGGCACCGTTGATGGCGCAGTCGACCGCGACGGCAAGGTCGGCATCGTCGAGCACGACAAGCGGGTTCTTGCCGCCCATTTCGAGCTGGAACTTGCGCATGTGCTCGACGCTGGCGGCGGCGACACGCTTGCCGGTGCCGACAGAGCCGGTGAAGGTAATGGCGTTGAGGTCAGGGCTGTCGAGCATAGCCTGGCCAACCACCGAACCTTTGCCCATCACCAGGTTGAGCACGCCCTTGGGCAGTCCGGCGCGGTGCAGGATGTCGACAATGGTCCAGGCGCTCTCCGGAACGAGTTCCGCCGGCTTGAAGACGATGGTGTTGCCGTAGGCCAGCGCCGGAGCGATTTTCCAAGCCGGGATGGCGATCGGGAAATTCCACGGCGTGATGATGCCGACGACGCCGACCGCTTCGCGGGTGATCTCGACGCCGACGCCGGGCCGCACGCTTGGCGCCAGCTCGCCCGACAGGCGCAGCGTCTCGCCGGCGAAGAAGTCGAATATCTGGGCGGCACGGACAGTCTCGCCGATGCCCTCGACCAGCGTCTTGCCTTCCTCGCGCGCCAAGGCCCGGCCGATTTCATCTTTCCGCGCGGTGATCTCGTCCGACGCCTTCCTCAGCACCGCGTGGCGTGCCAGCAGGCCCGATCGCGACCATGCCGGAAATGCCGCCTTCGCCGCCGCGATGGCCTGCCGGGCGTGCTCGGCGCCTCCCGATGCATATTCGCCGACCACGTCGTCGAGATTGGACGGGTTGATGTTGCGGGAGCCGGCATCGCCCACCCACTCGCCATCGATGAGGTTCTTTCGAAACGGGATCATGTCGCTGTCTTCCTTGTCGTCCTTCGATCGCCGTCTATCTGGACCACCGACCGCCGCACCGCAAGGCCGAAGGCAGGCAAACTTCTCCTCCTCGACAGGCATGTGATAGGTGTCGGGGCGGGAAAGACGATTCTAGTGTGGTGCGACGCGGATCGCACGGGAGGAAAGGTATCATGTCCGACAGCGCCTTGCCGCTGGTGATCAGCGCACCCGAACCGCGCACGCTCGACCTGATCTTCACGCCGGCTGCGCTGGCGAAATTTCGATCGAAATACCGCATCGTCGAAACATCGCCCGAAGGCGTCGCGGCGCTGCCGGCCGATGTGCTTGCCGAGACCCGCTACATCGTCGGCCAGCCACCTATCGCGCCGGAGACGCTGGAAAAAATGAAGGCGCTGCGCTGCATCTTCAATGTCGAGAGCAACCTCATCAACAACATGCCCTACGAGACGCTGTTTTCGCGCGGCATCCATGTCGTCACCACCGGGCTGGTCTTTGCCGAACCGGTGGCCGAGCTCGGCCTTGCCATGGCGCTCAACCTTGCCCGCGGCATCGTCGATGCCGACCTCGCTTTTCGTCAGGGCAAGGAGCTGTGGGGCGGCGACGGCAACCGGACGGCGCGGCTTCTTTCCGGTGCGGATGTCGGCATCATCGGCTTCGGCGATCTTGGCCGTGCGCTCAACCGGCTACTGTCGGGCTTTCGCACGCAGATAAAAGTCTTCGACCCGTGGCTGCCGCCGTCGATCCTGATCGAAAACGGCGTCGAGCCGGCCTCTCTCGACGACGTTCTGTCGAACAGCGATTTCATCTTCGTCGTCGCTTCGGTGACCAGCGAAAACCAGGGTTTCCTTGGTGCCGAGGCGTTTGCCAGGATGCACAAGGGAGCCGCTTTCATCCTGCTCAGCCGAGCCGGAGTGGTCGATTTTCCGGCACTGATGGACGCCGTCCGCAGCGGCCATATCGTCGCCGCCAGCGATGTTTTTCCTGAGGAGCCTCTGGCCCAGGATCACCCGGTCCGCACATTGCCGGGATTCCTGCGCTCCGCCCACCGGGCCGGCGCGCTCGACATCGCCTTCAAGCGGATGGGCGACATGGTGCTGGAAGACATGGACCTGATCGACCGCGGCCTGCCGCCGATGCGTTCGAAGCGGGCCGAGCGTGAGACCGTTTCGCGAATGCGTTCAAAACCGGTCGACAAGAATTAAGCCGTCTGCCGACGGTCGCACATGCTCAGACGGTGAAGGACCAAAACAGGCAGGCCAGTGTCGCTGCGGCAAAGACGACGAAGAACAGGCTTCTCAACAGGATGTTGTGGCGCAGCTCGTTGATGAAGAGATGGCATCCGACGACGGCTGCGACAAACAGGAACCGCCAGTTCAGCAGCGCCGAGAGCACATCGCGCTGACCGAAAGCAAATCTCGCGGCGAGACATCCAACGATGACCGCAAACAACACGATGACCGTCCAGAAGATCGCATCGGCGGCATGTGTCAGGACGATGCCAGCGAGCCTGATCGGCAGAACCATCATCAGCAGTGCGCTGAAAAAATAGATCGCCGCGAGCGGAATGAACGTCCCCGCATCGGCGACGTCGCTCAAGCGCTTGGCGCCGATCGCGCCATAGGGATAGCCATGCCTGGCCACCGTCAGGCTGAGCGCCATCAGCAAGGCCGCCAGCACGGCGGCAAGCGCGAATGAGGTCAGGGCTTTGCTCATGGGGTTCCCGTTCCGAACGAATCGAAGTCAGAACGTTGGTAGCCCATGGTTTGTAAATTGCTAGTAAGCATCATGCAGCGGCGCGGCAGAGTTCCTCGGCACATTCACTCCGCAGCTTGAAGACGCCGACCGTCGATAATGGTCTTGATCTCGGCGCGGCAAGAGCCGCAATTGGTGCCGGCGTGAAGCGCGGCGCCGATTGCCGCGACGCTGGTGCAGCCGCCGCGCACCGCTTCCGCGATCTGGTTGGCACCGACCCCGAAACAGGCGCAGACGATGGCACCGCGGTCGACGCTCTTGCCGCCCGGCCGCCCGGCGACAATCGCCAGCCGCGCCTGCCGATCGGCATGGTCGGCACCCAGTTGTTCGACCGCCCAGCCGCGCGACACCGCTACCGGGGTCGGCGCAAGATAGAGCGCGCCGACCAGCCGACTGCCCGCGAAACGAGCGAAGCGATGGTGCCCGCCGGCGATGTCGTGATAGGCGAGCGTCTCGCCTTCCATGCCTAACAGGGAGGCGGCAAACCCGGTCCAGTCGCGGCCGGACCGCAGCGCAATTTCGAGGCGCCAGCCGGCGGGGCTGCGAGCGAGGCTCCAGTAATCGGCGTCGATGGATGCGGGCCGTTCGGCAAGCACGGCGAATCCGAAGGCCGTGGCGGCGAACCGCTCGATGCGGGCGGCAACGTTCTTCGAGGCCGGCTGGCCTGAAATCGCATCGGTCGTCGGCGCGACCAGTGCATCGATACGCGCGCGGCCGGAGAACTGATCGGTCCAGTGCATCGGCACGAAAACCGAGCCTCGGCGTTGGCGCACCGTCACCAGCGCGCGGACTAGCACCTCGCCATAAGCCGTGGAGACGCGGACGATGTCGGCATCGCCGATGCCATAGTGCTGCGCATCCGCCGGGTGGATTTCGACGAACGGTTCGGCCATGTGCTGCGACAAGCGCGGGCTCTTGCCGGTCCGCGTCATGGTGTGCCAGTGGTCGCGAACTCGCCCGGTGTTGAGCACCAACGGGTAGTCCGGGTTGGTGCGGGTTTGTGCGGCTGGGCGGATGGCAATGAAGCGTGCCTTGCCGTCGGGCGTGTAGAAGCCGCCGTTGGCGAAGAAGCGGGTGCTTTTGCCCTCCGGCTGGCGCCAGGCACCCCCCTCTGGCCTGCCGGCCATCTCCCCCTCAAGGGGGGAGATTGGCAGTTTTGCCGGTACCGCCTTTTCAGCAATGGTAACGATTGGCGAAACCTGTGGCGACATCCAATCTCCCCCCTTGAGGGGGAGATGGCCGGCAGGCCAGAGGGGGGTGCCTTGGCTCGGCGCTGGCCATTGGAACGGCAGAAGATCCTCATAGGTCTCTGCACCGATATCGCCATACGCGCCTATATCAAAATCGCGCGCCCCGTCATTCTCGAATGTCGACAACGCGGCATGCTCGGCGAAGATGTCGGCCGGCGACACATGCGAAAACGCCTCGCCAAAGCCCATCCGCTTGGCGACTTCAGCGATGATCCACCAATCTGGCCTTGCCTCGCCGGGCCTGGCCAAGAAAGCCCGCTGGCGCGAGATGCGGCGCTCCGAATTGGTGACGGTGCCGTCCTTCTCGCCCCATGCCGCCGCCGGCAGCCGGACATGAGCATGGCGGACCGTGTCGGTCTCGCCCAGCACGTCCGACACCACGACAAACGGGCAGGCCTTGATCGCCGCTTCGACCGCATCGGCATCCGGCATCGAATCGACCGGATTGGTCGCCATGATCCACAGCGCCTTGATGCGTCCGTCGGCCACCGCTTGGAACATCTCGACCGCTTTCAGGCCGGGTTTTTCGGCGACGGTTGGGGCATTCCAGAAGCGCTGCACGCGGTTGCGGTGCTCGGGGTTTTCGATCTCCATGTGGGCGGCCAGCATGTTGGCCATGCCGCCGACCTCGCGGCCGCCCATAGCATTGGGCTGGCCGGTCACCGAAAACGGCCCGGCGCCGGGCTTGCCGATGCGGCCGGTGGCTAGATGGCAGTTGATGATGGCGTTGACCTTGTCGGTGCCCGAAGACGACTGGTTCACGCCCTGGCTGTAGACGGTCACCGTCTTCGCCGTCGCGGCAAACAGGCTGTAGAAGCGGGCCAGTTCGTCCTCACTGAGACCCGTGGCAGCCGCGATGCCGGCAAGATCGAGCGCCGAGGCGGCGAAAAGCGCTTGCCCGAAGCCGGTCGTGTGCGCCGTGATATAGGTGCGGTCCAGTGCGTTGTGCTGGCCGAGATAGGCGAGCAGCCCTGTGAACAAAGCGACATCGCCATCGGGCGCGATCGCCAGATGCATGTCCGCGATATCTGAGGTCATGGTGCGGCGTGGGTCGATCAGCACCACCTTCATCTCGGGCCGCTTTTCCCGGGCGGCGGCAATGCGCTGGTAGAGCACTGGATGGCACCAGGCGAGATTGGAGCCGACCAGCACGATCAGGTCGGCAAGTTCCAGATCCTCGTAATTTCCCGGAACGGTGTCCGAGCCAAAGGCGCGGCGGTGGCCGGCGACCGACGAGGCCATGCACAGGCGCGAATTGGTGTCGATATTGGCCGAGCCGATGAAGCCCTTCATCAGCTTGTTGGCGACGTAATAGTCCTCGGTCAGCAACTGGCCGGAGACGTAGAAGGCGACCGCGTCAGGGCCGTGCTCGGCAATGGTTTGCGAGAAGGTCGAAGCGACAAGGTCGAGCGCTTCGTCCCAGTCGGTGCGGCGACCGTGGATCTCCGGGTATAGCAACCTGCCGTCGAGGTCGATGGTCTCGGCCAGCGCCGAGCCTTTGGAGCAGAGCCGGCCGAAATTCGCCGGGTGGTCCGGGTCGCCACGAACGGTTATTTCGCCGTCCGCGGCGACCTTCGCCAGCACGCCGCAACCCACCCCGCAATAGGGGCAGGTGGTCCTCACCTCGCGCGCTTCATCAATCTGCATGGTTCACGCCGCGCAGCTGGCCAGCGCTTCCAGCGCTATGAACAGCCGCTCGCCGTCGATCCGGACCGCAATGGTGCGCACCGCGCCCTCGTCGGCGCCGAGCGCCTTGCCTGTCTCCAGCGAGATCACCCAATTGTGCAAGGGACAGGTCACCGCCGTGCCATGGACGATGCCCTGGCTGAGTGGCCCACCCTTGTGCGGGCAATGGTCGTCGATGGCAAAGACCTGATCGTCGGCCGTGCGAAAGACGGCGATCTTGCCTTCGGGCGTGGCTACGCAGCGCGCACCGCGACGCGGAATGTCCGAGAGCGTGCCAATTGATACCCAATTCATGTGGCCATTCCTCTTTTGCGCGTGTTCTTGTCCGAAAACCGCATTCCACTCGGGAACACGCGCCTACTCCGCCGCCTGCGCAAAGCCGACCGAAGCCATCGGCCGGAATTCATGCTTGTCCTTGCCGGAAGCACGTTCCGACCACGGATCGACCTGGGCGAATTTCTGCGAAAAGACGAAGCGGTCGAAATAGGTCTTGCGCTTCTCGCCATCGTCCATGATCTGGCGCTTGATCTCGGCGATGCCGACGCGCTTGGCCCATTTGTAGATACGCTCGAGATAGCGGCCCTGCTCGCGATACATCTGCGTCAACGCCACGATATGCTCCAGCGCCTCGTCCTCGGTCTTGACCAGGCCGAGCACTTCGGTGCCCTTGATGTCGAGGCCAGCGGCGCCGGCGAAATGGATTTCGTAGCCACTGTCGACGCAGATCACGCCGACATCCTTGCAGGTCGCCTCGGCACAGTTTCGCGGACAGCCCGACACCGCCATCTTTACCTTGGCCGGGGTCCACGAGCCCCACATGAATTTTTCGATACGGATGCCCAAGCCGGTCGAATCCTGCGTGCCGAAGCGGCACCAGTCCGAGCCGACGCAGGTCTTCACCGTGCGCAGTCCCTTGGCATAGGCGTGGCCGGAGACGAAGCCAGCCTGGCCGAGATCGGCCCACACCGCCGGCAGGTCCTCCTTGCGGATGCCGAGCATGTCGATGCGCTGGCCGCCGGTGACCTTGACCATCGGGATCTCGAACTTGTCGACGACGTCGGCGATGGCGCGCAATTCGGCGGCGTTGGTGACCCCGCCCCACATGCGCGGCACCACCGAGTAGGTGCCGTCCTTCTGGATGTTGGCGTGGACGCGCTCGTTGATGAAGCGCGACTGGTAATCGTCGGCGTATTCGTCGGGCCAGTCGCAGACGAGATAATAGTTGAGCGCCGGCCGGCACTTGGCGCAGCCGCAGGAGGTCTTCCACTCCAGCTCCTGCATGACGGCGGGAATGGTCTTCAGGCCCTTGGCCTTGATCAGCCGGCGGACCTCGTCATGGCCGAGCGCGGTGCAGCTGCACATCGGCTGGACCGCCGCGGGGTTGTATTTGTCGCCGATGGTCAGCACCATGAGCTTTTCGACCAACCCGGTGCAGGAGCCGCAGGAGGCCGACGCCTTGGTGTGGGCGCGCACGTCATCGAGCGAGGTCAGGCCCTTGGCCGTGATCGCGCCGGTGATCTTTCCCTTGCATACGCCGTTGCAACCGCAGATTTCCGCATCATCCGGCAAGGCTGCAACGGCCGCCATAGGGTCCAGGGGGGCGCCTCCCTGGTAGGACTGGCCGAAGATGAGCGTATCGCGCATCTCGGATATGTCGGTCTGCTTCTTCTTGAGGTCGTTGAACCAGGCGCCGTCCGCCGTCTCGCCATAGAGCACGGTGCCGATGATGCGGTCGTCCTTGAGCACCAGGCGTTTGTAGACGCCGGCCGCAGCATCGCGCAGCACGATCTCCTGGCGGTCATCGCCCTCGGCGAAGTCACCGAGCGAGAACAGCTCGATGCCGGTGACCTTTAGCTTGGTCGGCGTGTCCATGTGGACGAAAGCCGCCGCCTCATTACCGGCCAGATGGTTGGCGGCGACGCGCGCCATCTCGTAGAGCGGCGCGACCAGTCCGTAGACCTGGCCGTTGACCTCGGCGCATTCGCCGATTGCGTAGATATCGGGATCGTTGCTGCGCATGCCGGCGTCGACGACGATGCCGCGATTGACGGCAATGCCGGCTTCCTTCGCCAGCGCCGCATTCGGCCTGATGCCCACCGCCATGACGACGAGCGTCGCCGGGATGATGGTGCCGTCGGCAAGCTCCACCCGCTCGACCTTGCCGTTGCCGGTGATCGCCTGGGTGTTTGCCTTGGTGATGACCTTGATGCCGCGCTGCTCGACGGCGCGCTGCAGGAGATAGCCGGCGGCCGGATCGAGCTGACGCTCCATCAGCGTCGGCATGACGTGCAGCACGGTGACGTCCATGCCTTGCGCATTCAAGCCCGCGGCTGCCTCGAGCCCGAGCAGGCCGCCGCCAATGACCACGGCCTTGGCCCGCGACTGGGCGGCAAGCATCATCGCCCGGACGTCGTCGAGATCGCGATACGTGAGCACGCCGGGCAGATCATGGCCTGGCACCGGAATGATAAACGGCACTGAGCCGGTGGCGATGACGAGCTTGTCGTAGGGCTCGGTCACGCCATGATCGGAGGTGACGGACTTTGCCTGCCGGTCGATGGCGACGATCTTGTGGCCCTTGTAGAGGGTGATGCCGTGCTTGATGTACCAGCCGTCGCCATGGATGATGATCTCCTCATAGGCCTTTTCGCCCGACAAAACCGGCGACAGCATGATGCGGTCGTAGTTCACGCGCGGCTCGGCGTTGAAGATGGTGACCTGGTAGCGCCCAGGCGCCTTTTCCAGGAGGTGCTCCAGCATGCGCCCAGGGGCCATGCCGTTGCCGATGATAACGAGTTTCTCGGTCATGTCCTGATCCACTCCGGTCTCACTCAGCCGCGTAGGAAAGGCCTGAAGCTTCGTCAGACGCCGTGCGCTCCATCCGCCGGATGGAAAAATGCATCCAGGCAAAGCAGGTGGCGACGATGACGAAGAGCAGCATGAAGCAGCTCGACCAGACGCCGGTGAGGTCGTTGAGCGCGCCGAAGACGATTGGCAGGATAAAGCCGCCGAGCCCGCCAATCATGCCGACAACGCCGCCGACCGCGCCGACACTCTGCGGATAGTAAGCCGGGATGTGCTTGTAGACGGCAGCCTTGCCAAGGCTCATGAAGAAGCCGAGCACACAGGCAACGGCTATGAAGGCGAGCGGGCCGACCTCGAAATGGAAGGCGATCGGCCCGCTGACACCGCGCACGACGTAGTCTGCCGAGGGGAGAGACAGAACGAGAGTCGCGGCGGCACTGACAGCGAAGGTCCAGTAGAGCACGGTGCGGGCGCCGATCCGGTCGGACAGCACGCCGCCATAGGCGCGGAAAATACTTGCCGGAATTGAATAGGCCGCGCCGATCATGCCGGCGGTCGCAAGCCCGAAGCCGTAGACGCCGATCAGGTAGCGGGGCAGCCACAGCGAGAGCGCCACGAATGCACCGAAGGCGAAGAAATAATAGAAGGCGAAACGCCAGACCTGCAGGTTCTTGAGCGGCGCGAATTCCTGCAAGAAGCTTCCCGCGGGTGCAGCCTTGCCGTGGCGGCGCTCGCGAATGACCGGATCGTCGCCGGTCGTGAACCAGAAGACGGCGGCCATGACGACGAGTGCTGCCGCCCAGATCAGCGCGACCGACTGCCAGCCCCAGGAGAGAAGCACAAACGGTGCCAGGAATTTGGTGACCGCGGCGCCGACATTGCCGACACCGAAAATGCCAAGCGCCGTACCCTGCTTGCCGGCCGGGAAGAAGCGCGAGACATACGCGACACCGACGGCGAAGGAACCGCCGGCGAGCCCAACGCCAAGCGCAGCGACCAGCATCTGCCCGTAGGTGTGCGCAAAAGCGAGCAGGAAGGTCGCGACCGCCGCCGCAAGCATGGTCGCGGTGTATACCAGCCGTCCGCCAAAACGGTCGGTCCAGACACCGAGCACCATACGCACGAGCGAGCCGGTGAGGATCGGCGTGCCGACCAGCAGGCCGAACTCCGTCTCGTTCAGCCCCAGCTCCTGCTTTATGCGCACGCCGATGATTGAAAAGATCGTCCACACCGCGAAGCAGACGGTGAAGGCGATGGTGGACATCACAAGCGCCTGCCGGGGAGCACTGTCCTGGCTGGGCGCGGCTGGGAGATTTGCGGTCATTTTCTGGCTCCGATTTGCGGCGTGGGAGGCACCGCCCTTGTCTGTTCGTTCGCGACTGTCAGCGGCGCGGCATCGCCGTCAGCGCGCTGCTGGCCAGAAAATCGCGGCGCGTGACGTCCGCGAGGGACGCCCCAGTTCCGATCCGTTTCATCATCGTCGTCTCCGGTTGGGCGCCGCTTGGGACCAGCGCCGTCGATTGCGTCAAAACAAAAAAGCCGCCGGCCAGGTCTTCGCGTCCGGGGTTCCGGGAGCGCGTGTGGACCTGAGCGGCAGCTTTGCCTGTGGCGCCCGCCATTGGACGCCGTGTCACTTGGCCCTTGCGGACCTACATTTTGAAAAGCAGGAAGCGTGCCAATTCGACAGCGCTCAGAATTATCTAATGAAACCAATGTGAACCGCAGCCGCGCGACTCTTGACCAAGCTCGGCAGCGGATCAAAGATTAGTCAGAATGCCTTGCACAGCAGCATAATGTTTGTGCAATGCGGTAGATTGCCCATTGCCGATGCAGATTGCCAATGATGATGACGAGTTTCCGGTTATTGCCTTACTCCGCGGCTTCGACGAAGCGGTGGCGTTCGTAGAGGAATTTCAGCACCGCCTCGCGGCAGCGCAGGAAGGTGCGGTCGGAGGAAAGCTCGATGCGTCGGCGCGGCCGGGCAAGCGGCACGGGAAGAACCTCGCCGATGGTGGCCGCCGGACCGTTGGTCATCATCACGATGCGGTCGGACAACAGCACCGCCTCGTCAACGTCATGGGTGATCATGATCGTCGTCGAGCCGAGCCTCGAATGGATATCCATCACCGCGTCCTGAAGATGGGCGCGCGTCAGCGCGTCGAGCGCGCCGAAGGGCTCGTCGAGCAGCAGGATCTTCGGCTCCATGGCCAGCGCCCGGGCGATGCCGACGCGCTGCTTCATGCCGCCCGATATCTCGGCCGGACGTTTGTCCTTGGCATGCGCCATCTGCACGAGATCGAGATTGCGCATGATCCAGTCATGCCGCTCGGCCCGGCTCCTGCTCCGGCCAAAGACCTTCGTGACTGCCAAATTGATGTTTTCGTAGACGGTGAGCCATGGCAGCAGGCTGTGGTTCTGGAACACCACGGCGCGTTCCGGGCCAGGGCTGTCGACTTCCTTGTCCTCGAGCAGGACGGCGCCGGCGGAGACCTTGGTCAGGCCGGCGATCAGGTTGAGCAAGGTCGACTTGCCGCAGCCAGAATGGCCGATAATCGAGACGAATTCACCCTTGTCGATGGTCAGCCGGATATCCTTCAGGACGTCGCTGACCTGGCTGCCGCGGGCGAAGGATTTGTCGATATGGTCGAGCTTCAGATAGGCCGTCATCGTCCCTCTGCTCACTTTGCCGTTGTGCCGCGGGTGACGAAGACGCCGACTGCCGCGACCAGGCGGTCGAGGCAGAAGCCGGTGACGCCGATATAGGCGAGCGCGACGATGATGTCGGGCAGGCGGGACGAGTTCCACGCGTCCCAGATGAAGAAGCCGATGCCGACGCCGCCGGTCAGCATTTCGGCGGCGACGATGGCCAGCCACGACAGGCCGATGCCGATCCGCAATCCGGTGAAGATGTAAGGCGCGGCCGCCGGCACCATGATCTTCACGAAGAACTCGAGCTGGTTGAGCCGGAGGATACGGGCGACGTTGCGGTAGTCCTCGGGGATGTTGCGGACACCGACCGCAGTGTTGATGATGATTGGCCAGATCGAGGTGATGAAGATGACGAAGATCGCTGACGGGCTGGAATCGCGGAACGCCGCCAGCGACAGCGGCAGCCAGGCGAGCGGCGGCACCGTGCGCAGGATCTGGAAGACCGGATCGAGGCCCCGCATCGCCCAGATCGACTGGCCGACGAGCGCGCCGAGCGCGACGCCGACGATTGCCGCCAGGCCGAAGCCCATGGCGACGCGCTGCAGCGACATCAGCACCCGCCAGGCGAGTCCGATGTCCTGCGGGCCATTGTCGAAGAACGGGTGGGCGATCAGGTCATAGGCCTCGTTCCACACCTGGCTTGGCGGTGGCAGGCTGGCTGTGGGCGACGAACAGGCGACCTGCCAGACGACGAGCATGATGGTGATAACAATGACCGGCGGCACCAGCGTGCTTGCCAGCTTGCCGGCGATCGCGGCCGGGTCGAAGCGACGCCGCGCCCTGGCGGTGAAAGCGATGACCTCGGCGGGCTTGGCCGGTGCGGGGAACGGCTTCACCTCGCTGTCCTCGATGGCTTGGATAGACATTGTTTCGAAAAACTCCTTGGCGGCACGTGAAAGGCAGGCGGCGCTGCCACCGCCTGCCGCGCGTCTATGTCAGGCTCAGGCCGACACCTTGATCTTCAGGCTGTCGAGATAGGCCGACGGGTTCTCCGGATCGAAGATCTTGCCGTCGAAGAAGGTTTCGGGGCCGCGCGACGTAGACGCCGGAATATCGGCCGCGGCGACACCAAGGTCCTTGGCCGCCTCGCGCCACAGATCCTCACGGTTGACTTGGCCGACCAGTGCCTTGATGTCGGTGGTCGGCGCGAACTTGCCCCAGCGAATGTTCTCGGCGAGGAACCAGCTGTCGTGGCTCTTGAAGGGATAGGACACGCCGCCCTGCCAGAACTTCATATAGAGGTCGGTGCCGTTGGCGACGCGGCCATTGCCGTAATTGATGTCGCCCTTGAGGCGGCCGATGATGTCGGCGGTCGGCACGTTCATCCACTGCCGCTTGCCGATGATAGCGGCCATCTCGTCCTTGTTTTCTTTTGCTTCGCACCATTGCTGGGCTTCCATGACAGCCATCAGGATCGCCTTGGTGGCGTTCGGGTACTTGTCTATGAAGGCGGCGCGCAGGCCGAGCGCCTTTTCCGGATGGCCCTTCCACAGTTCGCCGGTGGTGGCGGCGGTGAAGCCGACGCCCTGATGGACGAGCTGCTCGTTCCACGGCTCGCCGACGCAGAACACGTCCATGTTGCCGACCTTCATGTTGGCGACCATCTGCGGCGGCGGCACGACGATGGTCGAGACGTCCTTGTCGGGATCGATGCCGCCGGCGGCCAGCCAGTAGCGCAGCCAGAGGTCGTGCGTGCCGCCCGGGAAGGTCATGGCGGCCTTCACCTCCTTGCCTGCGGCCTTCTTGGCAGCGAAGGCTTCCTTCAGCTTTGAGGCGTCGATGCCGACGCCGGTGCCGGCATATTCCTGGGCGACGGAAATGCCCTGGCAGTCGTAGTTGAGCCGTGCCACGATCGCCATCGGCAGCGGCTGCTTGTTCTGCGTCACCTTGCCCGTGTGCATCAAATAGGGCATCGGCGTCAGGATATGGGCGCCGTCAATGCCGTTGGCTTCGCCGCCGAGCACCAGATTGTCGCGCGTTGCCCCCCACGACGCCTGCTTGAGCACTTCGACATCGGGCATGCCGAATTTTTCGAACAGGCCTTTTTCCTTGGCAATCATCAGCGGTGCCGCATCGGTCAGCGCGATGAAGCCGAGCTTGGCGCCGGTGACTTCCGGCGCGGCCGCCGCGGCATAGGCGCCGGAGGGCAGCAGCGCACGCGCCGCCGCCAGCGTTGCCGCGGTGGCCGCGCTGATCCTCAGGAAATCCCGGCGGCTGATCGCCGTTTGGGCGGAATGGCTCTTGATGCGTTTCGTCATCGTCATCTCCGGTTGGGCGCGGCTTGGGATCGGCGCCGTCGATTGCGTGTTCGACCAAACAAAAAAGCCGCCGGCCAGGCCTCGCGCGTCCGTCCATCCGGGATCGCGTGTTGACCTGAGCGGCAGCTTTGCCTGTAGCGCCCGCCATTGGACGCGCATTCCGTGACTCCGAGAAGAGTCTGCCTATTACAAAGCAGGAACCGTGCCAGTTTCGGAATGGACGACAAACATCAATGAGATCAATGGCATGCCAAAATCGTCGGCGCGCCGGCCCGCTGGGCGAGCAAGCCAAAGATTGTTCATTAGCGCATTTGCACGCACATTTTTTGTGCAGCGCACAAGAATGCCGCGGAAATGATCAGGCTTCGGCGCGCGCCAATTTCTGGCCGGCAATGTAGGCGTCGATCTCGTCGGGATCGAATATCTGGCCATCGAAGAAACCGTCGGGACCGAGCACCAGGCTTGCCCCCGCCGAACCAACTGGAGTCGCGGCCTTCAGCGCGCCCTCGACCTTGGCATTGGCACCGGGAAGCGCCACGCCAAGCGGCTTCAACGCCGAGCGGTAGAGATCGGGGCGGTAGCAGTCGCGGGCAACAGCGAGGTTTTCCGGCGTATGCGCGACATGCCCCCAGCGTACCATCTGCGTGTAGAACCACAGCGCATGGCTCTTCCATGGGAAGTTCGCCGCCTTGTCGAAGGGCAGAAAGAAGTCGCCGACGCTGAGTTCGGCGCCGCCGCCGAGCGCAAGATGGCCGCTGAGGATCGGCATCTGCAGCGCCGGCGCCAGACCAAGGAAGGCCGGTTGCGCCATCAAGGCCGCGAGTTCGTCGCGGTTTGCCGGATCCTGGCACCAGCGCGCCGCATGATGCAGCGCGCGCAGCAGGGCCGAAAGCGCGTCCGGCTGTTTTTCCGCCCAGGCCTTGCGCACGCCGACGACTTTCTCCGGGCTGGTCTTCCAGATGGCCGCCTTGACCGTGGCGATATGGCCGGTGCCGGCGACGACAGAGGCGCTGTTCCAGGGTTCGCCGACGCAGTAGCCGTCGATCCTGCCGGCCGCGAGCGCGTCGGCCATGAAGGGGGGCGGCACGATGACGATTTCGATCTCATGCGACGGGTCGATGCCGCAGGCGGCGAGCCAGTAGCGCAGTTCGTAATTGTGCCCGGAGTGCGGATGGACGACGGCAAAGCGAAGCGGATCGCCGCCGGCATTCGCCCGTTCGCGGATCAGCGCCCCCAACGCCTTGCCGGCCCGCGCCGGATCGAGGTCGGGTCGGGCGTCGTGCGCGGCCATGCCCGCCCAGACGGCGTTCGAAACCGTGACGCAATTGCCGCCAAGGCCGAGCGAAAACGGCACGACCGTGTCGGAGGCGAGCGGCGTCAGCCCCAGGTTGCAGGCGATCGGCATCGGCCCCAGCATATGCGCCAGATCGAAATGGCCGATGGCGATGCGGTCGCGGATGTTGGCCCAGGACGTTTCCCGGTTGAGCGTCAGATCGATGCCTTCACGCAAGGCGAAGCCGATTTCCTTCGCTGCGACAAGGACAGCGCTGTCGAAGAGCGGCATGAAGCCAGCATTGATCCGGTGCTCGGCCGCCATTCTCAACTCTCCTCGGGATCCAGAAGGCCTGCCGCCGTCACCAGGCTCTGGGCGATTTCGGCGATCTTGCGGTTCTGGTTCATGGCGGTCTTGCGCAGCAGCGTATAGGCCGCGTCCTCCGACAGGCCGCGCGACTTCATCAATATGCCCTTGGCGCGATCGATCACCTTGCGGCTTTCCAATTCGCTGCGGGCTTCTTCCAGTTCGCGCGCCATGCGCGAAAACGCGTTGAAGCGGCTGATCGCCATATCGAGGATCGGCTTGACGCGCTCCTGGCGCAGGCCGTCGACGACATAGGCCGACACCCCGGCTTCCACCGCGGCTTCGATCGACGCCTGGTCCGAGCGATCGACGAACATGGCGATCGGCCGCTTCACCACGCGCGAGAGCTGGAACATGTTTTCGAGCATGTCGCGGTTGGGATTTTCGAGGTCGATGACGATCACGTCGGGTTCGATCTCGGCGATCCGCCGCGCTATGCCGGTGACGTCGTGGATGACCGTGACCTGCTGATGGCCGGCCTCCCGCAGTCCTGCTTCGATTATCGAAGCGCGGATGTGGTTTTCATCGATCACCAGGACAGTGAGGGATTTGCGGATCATGCCGCATTTTGCGCAGGCGAGGCGATTGTGCAATGCGGCATGGCGAGATTCACGCAAACAAAGCCGGGCGCCGCCTGAGCATTGGATGCGACGGCCAGCGTCGCGGGCGGCCGTCGGCGACTACGAATGGGCAACGCGCCTGTCCGGCGTCCGCTACTGGCGGGTGATCACGGCACTCTACGTCATCTCGAGCGTACTCGCCGGCACTGCTCTACATCGCCTGATCAAGGCGCTGTCGCTCGTCGAACCGCTGGTGCTGCCTTCGGTGGCCGCGGCGGCTACACCGGCACCATCATTGGGGCGCTGATCCTCACCGTGCTGACGACGCTGCTGACCATCCTGCAGATGCCGGAAGGAGCGCGGCGGATTTTGTTTGGGCTGATCATGCTGTTTGTCACGGCGGCTTATTTGCGGATTATTGAGGATCGGCAGGGGGCTGACGCGAGCAGCTGCTTTTGACCCGAAGCAGACTCTCGCAAACGGAGCCGTGCATGACAGCTTGCGCCGCACGGCAGTCATTCCTACGGTCCCGTCGATTCACCAAGAGCGGACATCGCTAAGGCAGCTTTGCGCTATCAACGGTCATTGATCGATGGAACCCACTGGCATCGCCCTCATAGCCAAAAGACGAGCGTATGTCCTGACGAGAGCAAGTCGGCGATCCAAAGCGATGCGCTCCTTAGTCGGGAAGGCCAGCCTTGCGGTAACCTTCGACGAAGCGCTGGAGCACTTCTTCGTCGTCGAATGGCTGCGATGTTGCCCAGTGCCTGATGCTGAAATAGGGATCGCTCATCAGGAAGAATTCCGCCTCTTGACGGGCTTCGTCAAGGCGCCCGAGCTGCGCGAGGGCTGCCGCTAGGATGCGCCGCGACGTGGTGCGGTAGGTTTCCGGCTTGCGTAAGGCATCGACCGCAGATTGATAGTCGCCGAGCGCATAATAGGCTTGGCCCGCCATCCAATAGTACCACCCTGGAGGGTGCGGATTGAGCCGCAACGCCCGCTTCACGAATTCGACGCCCTTGACCGCGTCGCCCCTTAAGGTGATGAGATCCGAGCGCATCGCCCAGGCATCGGCATGATTGGGATCGAGCTTGAAGGTCGCCTCGAACTCGGCATCCGATTCCCGGAAGCGCCGTTCGTGACCAAGTATGATGCCCAGCAACCAGCGGTTCCCGGCATCGTTAGGGTCGAGCGCCACTGCCCGCTGCGCTTCCGCGAGCGCGCGAGGCTGGTTGGTTTCCTTCGGCTCGTTCCAGAACAGCCAGCCGAGCCAAAGATTGAGGGCCAGCAAGCTATGTGCTTCGGCATAGTCGGGATCGAGTCCGATCGCCTTTTCCAGGAGCATGCGCGCTTCCCGCGCGCCTAACCCGGTCTGAAAACTGACGCCGCGGGCTCGGACGCAGAGGTCATAGGCTTCGAGACTCGTCGGCCGTTTGCGCGCCGGCTGTCCGGCCAATCGGCCGACAAGGGCTTCGACGATCTTGGCCGTGACCTCGTCCTGCACTGCAAAGATATCCTCGAGGCTGCTGTCGTAGCGCTCGGCCCAGATATGATCGCCGCCGACCGCGTCGATCAGCTGCGCATTGATGCGCACGCGCCCCGCGGCGCGCCGGGCGCTGCCTTCAACCACATAGCGCACCCCAAGATCACGCGCGGCCAAACGCACATCGACCGGCCGTCCCTTGTAGGCAAAGGTCGAGTTGCGCGCGATTACGAAGAGGCCAGCGCAGCGAGAGAGATCGGTGATCAGGTCTTCGGTCAAGCCGTCGACAAAGGTTTCCTGCTCCGGATCGTTGCTCATGTTGGTAAAAGGCAAGACCGCGATCGAGGGCCTGTCGGGCAATTCCAGCGATGTCAGTCGGCCGGCCGGAGCGGCTCTCGGAAGCTGCAGGTTCACACGATAGCAGTATATCGGCTCGGCTATATTCTTTACCCGCTGCTCGCCCATGGGCTCGAACGCAAACGCCAACTTCTGCCTGACCTCCTTGGACACCTTCTCTGAAACGCAGATGCCACCGGGCTCGGCGAGTTGTTGGAGGCGCGACGCCACGTTCACGCCCTCGCCATAGCGATCGTCCCCTTCGACGATCACTTCTCCAAGGTTGATTCCGATCCGGACTTCGAAGCGCTGGTCTTCGGCGACGCTCGCGTTACGCTCTGCCATTCCGCGCTGAAGCGTGACCGCGCATTCGACCGCATCCACGACGCTGCCGAACTCCGCCAGCAGGCCGTCCCCCATTAGCTTGAAGATTCGCCCATGTCGCGTCGCGATCTCCGGCTCGAACAGCTCTTTGCGGCCACGTTTTAGCCGGTCGAAGGTGCCGGCCTCATCCGCCTCCATGAGCGCCGAGTATCCGACGACATCGATGGCAAGGATGGCAGCGAGCTTCCGCTCCATGTGAGCCTCAGTGAAGGTTCGCGACACGCAGGCCGCACGCCAGAGGCAAGTAGGGCCGGCGCTTCCGGCGTGCCCTCACCGGCCTCTATACCACAGATCACGCCTCTTGAGACTATGGCTCGCGCGACGCCTTGGCTCACCTGCCGCGGCGCCCCTGACGAGCGAGTCCCACCTATCCCGCCGTTTGTTCGCGGCAGTTGCCTCGCGACCGGACTGTGACCCCTTTGGCTCAAACGTTTCCCTTAGGCCGTGCTCGTTTGAAGGCCTGAAAAGGGGTCGATACATGACAGTCCCAACGGCGTTCGCGGAGGTCGCGATACGGCGCAAAGCGGTCCGCACTAAGACACGAAGGTCGGCTCTTTAGCCCAATCATCCCGAAAGCGGATCTTCCGATGTCGGCCCAAACGCGACATCTGAGTAGTGGTTCGGCGATGACCGCTCTTGGCGCTTTGCTGATCTTGAGCGACGTCAGCTTTCGCCCAAACCGCCCCGCCCCCATCACACAGCCAAACTCCCCTGCTCCGCCTCCGCGGCACCGGGATCGCCCGGCGCCGTCGCCCAGGCCAGTTCCACAAGCGTCACCGTCCGCCGTCCGACCCCGTCGAGCTGGCACACGATCAGCCCCTCTCCTCGATATAGGTCAGCAGGCGCCGGGCGCGGCGTAGCGAGTGCGAGCCATAGGCGCGGGCGATCGCCGCGTCGCTCGGGCAGGGCCAACCTTCCTTGGGGGCGCGGGCGATCATCATGAACACGCCCTGCATATCCTCGGGCAGCAGCGAAGCGCGCGCCGAAACGTCTTTGCCAGGCGTCGTCACCTGGCCATGTCGGAGCCGAGGCCGGCGCGGGCGCGGGTCAGCATGCGGCGGAACTCCGGCAGGTCCGGCACGACCGAGGCGAGGCCCTCGATGCGGCAGCGGACCACGAACTCCTGATAGAGCACGCCGATGACACGGAAGCCGGCATCGGGTTGCGCCAGCACGGCGCGCAGCACCCGGTCGACGCGCTCGCGCCGCTCCGCCAGATCCTCAGCGCTGATCGGCGGCTCCGCCGGTTCGGGGCGGATTTCCAGCGCCGCCGATTTTGCCGCCATCAGCTGATCGAGCAGGTCCGGCGACGAGCGGCGCTGCGGCCG
>NZ_JAMYNE010000054.1:0-22049 GCF_040318915.1 Mesorhizobium sp. M0991
CGCCAAAATACTTGGTGATCGCCGCCGTCAGCGACGTCTTGCCATGGTCGACGTGACCAATCGTGCCAATGTTCACATGAGGCTTTGTGCGCTCGAATTTACCTTTTGCCATGTGATCTCTCCATTCCTGCCAGCCCGTGCGGGCCTTGAATTAAGTTACTGGTGCAACTCGTTTCGAGTTACGCGTATTTCTTCTGGACTTCCTGGGCGACCGCGGTCGGGACCGGTTCGTAATGGTCGAACTGCATCGTGTAGGCCGCGCGGCCCTGGCTCATCGAGCGAAGGTTGTCCACGTATTTGAACATGTTGGCGAGCGGCACCATCGCGTTGATCACCACCGCGACGCCACGGGCTTCCTGGCCCTGGATCTGGCCGCGACGGCCGTTCAGGTCGCCGATAACGCTGCCGACGTAATCTTCCGGCGTCACCACTTCGACCTTCATGATCGGCTCGAGCAACTGCACGCCAAGCTTGGGGGCTGCTTCACGGAAGCAGGCGCGGCCGGCGATTTCGAAGGCCAGAACCGACGAGTCCACGTCGTGGTAGGCGCCATCGATCAGCGTCGCCTTGACGCCGATCATCGGGAAGCCGGCGAACGGGCCCGAGGTCATGACGCTGTTGATGCCCTTTTCGACGCCGGGGATGTATTCCTTCGGCACAGCGCCGCCGACGATCTTGGTTTCGAACTCGAATTCGCTGCTTTCCGGATTCGGCTCGAACAGGATCTTGACGCGGGCGAACTGGCCGGTACCGCCGGTCTGCTTCTTGTGCGTGTAATCCTGCTCGTGCTTGCGGGTGATCGTCTCGCGATAGGCCACCTGCGGCGCGCCGACATTGGCCTCGACCTTGAACTCGCGGCGCATGCGGTCGACGATGATGTCGAGGTGAAGTTCGCCCATGCCGGAGATGATCGTCTGGCCGCTTTCCTCGTCGGTCTTGACGCGGAAGGACGGATCCTCGGCGGCCAGGCGGTGAAGGGCGAGGCCCATCTTTTCCTGGTCGTTCTTGGTCTTCGGCTCGATGGCGATCTGGATAACCGGATCGGGGAATTCCATGCGCTCGAGGATGACCGGATGCAGCGGATCACTGAGCGTGTCGCCGGTGGTGGTGTCCTTGAGACCAGCGAGGGCGACGATGTCGCCGGCAAAAGCCTCTTCGACGTCGGCGCGCGAATTAGCATGCATCTGCAACATGCGGCCGATGCGCTCTTTCTTGCCCTTCACGGTGTTGTCGACCGAGATGCCCTTGGTGAGCTTGCCCGAATAGATGCGGGCAAAGGTGAGCGAACCGACGAACGGGTCGTTCATGATCTTGAAGGCAAGCATCGACAGCGGCTCGTTGTCGTCGGCATGACGCTCGATCTCGGCGTCGGTCTTGGCGTCGACGCCCTTGATGGCCGGGACATCGGCCGGCGACGGCAGATATTCGACGACGGCGTCGAGCAGCGGCTGCACGCCCTTGTTCTTGAAGGCCGAGCCGCAGAACATCGGATAGAACTTCACCGCGATCGTGCCCTTGCGGATGAGCGCACGGATCTCGTCGTTGCTCGGCATCTTGCCTTCGAGGTAATTCTCGAGCGCCGTCTCGTCCATTTCGACGGCGGCCTCGATCATCTTCTCGCGGTATTCTTCGGCACGGGCCTTGAGGTCGGCAGGGATCTCGACGATGTCCCAGGCTGCGCCCAGCGTCTCGTCGCGCCAGACCAGCGCGTTCATCTCGACGAGGTCGACGACACCCTTGAACTCGGTCTCGGCGCCGATCGGCAGCTGCATGACGACGGCATGCGCACCGAGGCGCGAACCGATCATCTCGACCGAGCGGTAAAAGTCGGCGCCGATCTTGTCCATCTTGTTGCAGAAGATCATGCGCGGCACGCGATACTTGTCGGCCTGGCGCCAGACGGTCTCCGTCTGCGGCTCGACACCGGCATTGGCATCGAGCAGCGCGATGGCGCCGTCGAGCACGCGCAGCGAACGCTCGACCTCGATGGTGAAGTCGACGTGGCCGGGGGTGTCGATGATGTTGAAGCGATACATCTTGCCGTCGCGACCCTTCCAGAAGGTCGTGGTGGCGGCCGACGTGATGGTGATGCCGCGCTCCTGCTCCTGCTCCATCCAATCCATGGTCGCAGCGCCGTCGTGGACTTCGCCGATCTTGTGCGACTTGCCCGTGTAATAGAGGACGCGCTCGGTGGTCGTCGTCTTGCCGGCGTCGATATGCGCCATGATACCGAAATTGCGGTAGTCTTCGATTTTATATTCGCGGGCCATGGGAGGTGCCTCTTCAGTCTCGTTCGCGCTTTACCAGCGGTAGTGCGCGAAAGCGCGGTTGGCTTCTGCCATCTTGTGGGTGTCTTCACGCTTCTTGACGGCGGTGCCGCGGTTGTTGGCCGCGTCCATCAGCTCGCCGGAGAGGCGGTCGACCATGGTGGTCTCGTTGCGGTTGCGGGCGGCGGCTATCAGCCAGCGGATGGCCAATGCCTGACGGCGCTCGGGGCGCACGTCGACCGGAACCTGGTAGGTGGCGCCGCCGACGCGGCGCGAACGCACTTCCACATGCGGCGCTACATTGTCGAGCGCCTGATGGAAGACGGTGACCGGCTCCTGCTTGGTCTTGGACTGGACCTGGTCGAGCGCGCCGTAGACGATGGTCTCGGCAACCGACTTCTTGCCGTCATACATGACGGCGTTCATGAACTTGGTGACGATCAGATCGCCGAACTTCGGGTCCGGATTGATCTCACGCTTTTCTGCACTGTGACGACGGGACATTTTTTCTCTGCCTCAATTCTACGCGGTGGCCTGGATCCCGGATCGTCGCTTGACGCCGCCCGGAACGACCTCGGCTACGCTTCGGTCACTTCGGACGCTTGGCGCCGTATTTCGAACGGCGCTGCTTGCGGTTCTTCACGCCTTGCGTGTCGAGCACGCCGCGGATGATGTGGTAACGGACGCCCGGAAGATCCTTGACGCGACCGCCGCGGATCATCACCACCGAGTGCTCCTGAAGGTTGTGGCCTTCGCCGGGGATGTAACCGATCACTTCAAAACCATTGGTCAGGCGGATCTTGGCCACCTTGCGCAGCGCCGAGTTCGGCTTCTTCGGCGTCGTGGTGTAGACGCGCGTGCAGACGCCCCGCTTCTGCGGGTTCTGCTGCATGGCCGGGACCTTGTTGCGCTTCACCGGCGCAATGCGCGGCTTGCGGATCAGCTGGTTGACGGTAGGCATTAAACCCTCTTGTCTCTCAATTCCGTGTCTTGCCCGGTCAGGGCCGCTCAAAGCGTCATTTCCATACGCAATTCGGGCCACAAACCGCGCCTCGCGGTCTTGCCCGAACAAATGGCAGAGGAAGCGGAAGCCGCTTCATGCACGCCGGAAATGTCTTTTCGCTCGTAAAACGAACCCTGTTTGAGGCAAACTCCAAAGCGTGTCGCTTCGGAAGCAAGAGCCTCACATCGGTTCTGACTGGGCGGCTTCTACTCGTATGGTCACCGTCCGTCAACCCCGGAGCGGCAAATATTGCGCTGAACCCGAGGCTTGGCAGCCATGCGAAAAACGCATGTAATTTTCTTGCGGCGTTTTTCAAGAGGAAGGCAGAATGTGACCGGCTTGCGGCTGTTTCCGGGCCGTACTTCGTGCGAAAAGGCGGCATGAATAGCCAAAACCCCCTCGCCCGGAGGTACGAACCCGTGAATGACAATGAGGAGCGCCCAGTCACCATTATTGCCGGCCGGGTGTGGAAGCGCAAAGGCGGCAAGCCGGAAGGCGTGCATGTGATGCTGGTCGCGCCGGACGACGATTCGGCGGTGCGCCGCGCTCTCGAATCGCTTGCCGCGGAAGGTTATGCCGAGGCCGAGCTCGATCAGATCGGCGACCTGGACGGCGTGCCCGACGAGGAGCCGCATCTGTCCGCATATCAGGGCGCGCTCGAGGGCGAAGTGTCGATCGTAACGTTCGATGTGCCTATCTGAAGAGATCTGAATCGCGGTCGATCTCACGAGCCGGCGACAAAAGCCCGGCGACTTGCCCGGCACAAGTTCTCTGCTAAGAAGCGACCTCTGGCAAAACCAAGCACACTCAACCTGCGGAGCTCCCATGTCCTCTAATCCCATCAAGCTCGGCATCGTCGGTGTGGGGAAGATCGTCCGCGACCAGCACCTGCCGGCCTTGGCGAAGGACCAGGATTATCGCCTGGTCGCCGCAGCGAGCCGCCACGGCAAAGTCGAAGACATCCCGAATTTTCCGACGATCGAAGCGATGCTCGACGCGATGCCGGAGCTCGAGGCGGTGTCGCTGTGCATGCCGCCGCAGTTTCGCTATGACGCCGCACGCACGGCGCTGGTGGCGAAAAAGCATGTCTTCCTGGAAAAGCCGCCCGGCGCCACGGTCAGCGAGGTCGAAGACCTGAAGGCGCTGGCGGCAGCGAACGGCGTCTGCCTGTTCGCCAGCTGGCATTCACGCTATGCGCCGGCTGTCGAAGCTGCGCGTACATTCCTCGGCTCGACCACGATCAGGTCGGTCGCCATCAACTGGAAGGAAGACGTGCGCCGCTGGCATCCGAATCAGGAATGGATCTGGGCTCCCGGCGGCTTTGGCGTGTTCGATCCCGGCATCAACGCGCTGTCGATCGCCACCCACATCCTGCCGCCGATGTTCATCAGTTCGGCAGTGCTCGATTTCCCCGAAAACCGCGCAGCCCCGATCGCCGCCCATATCGCCTTCCGCACTTTGAACGGTCTGCCGGTGACGATGGAACTCGACTGGCGCCAGACCGGCCCGCAAAGCTGGGACATTCTGGCCGATACCGAGGCCGGATCGATGGTACTTTCTGGCGGCGGCTCAAAGCTGGCTGTCGATGGCCGCGTCGTTCACGAGGAGCCGGAAGCAGAGTACCCGATGCTCTACAAGCGATTCGCCGAGATCGTGCGCGCCGGCACCTCCGACGTCGACCTCGCGCCACTGCAGCACGTCGCCGATGCCTTCATGTTGGGCAAGCGCAATATGGTCGATGCGTTTTTCGATTGACACTGACGCCGGTAGGGCGACCTTGAAAGTTCCGGATCATCTTGGCTTGCGGTCCGGGAATTCTCCCGGACGAGGCGCAGAAGCAACGGGAGCCGTCCGGTGTCCTTGTTCAAGTTCGCTCATGACATCTTGAACCACCACCTCGAGATCGGCCTGCCCCCAGCCAAGCTCGGTGATTTCTCCATATCGCATGAAATTTGAACGGTCGAACCCGCCTTCAATGTCATTGTACGAAATCACGCTCCGGCCGATCAAACCTACGACCCAGATGCGATGATCACTCCCAGCAGGAGAGTGATGCAGCCATTCTTCTGGATCGATCTTGATCAGCTCCCAAAGTCTTCGCTGCCCAAAGCTCATGCGATCTCGGCCAGCGTTGATCAATTCCCAGATGGTTGCCTCGTTCAATTGACCATTCCTTCAAAAGCCCGCCGCCGGTAGCAGCTTCAGTCGACGATCGCTATTGCAAAGCCGTCATAGCCCTTGGCGCCAACAGTCTGGATCGCGGTGCCTTCCAGACGCTTGTCGCTGCCGATGAACGAGAACGCCGCGCGTGCCCCTTCGACATTGGCGTCGCGGCCATCTTCATTCACCACCGCGCCGTCACGGATGACATTGTCGCAGACGATGACGGTCCCCGGCCTCGAAAGACGCATCGCCCAGGACAGATAGTGCGGGTTGTTCGGCTTGTCGGCGTCGATGAAGATGAAGTCGAACGGCCCGGCATTCTCGGCGCCTAACGCCTCAAGCGATTGAAGCGCCGGTCCGACCCGCAGTTCCACCCGGTCCGACACCCCTGCACGTTCAAAATTCGACCGCGCGACGCTGGCGTGGTGCGGATCAAGCTCGAGCGTCACGACCTTGCCGTCCACGGGCAACGCTCGCGCCATCCAGATTGTCGAGTAGCCGCCCAACGTGCCGATTTCGAGTACCTTCTTCGCTCCCTGCATTCGCGCAAGAAGTGACAGCAGCTTGCCCTGTGCCGGCGAAACGTCGATCGGCGGCAGGCCCTGATCATGGTTGGCCGCCAGAACGGCATCGAGGGCAGCATCCGCCTCGAAAAGAGCCTCGACAATATAGTCGTCGACAGAAGCCCAGGTCTTCCTGCTCATCGTTTTCTTCTCCGATCCGATTGGGAGAGCCAAAATGCGAAAAGGGGCCACTTGGGCCCCTTTTCTATCTTCATCTTTCTTGCGCGCTTACTGTGCGGCGGAAGCCATGTCGGTCAGCATCGGCTCGGCGACCTCGACGCCGGACGCCTTGCGGCGCTCGTCGATGATCAACTCGTCGCGCGAGGTGGCGATGCGCCGGATCTGGCTCATCGTACCGCCGGTACCGGCCGGGATCAGCCGGCCGACGATGACGTTTTCCTTCAGCCCCTGCAGCATGTCGGTCTTGCCGGCAACCGCAGCTTCGGTCAGCACCCTCGTCGTCTCCTGGAAGGAGGCGGCCGAGATGAAGGACGGCGTCTGCAGCGAGGCTTTGGTGATGCCAAGCAGCACCGGCTGGCCTTCGGCCGGCTTCTTGCCTTCCTCGACCAGGCGCTCATTGACCTCTTCCAGCTCGATCACGTCGACGTGGTCGCCCGGAATGTAGGTCGAATCGCCCTGCGTGGTGATCTCGACCTTCTGCAGCATCTGGCGAACGATCACCTCGATGTGCTTGTCGTTGATCGACACGCCCTGCAGGCGGTAGACCTCCTGGATTTCGTTGACGAGGTAGGAGGCAAGCGCCTCCACGCCCTTGATCGCCAGGATGTCGTGCGGCGCCGGATTGCCGTCGAGGATATAGTCGCCCTTCTCGATGACGTCGCCGTCCTGGAGATGGAACGGCTTGCCCTTCGGGATCAGGTATTCGACCGGCTCAAGCGTCGAGTCATGCGGCTCGATGATGATACGGCGCTTGTTCTTGTAGTCGCGGCCGAAGCGGATCGTGCCATCGATCTCGGCGATGATAGCGTGATCCTTCGGACGGCGTGCCTCGAACAGTTCGGCCACACGCGGCAGACCGCCGGTGATGTCCTTGGTCTTGGCGCTTTCCATCGGAATACGCGCCAGCACGTCGCCGGGGCGAACCTGTGCGCCCGGCTCGACCGAAAGAATGGCCTCGACCGAGAGCAGGAAGCGGGCGTCGCCGCCCTTCGACAGCTTGCCGACCTTGCCCTTGGCATCCTGGACGACGATCGCCGGCTTGAGGTCGTTGCCGCGTGGCGTCGAACGCCAGTCGATGACCTCGCGCTTGGTGATGCCGGTCGATTCGTCGGCGGTTTCCTGAACGGAAATGCCATCGACCAGATCCTCGAATGCCACCCTGCCCTCGATTTCGGTGAGGATCGGGCGGGTATAAGGATCCCACTCGGCGATACGCTGGCCGCGCTTCACCTTGTCGCCATCGTCGACGAAGATGCGCGAACCGTAGGTGACGCGGTGCGTGGCGCGTTCCTTGCCGGCTTCGTCGAGGATCAGCACCGCCATGTTGCGGCCCATGACCATCAGCTGGCCGTCGGAGTTGCGCACCACGTTGCGGTTGCGGATCTCGACCTTGCCCTCGTACGAGGCTTCAAGGAACGAGGAATCCACCACCTGCGCCGTGCCGCCCATGTGGAAGGTACGCATGGTGAGCTGGGTGCCCGGCTCGCCGATCGACTGCGCCGCGATGACGCCGACAGCCTCGCCCTGGTTGACGGGCGTGCCGCGGGCCAGATCGCGTCCGTAGCAGACCGCGCAGACGCCGACCCTGACCTCGCAGGTCAGCGCCGAACGGATGCGGACCGACTGCACGCCGGCCTTTTCGATCTGTTCCACGTCACGCTCGTCCATCAGCGTTCCGGCCTTGACCAGAACCTCGCCGGTGACCGGGTGGGTGATGTCGTCGAGCGAGGTGCGGCCGAGAACGCGCTGGCCAACCGAGGCGACGACCTGACCGGCATCGACGATCGGCTGCATGGTGAGGCCCTTGTCGGTGCCGCAGTCGAGTGAGTTGACGATGCAGTCCTGCGCCACGTCGACGAGACGACGCGTCAGGTAACCCGAGTTCGCCGTCTTCAAGGCGGTGTCGGCCAGACCCTTGCGGGCGCCGTGGGTCGAGTTGAAGTACTCGAGCACGGTGAGGCCTTCCTTGAAGTTCGAGATGATCGGCGTCTCGATGATTTCACCGCTAGGCTTGGCCATCAGGCCGCGCATGCCGGCGAGCTGGCGCATCTGGGTGGGCGAGCCGCGCGCACCGGAGTGCGACATCATGTAGATCGAGTTCATCGGCTTCTGACGGCCGTTGTCCTCGAACTCGACCGCCTTGATGCGGGCCATCATTTCGTCGGCGACCTTTTCCGAGCACTTAGCCCAGGCGTCGACGACCTTGTTGTACTTCTCGCCCTGCGTGATCAGGCCGTCATTGTACTGCTGCTCGTACTCCTTGGCCAAAGCCTCGGTGTCGGACACCAGCTTGATCTTGGCGTCCGGGATCAGCATGTCGTCCTTGCCGAACGAAATGCCGGCACGGCAGGCGTGGCTGAAGCCGAGAGCCATGATGCGATCGCAGAAAATGACCGTCTCCTTCTGACCGCAATGGCGGTAGACGGTGTCAATCATCTTGGAGATGTTCTTCTTGGTCATCTCCTGGTTGGCGGTCTCGTAGGGCACGTTGTGGTTCTTCGGCAGAAGCTCGCCAATAATCATGCGGCCAGGCGTGGTGTCGTAGATCTTCGACACGACCTTGCCGTCGGCGTCGACCGTGCGGAAGCGTCCCTTGATCTTGGCGTGCAGCGTCACCGCCTTGGTCTCCAGCGCGTGCTGGAGCTCGCCCATGTCGGCAAACACCATGCCCTCGCCCGGCTCGTTCTGGTTGACGATCGAGAGATAGTAGAGACCGAGAACCATGTCCTGCGACGGCACGATGATCGGCGCGCCGGAAGCCGGGTGCAGGATGTTGTTGGTCGACATCATCAGCACGCGGGCTTCGAGCTGCGCTTCCAGCGACAGCGGCACGTGGACCGCCATCTGGTCGCCGTCGAAGTCGGCGTTGAAGGCCGTGCAGACCAGCGGGTGAAGCTGGATCGCCTTGCCTTCGATCAGGATCGGCTCGAACGCCTGGATACCGAGGCGGTGCAGCGTCGGTGCGCGGTTCAAAAGCACCGGATGCTCGCGGATGACCTCGTCGAGGATATCCCAGACCTCCGGACGCTCCTTCTCGACCAGCTTCTTCGCCTGCTTGACGGTCGAGGAGTAGCCCTTGGCGTCGAGACGGGCGTAGATGAAGGGCTTGAACAGTTCGAGCGCCATCTTCTTCGGCAGGCCGCACTGGTGCAGCTTGAGCTCCGGACCGGTGACGATGACCGAGCGGCCGGAATAGTCGACGCGCTTGCCGAGCAGGTTCTGACGGAACCGGCCCTGCTTGCCCTTCAGCATGTCGGACAGCGACTTCAGCGGACGCTTGTTGGCGCCGGTGATGACGCGGCCGCGACGGCCGTTGTCGAACAGCGCATCGACGGCTTCCTGCAGCATGCGCTTTTCATTACGCACGATGATGCCGGGCGCGCGCAGCTCGATCAGCCGCTTCAAGCGGTTGTTACGGTTGATGACGCGGCGATAGAGGTCGTTCAGATCCGACGTGGCGAAACGGCCGCCGTCCAGCGGGACAAGCGGACGCAGGTCCGGCGGGATCACCGGAACCACCTTCATGATCATCCATTCCGGACGGTTGCCGGATTCCATGAAGTTCTCGACGACCTTGAGCCGCTTCAGGTACTTCTTCTGCTTGAGCTCGGAGGTGGTCGAAGCCAGCTCCGAACGCAAATCGCCGGCGATCTTCTCGAGGTCCATGCCGGCCAGAAGGTCGTGGATCGCCTCGGCGCCGATCATGGCGGTGAACGAATCCTCGCCATACTCGTCGACGGCCATCATGTACTCTTCCTCGCTGAGCAGCTGGTGCTCCTTCAGCGCGGTGAGGCCGGGTTCGGTGACGATGTAGTTCTCGAAGTAGAGAACCCGCTCGATGTCCTTCAGCGTCATGTCGAGCAGCGTGCCGATGCGCGACGGCAGCGACTTCAGGAACCAGATGTGGGCGACCGGTGCTGCCAGCTCGATATGGCCCATGCGCTCGCGGCGGACGCGCGACAGCGTGACTTCGACGCCGCACTTCTCGCAGATGACGCCCTTGTACTTCATGCGCTTGTACTTGCCGCACAGGCACTCATAGTCCTTGATCGGACCAAAAATGCGCGCGCAGAACAGGCCGTCACGCTCCGGCTTGAAGGTGCGGTAGTTGATGGTCTCCGGCTTCTTGATCTCGCCGAACGACCAGGACAGAATCTTCTCAGGGCTGGCAAGCGAGATCCGGATGGAATCGAACACCTGCGCGGGCGCCTGGGGGTTGAAGAGATTCATGACCTCTTGGTTCATGCCGTTCTCCTTTTCGGGGTCCTCGAAAACCCCTTGCATCTAGCGCGGGCCAAACGCCCGCCGACTTGATCGGCCATCGGCCGAAGAATTTGGGTGCGCCCCGGTCGCGAGAGCCCTCTCCCGCGACCGAGCGTCTTGCTTATTCGGCCGCGTCGGGCAGCCGGATCGGGTTGTCGTCGAGCTTGGTGTTCTCCAGCTCGACATTGAGGCCGAGAGACCGCATTTCCTTGACGAGAACGTTGAAGCTCTCGGGGATGCCGGCCTCGAAGGTGTCGTCGCCTCTGACGATCGCCTCGTAGACCTTGGTGCGGCCGGCGACGTCGTCCGACTTCACCGTCAGCATCTCCTGCAGCGTGTAGGCGGCGCCGTACGCTTCGAGCGCCCAGACCTCCATCTCGCCGAAGCGCTGGCCACCGAACTGCGCCTTGCCGCCCAGCGGCTGCTGGGTAACGAGCGAGTACGGACCGATCGAACGCGCGTGGATCTTGTCGTCCACAAGGTGGTGAAGCTTGAGCATATATATGTAGCCCATCGTCACTTTGCGATCGAACGGTTCGCCGGTGCGTCCGTCATAGAGCTGCGACTGACCGCTGGTATGCAGGCCCGCCTGCTCCAGCATGATGTTGATGTCGGCCTCGTGCGCGCCGTCGAACACCGGTGTCGCGATTGAGACGCCGCGGCGCATCTGCTCGCTGAGGCGAACGATGCTCTCGTCGTCGTATTCGCGGACCGGCTCGTTGCGGTCGTTGGCCGGCATGAAGCTCTCGAGCGTCTTGCGCAGCGGCTTGATGTCGCCCGCCGTCTTGTACGCGTCGATCAGATCGCCGATCTTCCTGCCCATTCCGGCGCAGGCCCAGCCCAGATGCGTTTCCAGGATCTGGCCGACATTCATGCGCGACGGCACACCCAGCGGGTTGAGCACGATATCGGCATGCGTGCCGTCCTCGAGGAAAGGCATGTCCTCGACCGGAACGATCCGCGACACGACACCCTTGTTGCCGTGCCGGCCGGCCATCTTGTCGCCGGGCTGCATCTTGCGCTTCACGGCCACGAAGACCTTGACCATCTTCATGACGCCCGGAGGCATTTCGTCGCCGCGCTGCACCTTCTCGACCTTGTCCATGAAGCGCTGCTCGAGCGCCTTCTTGGAATCGTCGTACTGGCCACGCAGGGCTTCCAGTTCGCTCTGGAGCTTTTCGTTCTCCACGGCAAACTGCCACCACTGCGAACGCGGATACTCGTCGAGCGTGTCCTTCGACAGCTTCGAGCCCTTCTTGAAGCCCTTCGGCCCGGCAATCGCTTCCTTGCCGACGAGAACGTCGGAAAGACGCGAATAGACGTTGCGGTCCAGGATCGCCTGCTCGTCGTCGCGGTCCTTGGCGAGGCGTTCGATCTCCTCACGCTCGATCGCCATGGCGCGCTCGTCCTTCTCGACGCCGTGGCGGTTGAAGACACGCACTTCGACGACGGTGCCGAAGGTTCCCGGAGGCATGCGCATCGAGGTGTCGCGCACGTCCGAGGCCTTTTCACCGAAGATGGCGCGCAGCAGCTTTTCTTCCGGCGTCATCGGGCTTTCGCCCTTCGGCGTGATCTTGCCGACCAGGATGTCGCCCGGCTGCACTTCCGCACCGATGTAGACGATGCCGGCCTCATCGAGGTTCTTCAGCGCTTCTTCCGAGACGTTCGGGATGTCGCGCGTGATCTCCTCCGGGCCGAGCTTGGTGTCGCGGGCCATGACTTCGAACTCCTCGATGTGGATCGAGGTGAAGACGTCGTCGGCGACGATGCGCTCGGACAAGAGGATGGAATCCTCGTAGTTGTAGCCGTTCCACGGCATGAACGCGACCAGCACGTTGCGGCCGAGGGCCAGATCGCCGAGCTCGGTCGACGGGCCGTCGGCAATGATGTCGCCCTTGTTGACCCGGTCGCCCATGCGCACCAGCGGACGCTGGTTGATGCAGGTGTTCTGGTTCGAACGCTGGAACTTCATCAGCCGGTAGATGTCGACGCCGGACTTGCCGGGATCGAGATCTTCCGTGGCGCGGATGACGATACGCGTCGCGTCCACCTGGTCGACGATGCCGCCGCGGCGGGCGCCGATGGCGGCGCCCGAGTCACGGGCGACGATCGGCTCCATGCCGGTGCCGACGAACGGCGCTTCGGCGCGCACCAGCGGCACGGCCTGACGCTGCATGTTCGAGCCCATCAGCGCACGGTTGGCGTCGTCGTTCTCGAGGAACGGGATCAGGGCCGCGGCCACCGACACCATCTGCTTCGGCGACACGTCCATCAGATCGACGTTTTCGCGCGGCGCCATCATCACTTCGCCGGCGTTACGGCAAATGACGAATTCGTCGACGAAATGACCATTCTTGTCGAGCTCGGCATTGGCCTGCGCGACGTGGTGCTTGGCCTCTTCCATTGCCGAGAGGTAAACGACCTCATTGGTCAGCTTGCCGTTGACGATCTTGCGGTACGGGCTCTCGATGAAGCCGTATTTGTTGACGCGCGCGAAGGTCGCAAGCGAGTTGATCAGGCCGATATTCGGGCCTTCCGGCGTCTCGATCGGGCAGATGCGGCCGTAATGCGTCGGGTGCACGTCGCGCACTTCGAAACCGGCACGCTCGCGGGTCAGACCGCCCGGTCCAAGCGCCGAAAGACGGCGCTTGTGGGTGATCTCCGACAACGGGTTGGTCTGATCCATGAACTGCGACAGCTGCGAGGAACCGAAGAACTCGCGCACGGCGGCGGCTGCCGGCTTGGCGTTGATCAGGTCCTGCGGCATCACCGTGTCGATCTCGATCGAGGACATGCGTTCCTTGATCGCGCGCTCCATACGCAGCAGGCCGACGCGGTATTGGTTCTCCATCAGCTCGCCAACCGAGCGCACGCGGCGATTGCCGAGATTGTCGATATCGTCGATTTCGCCCTTGCCGTCGCGCAGTTCGACCAGCGTCTTGACCACGGCCAGGATGTCGTCCTTGCGCAGCACACGCACGGTATCCTCGGCCTTGAGCTCGAGGCGCATGTTCATCTTGACGCGGCCGACGGCCGACAGATCATAGCGCTCGCTGTCGAAGAACAGCGAGTTGAACATGGCTTCGGCGGTTTCGAGCGTCGGCGGCTCGCCGGGGCGCATCACGCGGTAGATATCGAACAATGCGTCCTGGCGGCTCTCGTTCTTGTCGACGTTGAGCGTGTTGCGGATATACGCGCCGACATTGACGTGGTCGATGTCGAGGACCTTGATCTCGTCCTCGCCGGTGCCGAGCAGCACTTTCAGCGTCTTTTCGTCGATCTCGTCGCCGGCTTCGAGGAAGATCTCGCCGGTCGCGTAGTTGACGATATCCTCGGCAAGATAGTTGCCGAGCAGATCCTCGTCGGTCGCCTTGATCGCCTTGAGACCCTTCTCGCCAAGCGCCCTGGCCTGGCGGGCGGTGATCTTCTTGCCGGCCTCGACGACGACTTCGCCGGTGTCGGCATCGACCAGGTCACCAACGGCCTTGAGGCCGCGGAAACGCTCGACGTTGAACGGGATGCGCCAGTGGTCGCCGGCGCGCTTGTAGATGATCTTGTTGTAGAAGGTCGACAGGATCTCTTCGCCGTCCATGCCGAGCGCCATCAGCAGCGACGTCACCGGAATCTTGCGGCGGCGATCGATGCGGGCATGCACGACGTCCTTGCTATCGAACTCGATGTCGAGCCACGAACCGCGATAGGGAATGACCCGCGCGGCAAACAGAAGCTTGCCGGACGAGTGCGACTTGCCCTTGTCATGGTCGAAGAAGACGCCTGGCGAACGGTGCATCTGCGAGACGATGACGCGCTCGGTGCCGTTGACGATGAAGGTGCCGTTCAACGTCATGAGCGGCATGTCGCCCATGTAGACGTCCTGCTCCTTGATGTCCTTGATCGACTTCGCGCCGGTATCCTCGTCGATATCGAACACGATGAGGCGCAGCGTCACCTTGAGCGGCGCCGCATAGGTCAGGTCGCGCTGACGGCATTCGTCAACGTCGAATTTCGGTCCCTCGAACTCATATTTCACGAATTCCAGCATCGAGGAGCCGGAAAAATCTGAAATCGGGAAGACCGACTTGAAAACTGCCTGCAGCCCCTCGTCAGGACGCCCACCCTTGGGCTCCTCCACCATCAGGAACTGGTCATAGGATGCCTTCTGAACCTCGATCAGGTTCGGCATCTCCGCAACTTCCGGGATCTTTCCGAAAAACTTGCGTACGCGTCTGCGGCCATTGAAAGTCTGGGTCTGGGCCATCGTCGCTCCTTAGCTCAATTCTCGGGACGAACCTCGCCGCGGCTCGCCTTGCATCTCGGGCCACCTTGGTGGCCCTGTCTTGTTGCCCGCCGCCTGTCGGCGGCTTCTTGTCTCTTCACCCGCCGCCAATTGGCGGTGGGCCAGAAACGGGAGAAAACCCGTTTCCTGAAGGCCGGTTTGCGGCCCTCAGGAAAGAGGTTTTCGCACTCTTCGCGTTACGCAGCCTCCCTTCGACGCGAAAGGAGTGGCGGACGGCGCGCCGCCGTCCGCCGGGACTCAACGCGTAATTCAGTTCAACCTTGGCGCCGGCTGCTTCCAGCTGGGCCTTGAACTTGTCCGCGTCGGCCTTGGAAACGGCTTCCTTGACCGGCTTCGGAGCCGCCTCGACCAGGTCCTTGGCTTCCTTGAGGCCAAGACCGGTGATGGCGCGAACTTCCTTGATGACGTTGATCTTCTGAGCGCCTGCCTCGGTGAGGACGACGTCGAATTCCGTCTTTTCCTCGACCGGAGCCGCAGCAGCCGCAGCACCGCCGGCAGCGGCAACCGCCACCGGAGCAGCGGCGGAAACGCCCCACTTTTCTTCAAGAAGTTTCGACAGCTCGGCCGCCTCGAGGACGGTCAGCTTCGAAAGGTCGTCTACGATCTTTGCCAGATCAGCCATTGCAATGTTCCTTCATAAGGTTCGAACGTGTGTTTGTGATAGCGAGGAACGGCCTCATGCCGCCTCGTCCTTCCGGGCGTAAGCGCCGATGACGCGCGCGACCGAAGCCGCAGGCGCATTGACGATCTGGGCGATCCGGGTTGCCGGCGTGGCGATCATGCCAACCAGTCTGGCGCGCAGCTCATCGAGCGACGGAAGTGTGGCGAGTGCCTTCACACCGTCGGCATTGAGCGAGGTGGTGCCCATTGCGCCGCCGAGAATGACGAGCTTGTCATTTCCCTTGGCGAAATCGGACGCGACCTTCGGCGCCGCAATCGGATCCTCCGAATAGGCGATCAGCGTCTGTCCCTTGAACAGCTCGATGATCGATGCGGAGTCCGTGCCCTGAAGAGCGATTTTGGCGAGACGGTTCTTCGCGACTTTGACGGTGCCACCGGCGGCGCGCATTTTCGACCGAAGGTCGTTCATTTGCGCGACGGTGATACCGGCGTAGTGGGCCACGACGACTGAACCAGCGCTTGAAAACGCATCATTCAGGCCCGTGACGAGTTCGCGTTTTTCCGCTCTGTCCACTGCCTATCTCCAGTTGACCCCTGCCCTCTACGAAGGACAGGCGTCGGGTTGCCTTTTGCCGGCCGGGCCATCCAGTAACGGATCTCCCGAACGACGCTCGAGGATCCTGCCCCCTTTCGCCACACCTGCCGGCAAGCCGGACGGTGCGCAGACAAAAGGCAAACACGGTTCGAACCTTTCATTGGAGCTTGTGGCTCCTTTGTCCGGTCTTCACCCGTCTCATGCAGGCCCACATGAATTAAGGCCCACATCACCTAAGGCTTGGGGGCCGCCTGCAATCTCGGACAGGATGTCCGGAAGCCTTTCGACTTCCGGCACCGGGCCGCCGACATGTCGGAGGCCCGGAATTCTTTCACGGATCAGCGTTTTAGCGGCCGATCCAATTGTTCGTATCAGGACGCTGCGAGCGTCGAGACGTCGAGCTTGAGGCCCGGGCCCATCGTCGAGGTGACCGACACCTTCTTGACGTAGTTGCCCTTGGCACCAGCCGGCTTTGCCCTGGTCACCGCATCAGCGAAGGCGCGGACGTTTTCTTCCAGAGCCTTGACGTCGAACGAGACCTTGCCAACGCCGGCATGAACGATGCCGGCCTTCTCGACGCGGAACTCGACGGCGCCGCCCTTCGATGCCTTGACGGCGGCGGTAACGTCGGTGGTGACGGTGCCGACCTTCGGGTTCGGCATCATGCCGCGCGGACCGAGCACCTTGCCGAGACGGCCGACCAGCGGCATCATGTCCGGCGTGGCGATGCAGCGGTCGAAGTCGATCGTGCCCTTCTGGACGATGTCGACCAGATCCTCGGCTCCGACGATGTCGGCGCCGGCGGCCTTGGCCTCCTCGGCCTTGTCACCACGCGCGAAGACGGCGACGCGAACGCTGCGGCCGGTGCCGTTCGGCAGGTTGACCACGCCGCGGACCATCTGGTCGGCATGGCGGGGGTCGACGCCCAGGTTCATCGCGACTTCGATCGTCTCGTCGAACTTCACCGAGGAGCGATCCTTGAGCAGCTTCAGCGCCTCACCCAAAGCGTAAGCCTTGTTGGGATCGATGCCTTCGCGGGTCTTCGATACACGCTTTGCAATCTTTGCCATGATCTCAGCCCACCACTTCCAGACCCATCGAGCGGGCGGAGCCCTCGACCATGCGCATGGCCGCCTCGACGTCGTTTGCGTTCAGATCCTTCATCTTCTGCTCGGCGATGGCGCGCACCTTGTCGCGGCCGATCGTGCCGGCCTTGACCTTGCCCGGCTCCTTCGAGCCCGACTTCAGGTTCGCGGCCTTCTTCAGGAAGTAGCTCACCGGCGGCGTCTTCATGACGAAGGTGAACGACTTGTCCTGGTAGTAGGTGATGACGACCGGAACCGGCGAGCCCTTTTCCATTTCCTGGGTCTGCGCGTTGAACGCCTTGCAGAACTCCATGATGTTGATGCCACGCTGACCAAGCGCCGGGCCGATCGGGGGCGACGGCGTGGCCGATCCCGCGGAAACCTGGAGCTTGAGCTGGCCTGCAATCTTCTTAGCCATCTCTCTTCCTGCCTTTTCTCATGCCGGTCTTGCCGGCGGTTGCAGTCTGGTGGTGCGGTCCGCGCGGCCGGCTAAAGCCGCATTCGCCTCCCACCCATTTTTTGGCCGCGCGATCTCCGCGCCGCCTTCCCTGCCGCCGAAACCGGTGCAGGGATTTCGGATCAGCCCTTCTCGACCTGTCCGAATTCCAGATCGACTGGCACAGCGCGCCCGAAGATCGAAACTTCCACCTTGAGCCGCGCCCGCTCCTCGTCCACTTCCTGGACGAAACCGTTGAAGGACGCGAATGGTCCATCCGAAACGCGGATCGCTTCGCCGATCTCGAACGTCACCGACGGCTTCGGCCGCTCGACGCCTTCCTGAACCTGGTTCAGGATACGCTGGGCCTCGGCTTCGGTGATCGGCACCGGCTTGGAGTCGCCCAGGAAACCGGTGACCTTCGGCGTGTTCTTGACGAGCGAGAACACGGCGTCGGTCAGATTGGCCTTCAGCAGCACATAGCCCGGAAAGAACTTGCGCTCGGCATCGACCTTGCGGCCGCGGCGGATCTCGACGACCTTCTCGGTCGGCACCACGATCTGCTCGATGTCGGCGGACAGGCCCTTCTGCTTGGCCTTGTTCTCGATGTCCTCGGCGACCTTCTTTTCAAAGTTCGAGTAGGCGTGGACGATGTACCACCGCGCGGTCATTTCAAGACTTCTCCGTAATCGCCGGACTTACTGTCCGAGGCCGAGGATTTTTTCGACCGCAAAGCCCATGGCCACGTCTGCGGTAAAGAAAAAGATCATCGCGATGACCGCGAACACAAGGACCATCACCGTCGAGATCATCGTTTCGCGCCGCGACGGCCAAGTGACCTTGGCGGTCTCCGCGCGAACCTGCTGGAGAAAGGTGAAGGGATTTGTGGTTTTCGAAGCCATATGCCGCTCTGTCTGCAAGACCCGTTGGCCGGGTCTCCTGGATGATCCCGCTGGCCGGGACGTGCCGCTTGAGCGTGCGTTCGCGCCGAATCAGCGCAATCATTTCGCCCATGCAAATCAGACGCGTAAAGCCGGCTTCCCAGCTCCACGCGTCGCGTGTCTGTTTCGTCTACATAAAACCGATTCTTGATCCACGCAAGTGGCAAGTGTCCGCTTTATGGCCAAACGCCGCCTCGGAACCATCCAGTCGTCCCGTCCCGGCTATGCGGCCCTTATGCCGCGACTTATGCTATATGGCAAGTCACAAGCCGATTTTCAAAGGCTGCACTGCAAAAAAATCGTTTTAGGCATCCATTCAAAGAATGGCACGGGCAGCAGGGCTCGAACCTACGACCTGCGGTTTTGGAGACCGCCGCTCTACCAACTGAGCTATGCCCGTATGCGCATGTCGGCGCAGCAGGCGCTTCCTAAAAGCTTCCGCGCGCTCTGTAAAGAGCGACGTGCGCTGCCCGGCCTTCATCTTCGAAAGTCCAGGCGTCCTCCCGGCCATTTCCCGTCGATCCGTCGATTGCTGACGATCAAGCCGACCCAGGGACGCGTTATTCGTGGGTCGGTCAGATTGATATATTTTCCCACCAACCCTTTAGCACCCTCGCGCCGCGCATCGATGAGCCCCTTGCGCACGCCACCATGCCAATCGAACAGCAGGTAAACTCTCTCTCCCGCCGCCTTCACCTCGCCCCGGCCAGACTTCCATTTATCCTTGCTATCGCCTGGAATCGTGGGGTCGGCACCGCCGTTCCATCGGCTGGACCAGCTGCCTTCGATGGTGTCGTTGCGGTCGCTGTCGCTTTCGGTGCCCCAGGCTGCGGCATTTTCATCGCTTGCAGTTCCCTCCAGTTTCACGCCGGCGGCGAACGCCGACACCTCCTCGTCGTTGGGAGTGGGGACATCCATGACGCCGAACGGGTTTCGGGTTCCGCGGTTGCCGTCAGAATTTTCTTTGCTTTCCGATCCCATCGCAAACCTCCGGTTTTCAAGGCGGCGCTGCCAGTCGACGACGGCCTCAAGCCGTAGCCTGGAGGACCGAAGCCTGCATAGCCACCCGTTTTCCTGGGTTTTCGACCGATTCGCGCCCGGTCAGTTTCCCGAAGGCGGCTTGTAGGGGCCGCCCGGCACCCCCCAACCCCAGGCCGGCATTGGTTCCGTCTCGGGGTCGCAGGTCGGGCCCTTGTTGGAGTTCATCTTGGCCAGCCGCGATCCCCATTCGACATAGGCCATGAAGGCCGAGCGGAATTCAGGATCGTCAGGCAACCCGATCTCGTCGGCGGCGTCGGCGAGAAGATTGATCCAGCGCTGGCGCTGCTCCTCGGTCAGATGCTTGCCGAGATGATGCATCACCATCTCGCGATGGCCGCCGTGCTTTTCGCTGTAGGTTTTCGGTCCACCAAAAACTTCGCCGATGAAGGCCGCGACGTGAGCGGGATGATCCGGCGACATATGTTTGAACACCGGCCCGACGATGGGGTCCCGGGAGACGTTGTCGTAGAAGGTCTGGGTCAGACGGTTCAGCGCTTCGGTGCCGCCGGCCCATTCGAACAATGTTGGGACATCCTGGCTCATTCGCGATCCCTCCCGCTGGTCTTCAACCGCGCTGGACGATAGCGGAAATATCGAGCGCCACTCAACCTGCCTCGATGGCCAGTCGGCCGCGGCTATCATGCCTGTCTTACGATTTTACCGGCCTATGATTTCACGGGCGTGCTGGCCTGAGCCTTGGCGCCCGAGGCTTCGCGGCAGTTCTCCGGCCGTGGCTCCGATCTGCAGATGCCGGGGCCTGTCAATTCGTCTGCCGATTGATGCCCGGTTGTCAGCCCGTATTTCAGCATCCTGTCGAGTTCGAGCTGCCGTTCGACTGAATACAGCTGAATTGCGGTAAACAGACCGGGGCCGATGGCCATGTCCTCGAGATAGGCCTTGACCTTTTGCTCCTGCCCTACCGAATGCACGCTCAATTGCGCACGCGGGCCGACCAGGCGTTTGACACCGCCGGCGAGCATGATCGGACAGGCCGAGCCGCAACCGCCGCCGGCATCGACCGTGAGCCCGTTGTAGACGCCGTCTTCGGCCGTGCAGTCGGCCTGCCGCGGCTCGCAGCCAATGAAATCCGTCCGCGCCACGGCGACGTCGAGCTTGCGTTCGCGGATCAGCCTTCCGGCCGCCAAAGCACCGAGCACGTCGCCACCCGGCGAGTTGATGACGATGGGCAGGCGCCGGTCGCCGACGCTATCAAGCAGTTGGCGCAATTTTTCGGGCGTGTCAGCGGTAATTGCGCCTTCGGCCGAGATCCATTCCGGGCAGTTGGGATTGCACAGCGGGTTGCTGCCGCGGACGAGGACGAAGCGCATGTCAGCGACCTCCTTCGCCGGCGGGGTTTCGAGCCCTAAAGGTGCAGGCTCGGCGCTCGCCACCACTTGGCCGGCCGGCTTCGCAATATTCGCCGGCGCCGGCACTTCCCTGCAACTCGACGGCAACGGATCGGATCTGCATAGCGTTGGCGCGATCAGCAAGTCGACGGCATCCAGGCTGGTGACGAGATTCATTTGCAGCATGTCGTAGGGAACCAGTTGCTGGATGCTGCTGGCCGGCGTGCTTTTCATGGTCTCGAGCACGCCCAGGCCGACGCCCATCTCCTTCAGATAGGCCGCCAGCTTCCGCTCCAGCGGCTTATTCATCTCGTAGGTCTTGTAGCTGCCGGCGTTCTTCCGGCTGACGACCCTGGTGCTGAGTATCTTCTTCTTGCCTTTCACCATGCGGTAGGTGGTGCGGTACAGCAATTTCGTCCGGATATAGGTCGTGGTGATCTGATGGACGCCGAGAAAGGCCCGTTCCCCGACCACGCGCCGGATGCCACCGGAAAACATCAATGGACAGGCGGAATTGCAGATGGCGCCGTTGGCATAGGCATTGCCGAAATAACGGGCGCCCTTGCCGTCGTTCTCCTTGCAGTTCTTCACATCTGGCAGACAGCCGACGAAGCGGGTTTTGCCGACGGCGATATCGAGCTTGTTCTTGCGGATCAGGCGACCAAGTGTCAGCGCCGCTTCGACATTGCCGCCGGGGGAATCGACGACGATCGGCAGCTTTCGGCCGCCAAGCGCCTTCAGCGTGCGTTTGAACAGGGCCGGCGTGCCGGCTTCTATCGAGCCTTCCGCCGATATCCATTCCGGGCAGGTCGGCTCGCAGCCCGGCGCGCTGCTGCGGACGACGACGAACCGCATCGTCGGGCCGAGATCCGGCGTGGATTTTTCCGACGTGGATTTCTTTGCATTCGCTGCGAAGGCAGCGTGGCCCATGACAAGCAACGACACCAGGCAGATCAGCCCTAGCGACCACCATGCCTGACTATGCAAACGGCGCCATGGAACCATTCGGGCAGCCCCCTCGATGCAACCTATACTAGTTATGGCTGAGGCGCTTGCAACAGGATTTGAAGCAATGCGGTTAATCCATTGCCAGAATATCAGAATCGAAAAGGGCGGCCCGAAGACCGCCCCTTTGCATCCGATCTCAACCGGCAGCGCCGGCGATTACTCTTTGATGGTGACGACGATGCCGGCACCGACGGTGCGGCCGCCTTCACGGATGGCGAAGCGCAGCTTCTCTTCCATGGC
>NZ_JAMYNE010000055.1:0-21148 GCF_040318915.1 Mesorhizobium sp. M0991
TACGAGATCTTGGCAGCGACGTAGTTGAGCCCCCAGGAAAACGTCAGCCCGACCATGATGGCGGCTGCCGCCAGATCGACCGCGTCACGGCGGTCGAGGGTTTCTGTGGCGACGCCCACCAGCGCTAGTCCTCGGCACTCTGCTCGTCAAAGCCGAGCAGGTTCCAGCTCTGGCGCATATGCGGCGGCATCGGGGCGGTGACGTCGACAAAACCCTTGTCGGGATGCGGGATGACGATGCGGCGCGCGTGCAGATGCAGCCGGTTCTGCATGCCGCCGGGAAAATCCCAGTTGGTGTCGGCCTCGAAATATTTGGGGTCGCCGATGATCGGGCAACCGATATGGGCGGCATGGACGCGAAGCTGGTGGGTACGCCCGGTATAGGGTTCCATCTCCAGCCAGGACAGGGTCTGCGCCGCCCGCTCGACGATGCGGTAATAGGAGACGGCGTGATCGGCGCCCTTTTCGCCATGCTTGGCGATGCGCACACGATCGCCGTCGGGCGTCGGTTCCTTGATCAGCCAGGTCGAGATCTTGTCCTCGCGCTTCGGCGGCACGCCCTTGACCAGCGCCCAGTAGGTTTTCTTCGTCTCACGCGCCCGGAACGCCTCGGCGAGTTTCATGGCGGCGAGCCTTGTACGGGCGACAACCAGCACACCCGACGTGTCGCGGTCGAGCCGGTGCACCAGGCGCGGCTTCTCGCCCTTCTGGTTGCGCCAGGCTTCCAGCATGTCGTCGACATTGCGGGTGACTCCCGAGCCGCCCTGGACCGCCAGGCCGGCCGGCTTGTTGAAGACGAAGACCTTCGGGTCCTCATGGATCAGCATCTTGGCCAAGACATCGGCGTCGCCCTGGTTGCGGATCGAATGGCCTGTCAGCGGGCTTTCGCCTTTCTTGTCGACTTCGAGCGGCGGCACTCGGACCGTCTGGCCGGCTTCGACGCGTGTATCGGCCTTCACCCTGCCGCCGTCGACGCGGATCTGGCCGGAACGCAGCAGCTTCTGGAGATGACCGAAACCGAGACCGGGGAAATGGGTCTTGAACCAGCGGTCGAGCCGCATGCCCGCCTCGCCGGTATCCACAGTGATCTGTTCAACGCCTGCCATGATTCCAATCGCCGTTTTGCGAACATGCAACGGCATTCGCCGGCACCCGCAATCTCACTCGGTTATTCGTTGTCGGTTCCATATTGCAGAACCTGAACTTTCTCCAGCGTAATCAAACCACTTGTCATGATTGTTTCAAGCACGGGCAGGAAAGCGGCCAATTTTTCCTCGCTATCGACGATCTCGATGACGAGTGGCAGATCCTCCGATAGGCGGAGGATCTTCGTGGTGTGAAGCCGGCTGGAATGGCCGAACCCCATCGCGCCGCGCAGGACGGTCGCGCCGGCGATCTGCATTTCGCGGGCCCTCAGCACGATGACCTCATACAGCGGACGGCCATCTGCCTTGTCGTTTTCGCCGATAAATATGCGCAGCAATTGTGCCTGTGTTGGTATCTTCATTGCCTGGACCCTCTCAGCCGGTTGAGGCGCACTGCAAAGATGTGGCCAAGCCAGACGGCGGCAAGCCACGCCACCACGGAGATCGCGATATTGAGTCCCGCCGCCACAAGCCTCCCGTCTTGCGCGAGGGTGAGTGTTTCAAGGCTGAAAGCGGAGAAGGTCGTCAGGCCGCCGCAGAAGCCGGCCGTGAAGAACTGGCGCTGCAGCGGACCGGCGAAGACGCGTCCATCCGGTCCCGTCAATGTCGCGTAGAAGCCGATGAGGAATGAGCCGACGATGTTCACGAGGAGCGTGCCGAAGGGAAATCCAGCGCCCCACAGGGCAGTGCTCGTCGATGAGGCAAGCGCCCGCAGCACACCGCCGATCATGCTGCCTGCGGCTACTGTCGCATAGAGCCGAACCGTTTCGTTGGTTCTGCGCCAACCACTGAGGCGCCCGCCACGCCCTGCCGCGGCAGTGTCCGTCCCGTCGTGGCGGAGCTTCCGCGGGCCGCTCACGGCGCGCCGCTGCCAGTCAGAAGACTTCCCGCTGCAAAGCCCAGCGTCACGCCGCCGAGGCTCAGGAAAACCGAAAGCAGCACATTGCCGCCGGCGCGCAGCCATTCGCCGTCGCGCGCCAGCGCCAGCGTCTGCAGGCTGAAGGAAGAGACCGTGGTGTAGCAGCCGAGGCCGCCGGTAACGGCAAAGGCCCAGATGGCGGGCATGCCGTCGCGCGCCACCGCATGCGCAACGACTCCGATTGCAAACGCTCCCGAGACATTGACGGCCATCGTGCCCCAGGGAAAGGTCTCGCCGACCCGACGGGCGACGAAGCCGGATAGGAAGAAGCGGGCCATTGCACCGATCGCGCCACCAAGGCAGACAAGCAACAGATGATACATCGTGCTTCCTCGCGCCGGTCACACCACGGTGTCAGGCGGCTCCGGCCTTCTTCGGCTTGCTGGAGCCGATCATCTTCCAGTTCTTGTAGAACATAGCATTGATGCGCTCGACGCTGACCGAAACGATGGCGAGAAGAGCGGCGATCAGGCCGGGGAATGGCGATGGCCGGATGATGTCCATGAACACGCAGTAGCGGCGCCCGTCATACTCGTTGACCGAGCGATGCAGCAGCGTGTCGTCGAAGATGAACAGCGGGTTTTCGTGCCAGTAATTCTTGGCGTTGCCACACTGGACGAACACTTCCGATTTCACCGGGATGAGGTTGTAGAGAATGCGCAGGCTGAGCCGGAGCGGGCCAAAGTGCCAGGAAGTCGATTCCCTGCCGCTGAATACAGAGACGGCAATCGTCTTGATGTATTTGAAATCCTTGTTGAATTCGGCGACGTTGTCTATTTTGTGCTTGCCATACCACTGATAGACATACATGCCGCGCCGGCCGCTGCCGAAATTGGCGTCGATGTCGGCGATGATCTCGTCCTTGCGTGCCTTGAAGACATCCAGGACCTCGTTGACCTCGCGCTGGTAGTCCGGAGGAAACTGGTCCAATTTCCAGACACCGCGGTTTCTATAGCACAGCAGATCCACCAGCAGATTGAAGGGCGAAAGCAGCCAGGTGAAGATGCCGTTGCCCAGGAAATAACCACTGAACAGCGCCCAATTCTTGTTGTCGTTGCGCAACACGTCGATCAGGCCGAGGACGATGAAAATCGTCGTCAGAATGGGAATGAAATAGAAGCCGAGCGCCAGCAGCGGGATCGCTATGGCGAACTTCCGAAGGGTTTTGCGAGATTTTTTTGTCATTTTTCCACGCGCCAGGCGCGATTCCGTTCTGAATATCGTCGGTACGTTCTGGCCTGTCCGCCGGCCGAAGGCGCATCTTGATAGGGTTTTTTATCCCGCCAGACAACGGCGATCACACCAGTGTGCGATCGGCGACTATTTTTCCCGCTCGCTGCGCAGCTTCGCCCAATAGTCCAGCCGCTTCCTGATATCGCGCTCGAAGCCGCGCTCGGGCGGGTCGTAGAATGTCTGCCTTCCCATCTTCTCCGGAAAATAGTCCTGGCCGGAAAAAGCGTCGGGCTCGTCGTGGTCATAGCGATAGCCGGCGCCGTAATCTTCCTGTTTCATCAGCTTGGTCGGCGCATTGAGAATGTGCTTGGGCGGCAGCAGCGAACCGAATTCCTTCGCCGCCTGTGTGGCGGCCTTGAACGCGGTATAGACTGCATTGGATTTCGGCGCGGTGGCGAGATAGACGGTCGCCTCGGCGAAGGCCAGTTCGCCCTCGGGCGAGCCCAGATAGTCGTAGGCGTCCTTGGCGGCGTTGGCGACGACGAGCGCCTGCGGGTCGGCCAGCCCGATATCCTCCATCGCCATGCGCACCAGCCGGCGCCCGAGATAAAGCGGATCTTCGCCGGCGTCGAACATGCGGGCGAGATAGTAGAGTGCCGCGTCGGGGTCGGAGCCGCGCACCGATTTGTGCAAGGCTGAGATCAAATTGTAGTGGCCGTCCTGGCCCTTGTCGTAGATCGGTGCGCGGCGCTGGACGATGCGCTGCAGGGCCTCGGCGCCGAACACCTCCTTTGATTTCGCTGCGCGCCAGACCTCTTCGGCGAGCGTCAGCGCCGCGCGGCCGTCGCCGTCGCTCATGCGGATGAGCATCGCCCGCGCGTCTTCATCGAGCGGCATCGCCCTACCCTCTGCCTCCTCGGCCCGCGCCAGCAGCTTGGCGATGCTGTCCTCGCCGAGCGAGTGAAAGACCAGCACACGCGCGCGCGACAACAGCGCGGCGTTAAGCTCGAAGGATGGATTCTCCGTGGTGGCGCCGACCAGCACGACGGTGCCGTCTTCCATCACGGGCAGAAAACTGTCCTGCTGGGCGCGGTTGAAGCGATGGATCTCGTCGACGAACAGCAGTGTCTGGCGGCCGTTGGAGCGGCGCAGCTTCGCTGCCTCGAACACTTTCTTCAGGTCGGCAACGCCGGAAAACACCGCCGAGATCTGTTCGAAGGCGAGGCTTGTCTCGCCGGCAAGCAGCCGTGCGACCGTGGTCTTGCCGGTGCCGGGCGGGCCCCAGAAGATCATCGAGCCGAGCGAGCCGGAGCCGATCAGCCGCGTCAGCGCGCCGTCGGGTCCGGTCAGATGCTCCTGGCCGACGACCTCGCCGAGATTCTTCGGGCGCAGACGGTCCGCCAGCGGCCTGCCGGGCGGCGTCTTTTCCGGTTCATCGACACTGAACAGATCGGCCATGCAACTTCTTCTGCCTGGAGCCCGATCATGCTGACGGTCGGGCTCAGTAACGCAACACCTGGCGCAGTATCTGCCCGCCGCGCTCGACGGTAAAGCGCCACCAGCGCGTATCCTGCTGGGCTACCTGTTCCAGGGTCGCCGCCTTGTCGATCGTCAGGCCATTGACCTCACGCACGATGTCCCCTGGCTGGAAGCCAAAATCGGCAGCGGGCGAATCGCGGTTGATGTCGACCACGGTTACGCCTTTGACATCGGTGCGCAGACCGAGCCGTTGGGCAAGCCGTGGCGACAGTTCGGCAATCTTGGCACCGGAAAACGGGCTGCGGCCGCGCAATGTGAGTTCCGCAGCTTTGGCGCCCTCAGGCGGCCGTTCCAACGCGATGTCCATCGTCGCTTGCTGACCCTTGCTCAGAACGCCGAAGCTGGCATTCGTACCAATCGACAGCGTCGCCATCCGGTAGTCCAGCGCCCCGACGCTCTCGACCGGCCTGCCATTGAGCGACAGCACCACGTCGCCAGGCTTGAGCCCTGCCTTGGCAGCAGGTCCCGCCTCTTCGACCGAAGAAACCAGCGCGCCGGTCGGTTTGTCCATGCCGAGCGATTCGGCAATCTGCGGCGTCACCGCCTCGAACTCGGCACCGGCATACGGCCGCTCGAAGAAGTCGAGCCCGGCCTTGGCCGCATCGGCGAAAGCGCGAACCATGTTCGAAGGGATGGCAAAGCCGATGCCGATCGAGCCGCCGCTACGGCTATAGATCGCCGTGTTGATGCCGATCAGTTGCCCTCCCATGTTGACCAGCGCGCCACCGGAATTGCCGGGATTGATGGCGGCGTCGGTCTGGATGAAGAAGCTGGAATCGGAGACGCCGATATGGCTGCGCGCAACCGCCGAAATGATGCCGCTGGTGGTGGTCTGGCCGACACCGAACGGATTGCCAATCGCCAGCACTAGGTCGCCGACCTCGAGCGCGTCGGAATCGCCGATAGCGATCACCGGGAACGGCTTGTCAGAAGAAATCTTGAGCACGGCGAGGTCGAGCGTCTCATCCTTGAGCAGCACCTTGCTGTCGAATTCGCGCCCGTCGGCGGTCGCGACCTTGACCTGGTCAGCGTCCTTGACGACATGGAAATTGGTGACCACGACGCCGGTGGGATCAACCAGCACCCCCGAACCGAGCGAAGACTGCGCGCGCGGCTGCGAGCGGCCGAAGAACTCCTCGAAGAACGGATCGCCGTCAAAGGGCGACGTCACCTTGGCGGTCTGCGAGGCGTAGACATTGACCACGGCCGGGGCCGTCTGCTTGACCAGCGGCGCGAAGGACAGCTGCACCTCCTCGCGGCCGAACGGCACGCGCTTGTCGGGGCCGGAAGTGGCGTTTTCGCCTTCGACGCCATGCAGCAGATCGGTCAGCACGTCGGACAGACCGGGATCTGGCTTGGTCTCCTCCGCCAGCGCGTGCCTGGCCGCCGGCACGACGGCCAACGCCATCAAGGCGCAGATCAGAACAAGGGACAGCCGTTTAACGCGCATTCCGAATCCTCCAAGTCGGGCGCCATTGTCCTGACGATTGTGCAAAATGAAAGGCTAAGCCGCTGAAATCCGATTAATTTGGGTGGTCGCCGCAAAAACCGGTGACAAAACGCCTACCAGCCCTGCCCGGCACCTTCGGAAACAGAAAAAGGGGCCCGCAGGCCCCTTTGAACTTCTCAGGACAACCGAAGCTTATGCAGCTGCGGCTTCCTCTTCGGTGCCTTCGGCCTCGATGCGGGCGCGGTCGCCGGCGCCTTTGGCCGAGGTGTCGCGGTCGACGAACTCGATGACCGCCATTGCCGCATTGTCACCGTGGCGAAAGCCGGCCTTCATGATGCGCAGATAGCCGCCATTGCGAGTGGCATAACGCGGCGCGATGGTATCGAACAGGCGCTTGACGACGCCTTCATTGCCGATCTGGGCAATCACCTGCCGGCGGGCATGCAGATCGCCGCGCTTGCCGAGCGTCACCAGCTTCTCGACGATCGGACGCAAATCCTTCGCCTTCGGCAGCGTGGTGAGGATCTGCTCGTGCTCGATAAGCGACACGGCAAGGTTGGCAAACATCGACTTGCGATGGCTTATGCTGCGGGCGAACCGGCGGCCTTTAAATCCGTGGCGCATGGCTCTTCTCCTTCATTGCGGGTTCAAGAGGCCTGAGCCTCAGTATTGATCTTCGTAACGCTTGGCGAGGTCTTCGATGTTTTCCGGCGGCCAGTCCGGCACTTCCATGCCGAGATGCAGGCCCATCGCCGCCAGGACTTCCTTGATCTCGTTCAGTGACTTGCGGCCGAAGTTCGGGGTGCGCAGCATCTCGGCTTCGGTCTTCTGGATCAGGTCGCCGATATAGACGATGTTGTCGTTCTTCAGGCAGTTGGCCGAACGCACCGAGAGCTCGAGCTCGTCGACCTTCTTGAGCAGCGCCGGGTTGAAGGCAAGCTCGGTAACCTGTTCGGCGGCGACTTCCTTCTGCGGCTCGTCGAAATTGACGAACAGGCCAAGCTGGTCCTGCAAGATGCGAGCGGCGAAGGCCACCGCGTCCTCGCCCGAAATCGAACCGTCGGTCTCGATGGTCATGGTCAGCTTGTCATAGTCGAGAACCTGGCCCTCGCGGGTGTTCTCGACCTTGTAGGAGACCTTCTTGACCGGCGAATACAGGCTGTCGACGGGGATCAGCCCGATCGGCGCGTCTTCGGCGCGGTTGCGGTCGGCCGGCACATAGCCCTTGCCGGTGTCGACGGTGAATTCCATGCGGATTTCAGCGCCTTCGTCCAGCGTGCAGATGACGTGGTCGGGATTGAGGATCTCGACGTCGCCAACCGTCTGGATGTCACCGGCGAGGACCGCGCCCGGTCCCTGCTTGCGTACGACCATGCGCTTGGGGCCGTCGCCTTCCATGCGGATGGCGATTTCCTTGATGTTCAAGACGATGTCGGTCACGTCCTCGCGCACGCCGGCGATGGACGAGAATTCATGCAGAACGCCGTCGATCTGCACGGCGGTCACAGCCGCGCCACGCAGCGAAGACAGAAGCACGCGGCGCAGCGCGTTGCCGAGGGTGAGGCCGAAGCCGCGCTCGAGCGGCTCGGCGACCAGCGTGGTCAGCGTCTTCTTCTTCGACGAGAACTCGATCTTGTTCGGCTTGATCAGTTCTTGCCAATTTTTCTGGATCATAGTGCTTTCCTTCCGTTGTCCCGCCACCATCCAATCGTGGCGGGCGACCTGGAATGCCGTGGAGGAGCGCCCTTGAGGCGCTCGCGCGGCGTTCGGTAAATTCTTTAGACGCGGCGCTTCTTGCGCGGGCGGCAGCCATTGTGCGGGATAGGCGTCACATCACGGATCGAGGTGATGGTGAAGCCGGCTGCCTGCAGCGCGCGAAGCGCCGATTCACGACCGGAGCCGGGTCCACAGACCTCGACCTCGAGCATGCGCATGCCGTGTTCCTGCGCCTTCTTGGCAACATCCTCGGCGGCCATCTGGGCAGCGAACGGGGTCGACTTGCGCGATCCCTTGAAGCCCTGGGCTCCGGCCGACGACCAGGCAATGGAATTGCCCTGCGCGTCGGTGATGGTGATCATCGTGTTGTTGAAGGTCGAGTTGACGTGGGCAACGCCCGACGAGATGTTCTTGCGTTCGCGACGGCGAACACGAGCGGCTTCCTTGGCCATGATAGTCCTTTCAGTTGATCTCTACACCGCCGTAATGCCAGCGGCTCCACCTTCGTAAGGGAGTAGGGGAATAGGGCAGTAAGGGAGTAGGGAAACGCGCAATCCAATTGGCGGCTGTTCCCTATTGCCTTACTGCCCTACTCCCTTACTGCCCTAAATTACTTCTTCTTTCCGGCAATCGACTTGGCTGGGCCCTTGCGGGTGCGCGCATTGGTGTGCGTGCGCTGACCACGAACCGGCAGCGAGCGGCGGTGACGCAGGCCGCGATAGCAGCCGAGGTCCATGAGCCGCTTGATGTTCATCGACACTTCGCGGCGCAGATCGCCCTCGACCTGGTAGTCGCGGTCGATGGTCTCGCGAATCTGCAGCACTTCCGCGTCGGTCAGCTGGTTGACGCGGCGCTCGGCCGGGATGCCGACCTTGTCGACGATCTCCTGGGCGAACTTCTTGCCAATGCCGTGAATATACTGAAGCGCAATGACGACGCGCTTGTTGGTCGGAATGTTGACGCCGGCTATACGAGCCATGTTCTTCTCTTCTCCATATAGGCCGGACGAGCCGGCGCTTCAAGTTGCCCCGCGTCCGGTGGAGGCCGGCCCTTGCGGGAGTTTCCAGTTCAAAGCGGCCTGCCTTGCCCTTGCGGACAAGCAAGCCTCATGCCTGATAGGAAGACGGGCCGCCATACCCCAGCGGACCGCTCCAGTCAAGCGCAATCGTTCGATTCTCTAGCCGGCCGCCTGGCCAACCTGCCGGGTTGTCGCCCTGAGCACCGCCTCGATCTGCTGCGTCACCGCATCGATGTCGGCCATGCCATCGACGCCCCTGAGTTTGCCCTTGGCGTAGTAGTAGCCGATCAGCGGCGAGGTTTTCTTGTAATATTCCCTCAAGCGTTCTTCGAACACCGCTGGACTGTCGTCCTTGCGCACCGGCAGGCCTGCGGCCTTGGCTTCTTCGGCGCGCTTGACGATTCGGCCAACCAGCGCCTTGTCGTCGACGACAAATTCGATGACCGCGTCGAGCTCCAGTCCGCGATCCGACAGCATTTCCTCAACGGCGTCCGCTTGCACCAGGGTTCGCGGGTATCCGTCAAGGATGAAGCCATTTGCGCAATCAGCTTGATCGATGCGCTCAGCCACGATGGCGTTGACGATAGCGTCGGACACCAGTTCGCCAGCGTCCATCACCGCCTTGGCGCGTTTGCCGACTTCGGTGCCGGCCTGAACAGCAGCACGCAGCATGTCCCCCGTGGAAAGCTGTGGGATGCCGTGTCGTTCTACCAATCTCAGTGCTTGTGTCCCCTTGCCCGCCCCCGGCGGTCCAAGCAATATCAACCTCATCTGGCCTTTTTCCCCCCGCGCAGCTTCGACTTCTTGATCAGGCCCTCATACTGGTGCGCGATCAGGTGACCCTGAATCTGCGCCACCGTATCGAGCGTTACACTGACCACGATCAGGAGCGAAGTGCCACCAAGGTAGAACGGTACGCCAGTCGCTGAAATCAGGAACTCAGGCAGCAGACAGACCAGCACCAGATAAATGGCGCCGACGACGGTGATGCGGGTGAGCACATAGTCGATATAATCCGCAGTGCGCTCGCCCGGACGATAGCCCGGGATGAAGCCCGAATGCTTCTTGAGCTGGTCGGCGGTGTCCTTCGGATTGAAGACGATCGCCGTATAGAAGAAGGCGAAGAACACGATCATCGCCGCGTAGAAGGCCATATAGAGCGGCTGGCCGTGGCCGAGCGCCGCTAGGATGGTGCTGGCCCAGGCAGGCATGTTGGTCGTCTGTGAGAAGCCGGCAACCGTTGCCGGAAGCAGCAGCAGCGACGAGGCGAAGATCGGCGGAATGACGCCGGAGGTGTTGAGCTTAAGCGGCAGATGCGAGGTATCGCCCTGGAACATGCGATTGCCGACCTGGCGCTTGGGATACTGGATCAGCAGGCGGCGCTGCGCGCGCTCGAAGAAGACGATCAGCGCGATGACGATGATGGCCAGCACGATGATTGCCAGGATCAGGCCGGTCGACAGGGCGCCGGTGCGGCCAAGCTCCAGCGTGCCGGAGATGGCGCGCGGCAAGCCGGCGACAATGCCGGAGAAGATGATCAGCGAAATGCCGTTGCCGATGCCGCGAGCGGTGATCTGCTCGCCAAGCCACATCAGGAACATGGTGCCGCCAACCAGCGTGACGACGGTAGAGATGCGGAAGAACATGCCGGGATCGTTGACGATGCCGTTGCCGCCCTCAAGCCCGACCGAAATGCCGTAGGCCTGAACCAGCGCCAGAAGCACGGTGCCGTAGCGCGTGTACTGGTTGATGATCTTGCGGCCCTGCTCGCCTTCCTTCTTCAGCGCTTCCAGCGATGGAATGACCGAGGTCATCAGCTGCATGATGATTGAAGCGGAGATATAGGGCATGATGCCAAGGGCAAAGATCGCCATGCGCTGCACGGCGCCGCCGGCGAACATGTTGAACATGCCGAGCACGCCCTTGCTCTGCGACGAGAAGGCCTGGGCGAAAGCGTCGGGATTGATGCCGGGCAGCGGGATATAGGTGCCAAGACGGTAGACGAGCAGCGCGCCGATGGTGAACCAGATGCGCTTCTTCAGATCCTCGGCTTTGGCGAAGGCCGAAAAATTCAGATTCGAGGCTAGTTGTTCAGCAGCCGAAGCCATGCCTGATTCTCCGCTTGGTCACGCTCGATGCCCGCAGCTCAGGCGGCGCGTGTCACCGAAGCTCACGAGATAAGCTCCGGACTGCAAACATGCAAGCGGCCGCGTTGATGCGGCCGCCACATCTGTCGGATCAAAGCACGACCGAAGGCAAAACCGAATTCCACCTTTGCCGACCGTGCTTCAAATTGCCGTTACTCGGCGGCTGCCTTCTCAGGCAGCTTCACCGAGCCGCCGGCCTTTTCGATCTTCTCGATCGCGGCCTTGGAGGCTCCGGCCACGTCGAAGGCAAGCTTGGCCTTGATGTCGCCGTCCGAAAGGATGCGCACGCCGTCCTTGACCCGACGGATGACGCCGGCCGCAACCAGCGCCTCGGCCGTCACAACAGTCTTAGCGTCGAGCTTCTTGGCATCGAGCGCCGCCTGGATGCGGGCCAGCGACACGACGGTGAAGCTCTTGGCGAAGATATTGTTGAAGCCGCGCTTCGGCAGGCGGCGGTAGAGCGGCATCTGGCCACCCTCGAAGCCGTTGACGGCGACGCCGGAGCGCGCCTTCTGGCCCTTGACGCCGCGACCCGCGGTCTTGCCCGAACCGGAACCGATGCCACGGCCAAGACGCTTCTTGGAATGCGTCGCGCCGTCGTTGTCACGCAGATCGTTAAGTTTCATCTGGGTTCTCCTGCGCTTTGGCTCAGCCCTCGTCCACGACGCGGACGAGATGCTGGACGGCAGCGATCATGCCGCGCACCGAGGGCGTATCCTCAAGCGTGCGCTGCTTGTGCATCTTGTTGAGGCCGAGGCCGACCAGCGTTGCGCGCTGCTCCTTCGGCCGGCGGATCGGCGAACCGATCTGCTCGACGGTGATGGTCTTGGTTGCTTTCTTGGCCATGGTCAGATCCCTGGTCAGCGTCGACTATTCTTCAGTCGCAACGGCGGTGCCGCGGCGGGCCTGAAGGGTCGAATACTTGATGCCGCGCGCGGCAGCCACATCCTTCGGATGCATCTGGCTCTTCAGCGCGTCGAAAGTGGCGCGAACCATGTTGTAGGGGTTCGAAGAACCCATCGACTTGGCGACCACGTCATGCATGCCGAGAGTCTCGAAAACGGCGCGCATCGGGCCGCCGGCGATGATGCCGGTACCTTGCTTGGCGGCGCGCAGCAGAACACGTCCCGCGCCCCAGCGTCCCTCGACGTCATGGTGCAGCGTGCGGCCCGAGCGCAGCGGCACGAAAATCATGTCGCGCTTGGCCGATTCGGTCGCCTTGCGGATCGCCTCCGGCACTTCGCGTGCCTTGCCGTGGCCGAAGCCGACACGGCCCTTCTGGTCGCCGACGACGACGAGTGCCGCGAAGCCGAAGCGCCGGCCGCCCTTGACGACCTTGGCGACACGGTTGATGTGGACGAGCTTGTCGACCATGCCGTCGTCGCGCTCTTCGCGATCACGGCCGCGGCCGCCATCCCTACGTTCCTGTGCCATATCCTGTTCCTTGTTTTTTTCCGGAAGCACGGTTGATGATGATATCGGCACCTCTGTGGGTCGCCGGGGGCGAATTTCGTTTTTAGAAGCTCAGACCACCTTCACGGGCAGCCTCGGCCAGCGCCTTGACGCGGCCGTGGTAGATGTAGGCGCCGCGGTCGAAGACGACTTCCTTGACGCCGGCCTTCGAGGCACGCTCGGCGATCAGCTTTCCGATGGCAGCTGCGGCCGCGGTGTCGGCGCCGGTCTTGAGCGAACCCTTGAGCTCCTTCTCGAGCGTCGAGGCAGCAGCGATGGTGTGGCCCTTGGCGTCGTCGATCACCTGGACGTAGATGTTCTTCGACGTGCGATGGACCGACAGGCGCGGGCGATCGCCGGCAACCTTCTTGATTTGGCGGCGGACGCGCTGAGCGCGGCGTTGGGTAGATTCTTTCGAGCCCATGATGTCAGTTCCTTGCCTTCAAAAAACGGGGGCAACCATATGCGGTAGGACAAGCCTCCCGCGACCGCTCCCCGCGGCGTTAAAATTACTTCTTCTTGCCTTCCTTGCGGACGATCTTCTCGCCAGCATAGCGAACGCCCTTGCCCTTGTAGGGCTCGGGGCTGCGATACTCGCGGATTTCGGCGGCAACCTGGCCGACCTGCTGCTTGTCGATGCCGGTCACCGTGATTTCCGTCGGCTTCGGCACCGAAATCGTCACGCCCTGCGGCGTCTCGTAGACGACGTCGTGGCTGAAGCCTAGCGCCAGCTGCAGGTTCTTGCCCTGCATGGCGGCGCGATAGCCGACGCCGGTGATCTCGAGCTTCTTTTCGAAGCCGTCCTTGACGCCCTGCAGGATGTTGACGATCTGCGTGCGCGACATGCCCCATTTGGAGCGGGCGGTCTTGGTCTGGTCGCGCGGCTGGACAGCGATCTCGCTGCCTTCCATCTTGACCAGCACTTCGTCGTTCACCACGAACTTCAGCTCGCCCTTCGGACCCTTCGCCGTCACGGTCTGGCCGTTGACGGTCGCGGTCACGCCCTGCGGCAGCGAAACGGGTTTCTTTCCAATACGAGACATTTTGTTGTCCTCGTCACTTCTCTTGTTTCAGGTCTCAGCTTTCGGGACTTGATCCCGAAAACCTGTTTCCAACCGGGTCACATACCAGATCAGAAGATCTGGCAGAGGATTTCCCCGCCGACATTCTGTTCACGCGCTTCGTGGTCGGCCATCACGCCCTTCGGCGTCGAAAGGATGGCGATGCCGAGGCCGTTGGCGACGTGCGGTATCGACTTGGCCGAAACGTAGACGCGGCGGCCGGGCTTCGAGACCCGGGCGATTTCGCGCACCACCGGCGCACCGTCGAAATACTTCAGCTCGATCTCGATTTCGGACTTGCCGTTGTCGAAGTCGGTCTGGCTGTAGTCGCGGATATAGCCTTCGGCCTTCAGCACGTCGAGGACGCGGGTGCGCAGGCGCGAAGCCGGCGTCGAAACGCTCGACTTCTTACGGCCGTACGCGTTGCGGATGCGGGTCAGCATATCGCCGAGAGGATCGCTCAATGACATGTTATGTCCTCCTTACCAGCTCGACTTGACCAGGCCCGGGATCTGGCCGTTATTGCCGAGATCACGAAGCGCGATGCGCGATACTTTGAGCTTGCGATAATAGGCACGCGGGCGTCCGGTGACTTCGCAGCGGTTGCGGATGCGGGTCTTGGCCGAGTTGCGCGGCAGCGCCGAAAGCTTCAGCTGGGCGCGGAAGCGCTCTTCCATCGGCTTGGACTGATCCATGATGATCGCCTTGAGCACCTTGCGCTTGGCAGCGAACTGGTCCGCAAGCTTGCGGCGCCTGTTGTTCTTCTCGACTGAGCTGGTCTTTGCCATTTCAGATTTTTCCTTTTCTCGCTGCCGTTACTGGCGGAAGGGGAAGTTGAAGGCCTTGAGCAATGCCCTGGCTTCGTCGTCCGTCTTCGCAGTCGTACAAACGATGACGTCCATGCCCCAGATCTGATCAACCTTGTCGTAGTTGATCTCCGGAAACACGATGTGTTCCTTGATGCCCATGGCATAGTTGCCACGGCCATCGAAGCTCTTCGGGTTGAGCCCGCGGAAGTCGCGGACGCGCGGCAGTGCGATGTTCACGAGGCGGTCGAGGAACTCGTACATGCGTTCCTTGCGCAGCGTGACCTTGGCGCCGATCGGCATCTTCTCGCGGACCTTGAAGCCGGCGATCGAGTTGCGGGCGCGGGTGACAACGGCCTTCTGGCCGGCGATCATTGCAAGGTCTTCCGCCGCGATCGAAGGCTTCTTCGAATCGCCGGTTGCCTCGCCGACGCCCATGTTCAGGACGATCTTGTCGATGCGCGGAACCTGCATTTCGTTCTCGTAGCCGAACTGCTCCTGCAGCGCCTTGCGAATGGTCTCGTTGTAGACCTGCTTGAGGCGCGGCGTGTTCTGGGCAGTTGCCTGCTTGGTTTGAGCCTTAGCCATTGATGACTTCTCCCGAGCGCTTGGCGACGCGCACCTTCTTGCCGTCCTTCTGGAAGATGAAGCCGACGCGGGTCGGCTTGCCATCCTTGGGGTCGGCCAGCGCGATGTTCGACAGCTGGATCGGCGCTTCCTTGGTGATGATCCCGCCCTCTTGGGACTGGGACTGCTTCTGGTGACGACGGATCAGGTTGACGCCGCGCACCAGCGCGGTGTCATCCTTCGGCTGCACCGAAAGGACTTCGCCCGAACGGCCCTTGTCCTTGCCGGCCAGCACGACGACCTTGTCGCCTTTTCTAATCTTTTGCATTGGTCCGGCTCCTTACAGCACTTCAGGCGCGAGCGAGATGATCTTCATGTGGTTCTTGGCGCGGAGTTCGCGCGGAACCGGTCCGAAGATACGCGTGCCGATCGGCTCTTTCTTGTTGTCGACGAGAACGGCTGCGTTCTTGTCGAAACGGATCACGCTGCCGTCCGGGCGGCGGATGTCTTTGGCCGTGCGAACCACGACCGCCTTCATCACATCGCCCTTCTTGACGCGGCCGCGCGGGATGGCTTCCTTGATCGACACCACGATGATGTCGCCCACGGAAGCGTATTTCCGCTTCGAGCCGCCCAGCACCTTGATGCACATGACACGACGGGCGCCGGAATTATCCGCGACGTCGAGGTTTGTTTGCATCTGAATCATGACTGGCCGCCTTCTTCTTTTCTAACGGGACGGGTTTCTCACCCCTCCCCGGTCTGTCCAAAATTCGTTTCGTTCGCCCTGATCAGGCCTGGTCCGAAGACACCACGACCCAGCGCTTGTCCTTGGAAATCGGCTTCGATTCCTGGATGAACACCTGATCGCCGACCTTGTGGGCGTTGTTCTCGTCGTGCGCCTTGTACTTCTTGGTCATGCGCACGGTCTTCTTCATCACGGGATGCGTGAAGCGCCGTTCGACCTTGACGACAACCGTCTTCTCGTTCTTGTCGCTGACGACGGTGCCCTGCAGAATGCGCTTTGGCATGGTTTTCGTCCTTAAGCCTTCTTGGCCGCGGACTTTTCCGCAGCGATGGTCTTGATACGCGCAATGTCCTTGCGGACCTGCCTCACGCGCGCGGTCTTCTCAAGCTGGCCAGTGGCCTTCTGGAAGCGCAGGTTGAACTGCTCCTTCTTCAGGCTGGCCAGGTCGTCGGTCAGCTGGTCCTGGGTCTTGGTCCGGATGTCTTCGGCTTTCATGATCAGCCCGTCCTTATTCTGCGATGCGCTGTACGAAGCGCGTCCTGACCGAGAGCTTGGCCGCGCCGAGACGCAGCGCCTCACGGGCGGTTTCCTCGTTGACGCCGTCGATCTCGAACATGATGCGGCCCGGCTTGACACGTGCCGCCCAGTAGTCGACCGCGCCCTTGCCCTTGCCCATACGGACTTCGGTCGGCTTCGACGTCACCGGCACGTCCGGGAAGATACGGATCCACACGCGGCCGGCACGCTTCATCTCGCGGGTGATCGCGCGGCGGGCCGCCTCGATCTCGCGCGCGGTGACGCGGTTCGGCTCAAGCGCCTTCAGCCCGAATCCACCGAAATCCAGATTGGTGCCGCCCTTGGCGGTACCGTGGATGCGGCCCTTGAACTGCTTGCGGAACTTTGTGCGCTTTGGCTGCAGCATCGTTCTAACTCCAAATTCCTAACTGTCTTACGCGTTTTCGCGACGGCGACCGCGTTCGCGCTCACCACCACCGCCATGCGCATGATCGCCCTCGGTGGCGCGGCGCTCCGAAGCCATCGGGTCGTGCTCGAGGATCTCGCCCTTGAACACCCAGACCTTGACGCCGCAGATACCGTAGGCCGTATTCGCCTCGGCCGTGCCGTAGTCGACATCGGCGCGCAGCGTATGCAGCGGCACGCGGCCTTCGCGATACCATTCCATGCGCGCGATCTCGGCGCCGCCGAGACGGCCGGCGCAGTTGATGCGGATGCCTTCGGCACCGAGGCGCATCGCCGACTGCACGGCGCGCTTCATGGCGCGGCGGAACGCGATGCGGCGCTCGAGCTGCTGAGCGATCGACTGGGCGACCAGGGTCGCGTCGATCTCCGGCTTGCGCACTTCGACGATGTTCAGATGCGTCTCTGACTTGGTCATCTCCATCAGCTTCTTGCGAAGCTTCTCGATGTCGGCGCCCTTCTTGCCGATGATCAGGCCCGGACGCGCCGCATGGATGGTGACGCGGCACTTCTTGTGCGGACGCTCGATCACGACCTTCGAGATCGCAGCCTGCTTGAGTTCCTTCTCAAGATATTTGCGGATCTTGATGTCCTCGTGCAGCAGCTTGCCGTACTCGCCTGTATTCGCGAACCAGCGCGAATCCCAGGTGCGGTTGATGCCGAGACGCAGACCGATCGGATTGACTTTCTGGCCCATTATGCGGCCTCCCCTTTTTCTTCGACTTCACGAACGACGATCGTGAGGTGCGAGAACGGCTTCTCGATACGGCTGGCGCGACCACGGCCACGGGCATGGAACCGCTTCATGACGATCGACTTGCCGACATAGGCTTCCGCCACGATCAGCGCATCGACGTCGAGGTCGTGGTTGTTTTCCGCGTTGGCGATCGCCGATTCCAGCGTCTTCTTGACCGTGCCGGAAATCCGCTTGGCCGAGAATTCGAGGTCGGAAAGCGCTGTCGCGACCTTCTTGCCGCGGATCAGCGCGGCAACCAGGTTCAGCTTCTGCGGGCTGATACGGATCGTGCGCAACACGGCGCGCGCTTCGTTGTCAGCAAGCCTGCGCGGAGCTTTGGCCTTGCCCATGATTATTTCCTCTTCGCCTTCTTATCCGCGCCGTGACCGTAATAGGTCCGGGTCGGAGCGAATTCACCGAACTTGTGACCGACCATGTCCTCGTTCACCGAGACGGGAACGTGCTTCTGGCCGTTGTAGACACCGAAGGTGAAGCCGACGAACTGCGGCAAGATGGTGGAGCGGCGGCTCCACATCTTGATCACCTCATTGCGACCACCTTCACGAACCTTGTCCACCTTCTTCAGAAGGTAGCCGTCGATGAAGGGGCCTTTCCAAATCGAACGAGTCACTTGGCGTTACCTCTTCTTAGCTCTTGCGCTGATGGCGCGAGCGCAGGATGAACTTGTCGGTCGCCTTGTTGGACCGCGTCTTCTTGCCCTTGGTCGGCTTGCCCCAGGGCGAAACCGGATGGCGGCCACCCGAGGTGCGGCCTTCGCCGCCGCCATGTGGATGGTCGACCGGGTTCATGGTCACGCCGCGATTGTGCGGACGTTTGCCACGCCACACGGTGCGGCCTGCCTTGCCGTCATTGATGTTGCCGTGGTCCGGGTTGGACACGGCACCGACAGTGGCCATGCAGGAGCCGTGGACGACACGCTGCTCGCCCGAGTTGAGGCGCAGGATCGCCATGCCCTGGTCGCGACCGACGAGCTGGCCATAACCACCGGCCGAACGGGCGACCTGAGCGCCCTTGCCGGGCTTCAGCTCGATATTATGGACGATCGTGCCGACCGGCATCGAGGCCAGCGGCATCGCATTGCCCGGCTTCACGTCGACCGATTCACCGGCCACGATCTTGTCGCCGGGAGCCAGACGCTGCGGGGCGATGATGTAGGACAGCTCGCCATCGTCATACTTGATCAGCGCGATGAAGGCGGTGCGGTTCGGATCGTACTCGATACGCTCTACCGTGCCGACGACGTCGAACTTGCGGCGCTTGAAGTCGATGATACGGTAGGTGCGCTTGTGACCGCCGCCGATGAAGCGGGCCGTGATGCGGCCGTAATTGTTGCGGCCGCCCGACTTGGTCAGGCCTTCGGTCAGGCCCTTGACGGGCTTGCCCTTGTAGAGGCCCGAGCGGTCGACGATGACCAGCTGACGGGTGCTCGGCGTTACCGGGTTGAATTTTTTCAGTGCCATTGTTCTGTCCTCGCGACCTTGCTCAGAGACCCGTCGCGACGTCGATCGACTGGCCGTCGGCCAGCGTCACAACCGCCTTCTTGACGTCGCTCTGGCGGCCGATCGTGCCGCGGAAGCGCTTGATCTTGCCCTTGCGGACAAGCGTGTTCACGGCCATCACCTTGACGCCGAACAGCGCTTCGACGGCGGCCTTGATTTCCGGCTTCGACGCCTTCTTGGCGACATTGAAGACGACCTGGTTCTGCTCGGAAGCCATGGTCGACTTTTCGGTGATCGCCGGCGAGACGATCACGTCGTAGTGACGAAGGTCGGTCATTTGAAGCGCTCCTCGAGAGCCTCGACGGCGGCCTTGGAAAGGACCAGCGTGCCGCGGCGCAGAATGTCGTAGACGTTGATGCCCTGGATGGGCAGCACGTCGATGTTCGGGATATTGGTCGCCGCCAGCTTGAAATTCTTGTCAAGCTCGGCGCCGCCGATCACCAGGGCGTTGCTCAGGCCCAGCGTCGCGAAATTCGCGATCAGTGCCTTGGTCTTGGCCTCGGTCAGCTTCAGCTCGTCGATGATGATGATCGACGCGCTCTTGGCCTTGGCCGAAAGCGCATGCTTGAGACCGAGCGCACGAACCTTCTTCGGCAGATCGTGCTCGTGGCTGCGCACAACCGGGCCGTGGGCCTTGCCGCCGCCGCGGAACTGCGGAGCGCGAGCCGAATGGTGACGGGCGCGGCCGGTACCCTTCTGCTTGTACATCTTGGCGCCGGTGCGCGCGATTTCCGCGCGACCCTTGGCCTTGTGCGTGCCCTGCTGCTTCTTGGCAAGCTGCCAGCGCACGACGCGCTGCAGGATGTCCTCGCGCGGATCAAGGCCGAAAATCTCTTCGGAGAGCTTCAACTTGCCGGCGTCCTTGCCGCCAAGCGTTGTAATCTTGAGGTCCATTATTCCGCTCCCTCTGTGGCCGGGGCCTCGTTCGTGGCGGCACCATCGGTCGCAACGGCGCGGATCGCGGCGGGCTTCGGCGCATTGGCCGGAAGCGCCACCTTGGCCGCGTCGCGGACCAGGATCCATGCACCCTTCGAACCCGGGACCGCACCGCGGATCAGGATCAGGCCGCGATCGGCGTCGGTCGAGACGACCTCGACATTCTGCGTGGTGACGCGGGTATCGCCCATGTGGCCGGCCATATGCTTGCCCTTGAACACCTTGCCCGGATCCTGGCGCTGGCCGGTCGAGCCGTGTGTACGGTGCGACACCGAGTTGCCGTGCGTCGCGCGGCCGCCACCCATGTGGTGCCGCTTGATGACGCCCTGGAAGCCCTTGCCGATCGTGGTTCCCGTCACATCGACCTTCTGGCCGACGACGAAATGCTCGACGGTGATCTCGGCGCCGACATCGATCATGTTGTCGGCGGAGACGCGGAACTCGGCAACCTTGGCCTTGGGCTCGACGGAAGCGGTCGCGAAATGGCCGCGCATCGCCTTCGACGTGTTCTTCACCTTGGCAAGGCCAACGCCGAGCTGGACGGCGGTATAGCCGTTCTTCTCCTGCGTGCGCTGCGCCACGACCTGGCAGTTCTCCATCTGGAGAACAGTGACGGGAACATGTTCCCCGGCATCGTTGTAGATGCGGGTCATTCCCACCTTCTTTGCAATCACACCTGAACGCATCGGTTCAATTCCTTTAGAGTTCCCTGTCGGGGCTGTCGCCCCTCCACGCCTCTTGTTCCTTCAGAGTTCCGGGTCGCCCCGCTGACCTCTGGTTCCTTAGAGCTTGATCTCGACGTCGACACCGGCGGCCAGGTCGAGCTTCATCAAAGCATCGACCGTTTGCGGGGTCGGGTCGACGATGTCGAGCAGACGCTTGTGCGTGCGCATCTCGAACTGCTCGCGGCTCTTCTTGTCGACGTGAGGCGACCGGTTGACCGTGAACTTTTCGATCCGCGTCGGCAGCGGAATGGGGCCGCGGACGTTGGCGCCGGTGCGCTTGGCGGTCGACACGATTTCCCGTGTCGAGGCGTCGAGCACCCGGTGATCAAACGCCTTCAGGCGGATGCGGATATTCTGTCCGTTCATGCGTCACTTCCTTGTTCTGGCGCGGCGCGGGCAGCGCCCGCGACAGATCGGTTTAAGTCCAAATTACTCTTTGATGGTGACGACGATGCCGGCACCGACGGTGCGGCCGCCTTCACGGATGGCGAAGCGCAGCTTCTCTTCCATGGC
>NZ_JAMYNE010000056.1:0-20613 GCF_040318915.1 Mesorhizobium sp. M0991
TCGTTGCGACGATCGAACCCGGCGAATGCAAAAACTACTTCGCAAACGCCGGATACGCTTCCGTCAAAACGTGAAAGACTCTAGCGCCATCGGGAAGAGAGGCTGGCGATCCTTCGCGCCCCCCGTCTGTCCTGCCATCCTAGCTGTTCGAACGATGCGACGAAGCATGGGAACGCACCGGCTGGAATCCTTAAACAATTCTATACTCAATTGCATCAAATTTTATGTTTATTCTATTGGCGTTTTACTTAATGTCTACTTCGCGCTTTTGCGTCAAATAAATCCAGCCCTGTCATTGTCTCCTCAAACGGGGAGACTGAATAATGAACAGGATGAGGGGCAAGCTGTTGCTGGCGGCAATAGCGATGCAGCTTTTCGGCTGGGGGACTGCAAACGCGGCGGAGCCGGCCTTCATGCACACCGGCGGCCGCACCACACAGCCGGTCGGTCACTACGAATTGTGCCAGCAGCTTCCGCAGGAATGCAATCAGAGGACGCCTGGCCGGGCACCCGTCGAGCTCACCCGCAAGCTGTGGGCGATGATCGTCAAGGTCAATAATTCGGTCAACAGCAAGGTCGCGCCGCGCACCGACATGGAAATGTGGGGCAAGGAGGAAGTCTGGTCCTTTCCCAATAACGGCTTCGGCGACTGCGAGGACTATGCGCTGGAAAAGCGCCGCGAGCTGATGAGCATCGGCGTGCCGGCCGGCGATCTGCTGATGACGGTGGTGCGCCAGCGCAATGGCGACGGCCATGCGGTGCTGACCGTGCGCACTAGCCTTGGAGAGTTCATCCTCGACAATCTCCAGCCCAAGGTGCTGTCCTGGACCAATACCAGCTACACCTACCTGAAGCGCCAGTCCGAGCGGAATTCCGGCGCCTGGGTGACGATCAACGACGGCCGCTCCGACGCGGTCGCCAGCGTCCGCTGAGGACGCGACGCAAAACCCGGTCGAGTCCCCACCCTCCCCGTCCCCAACGACCGGGTTTAAGGAGCCGGCCCCGTCCCCGGGCCGGCTCCACCATTTCCGGCGGAACACATCTCGATACAGTTATCTCGGCTTTGCCTCCAACCGCGCTTCGTCATCCAAGCTGTCGCACGACCGTTTGTGCGATACCTAGCTGTCGTTCGCCGTCGAAACGCTGTTACTTGCCCCTGATACGGAACGCGTCGACAAAGGCGGAAAACGCCGGAGAGGGATGGCGTCGGCTTGGATAGTACAGGTGGTAACCCTGGAACGTCGGGCACCATTTGGTCAGGACTTCCTGGAGAAGGCCACTCTCAATGTGTAGAAGGACGAGTTCGCGCGGTAGATAGGCCAAGCCCACACCGTCAAGCGCGGCCTGGATCGCCGGCCCCATGTTGTTAAGCGTCAGTTGCCCCTCGACCCGAGCGCTGAACTCGCGCGCGCCTTCCCGCAATTCCCACGCATAGACCGATCCTGACGTCGGCAGCCTGTAGTTGATGCAGTTATGGTCGGTCAGCTGCTGCGGCGTCTCCGGCGGTGTCCGGTGGGCGAAGTAATGGGGTGAGCCGACCACAGTGTAGGTCACGTCCGCTCCGATGCGCACGGCTACCATGTCCCGGGCAATGGACTCGCCCAGCCGCACGCCGGCATCGAACTGGCGCTCGACGATGTTGGTGAAGGCGTTATCGACCACCAGCTCGACATTGATATCGGGGAAGTCGCTCAGGAACTTTGGCAGCCGGGCGCGGAAGACAATGTCGACCGAATCGTCGGTGCACACCAGGCGAATGTTGCCGGACGGCCTGTCGCGCAGGACGCCGAGAGCGCTGACCTCAGCCGCGATCCCTTCGAAATGCGGTTCGATGCCTTCCTTGAGGCGTTGACCGGCCGCCGTCGGGGCCACGTCGCGCGTGGTGCGAGACAGAAGACGAACGCCAAGCCGCGACTCCAGCGACTTGATGGTGTGGCTAAGAGCCGAAGGAGTGACGCCGAGCTTGGCGGCTGCTCGGGTGAAGCTCCGCGTCCGGGTGATCTCCAGGAACGCGCGCATTTCGGCGAACTCGTCGCGTGGCATTGATGAGCCTCATTCACAACCACATCAAAATTATACCCGCTAGTCGCATTTGACCAGCCCGACTACTTAGTTCGCGAACGGACAGGAGACTGCCTTATGACTTTTGAACTCGCGCTGGACGAGGCCGCCGCTGCTGACGGCGGGACGACCCCATGGTCTGCGGTGGTCTGCCTGTCGCTGCTGACCTTCCTTCTGGTCGGACTGGAGTTCCTGCCGGTCAGCCTGCTCACCCCGATCGCTCAGGATCTGGCCGTCTCAGAGGGTCAGGCAGGCCAGGCAATCGCGGTGTCCGGATTCTTCGCCGTGGTTACCAGCCTCTTCGGCAACTCGCTCTTGCGAAACGTCGATCGACGGACGGTGGTTCTGCTCTATACGGCAGTGCTGGCGGTATCGAGCCTGGCGGTGGCGCTTGCTCCCAACTTCCTGGTCTTCCTGGCCGGGCGGGCGTTGGTCGGCATCGCGATCGGCGGTTTCTGGTCACTGTCGACGGCCATTCTGGCCCGCCTGGCCGCGGGACCCGACCTGCCCAAGGCCATTGCCTTGCTCCAGGGTGGCACTGCCTTCGCATTGGTGATCGCCGCGCCTGTCGGCAGCTTCCTCGGATCGCTGATCGGATGGCGGGGGACCTTTTTCGTCACTGTCCCCATCGGCTTTGCGGCGCTCGTGTGGCAGTTGGCCGTTCTCCCGAAGATGCCACCGATGGAGGCCGCCTCGGTGTCGAGCATGTTCGGCCTGCTGCGGAATCGCAGATTCGCCATCGGCATGGGCGCGACCGGGCTCGCTTTCATCGGGCAGAACGCGCTCTCGATCTATCTGCGGCCGTTTCTGGAAAACGTGACGGGCCTTGAGGTGAACACCCTCTCAATGGCTCTATTGGGCGTCGGCCTCGGTGGCCTGGCGGGACTGTCGATCGTCGGCCTCATACTCCGGCGGCACCTCACAGCCGTGCTGATCGGGCTGCCGAGTGCAATCGCGGTCTTCGCTCTACTGCTGATTGCCTTTGGACCGTATGCACGCGCTACGGCCGGCCTGCTGGTTCTTTGGGGACTGTTCGCGACCCCGATCCCGGTGGCGTGGAACACCTGGATGACCACGCTCATCCCTGAAGACCTGGAGGCCGGGGGCGGACTCCAGGTCGCCCTGATCCAGTTCGCGATCGCGGGCGGCGCTATTGCAGGAGGCCTGCTGTTCGACGTGGCCGGCTGGTGGAGCGCCTTCCTTCTCGCCGCGGTCCTGCTCACGGGCTCGGCCTTGCTCGCCGCCTCGGCCGGCCCCCGCACCTGAACTCTTTCAATTCTTGTCTAGGAGAATCTCATGTCCGAAGGAATCGAGAACAAGGTCGTCGTCATCACCGGTGCCAGCAGTGGCCTCGGTGAAGCGACGGCACGCCATCTTGCCGCACGAGGCGCTTCCGTGGTGCTGGGTGCACGCCGGTCACACCGCATCGACGCCCTTGTCCAGGAACTGACCGCCGCTGGGCTCAAGGCCAAGGCCGTTACAACGGACGTCACCGACGCCGGCCAGGTCCAGAACCTGGTGAACACGGCGGTCCGGGAATTCGGCCGCATCGACGTGATGCTGAACAATGCGGGCCTCATGCCGTTAGCCCCGCTCGAACGGCTCAAGGTCGACGAATGGGACCGGATGATCGACGTCAACATCAAGGGCGTCCTTTACGGCATCGCGGCCGCGCTTCCGTACATGAAGGAGCAGCGATCGGGGCACATTATCAATGTCTCGTCCGTCTACGGCCATGTGGTCGACCCGGGTGCGGCAGTCTATTGCGCCACCAAGTTCGCCGTGCGTGCGCTGTCCGAGGGTCTGCGGAAAGAGGTGAAGCCCTACAATATCCGGACTACGGTGATCTCGCCGGGCGCTGTCAGCACAGAGTTGCTCGAGCATATCAGCGAGCAGGATATCCAACAGGGCACCAGGGACTTCGTGAGCAAGATCGCCGTGGGGCCAGATACGTTTGCCCGCACGGTCGCCTTCGCGATCAACGAGCCCGACGACGTCGATATCAACGAGATCTTGTTCCGGCCGACCGCCCAGCCGGTTTGACTTGGAGGGGCTATGCTTTCGGTATCCTAAGGCCCGGCTCCGTTATTTCATGGGCATCGCCGATTGTTCTTCCTTCAACCCCGCCCTGAACCGCCTGCCGTTTGCCACATAGTGCGCGGCCGAGGCGCGCAGCCTGGCGATTGCGGCCTCGTCGAGCATCCTGACGACGCGCGCGGGCGAGCCGACGATCAGCGAATTGTCGGGAAATTTCTTGCCTTCGGTGACCAGCGCACCGGCGCCGACCATCGAGTTGTTGCCGATCTTCGCGCCGTTCAGAACGATGGCGCCCATGCCGATCAGGCTGTTGTCGCCGATCGTGCAGCCATGCAGCAGGGCACGGTGGCCGATCGTGCAGCCTTGGCCGACGGTCAGCGGAAAGCCGGCGTCGGTGTGCATGATTGTGTGCTCCTGCACGTTTGTGTCGGCGCCGATGACGATCGGCTCGTCGTCGCCGCGGACGACGACGCTGAACCAGAAGCCGGCATTGCGGCCGATCCTGATATTGCCGATCAGAGTGGCGTCGGGCGCGATCCAGTTGCTGTCGGGGTCCTCGAAGGCGGGCGCTTTTCCGTCAATCGCGTAGATCGGCATTGCTGTCTCCAGATCGTCTCACACCGACAAGCTGCCAGACCCTAGAAGCGAAGCCGCCCAGGACGCAATGGCGATCACCACCATGCCCAGCGCCAGCGCCCAGATGGTTGCGGTACAGCCGCAGGAGATCAGCCCCAGCACCGAGATGCGACGCTCGCGCCAGGCGTCCAGCGCCTCGTTGACGAACATCAGCGGCCCGGCGCAAGCCGTCGCGGCGAGCGAGCGCAGCATGTGCTTCGACGATACATAGGGCTGGACGAAGGCAAGCCTACGGCCGGCGATCAGCTCCATCGCCGATCCGGCCAGGCCGCAAGCCGTCAGCCCAGCCATAAAACTGAAGATGATTTGTTCGACCAGGCCCATCTTTACCTTCCGTTTACCATGAAATCGCACAGTCGCCTGCAAAAGCTGCGAAGCAAGAGCCGTGCCGCGCCGAGATGTGCCGCCCAGGCACACCCGGCGGGACGGCAAACGAGGATCGCGATGAAGCAGGCAGCCGCCACAGAGGGCCCGCAACTCAGCGTCGTCGATTCGACGCTGATGAAGCGGGTGTTTTATGCGTTCGCGACGCTGGCGCTGCTTTCGGTGGCGATCAGCCTCGGCGGCAAATGGTTCGGCCGCTCGATCGCCATGGCCGGGTACACCGACGACACCACGGTCTACGAGGTCGTCATCGGCAACAACATCATCGCCGTGCCGGCCAATGTCATCCGCTTTGCCCAGGCCCGGCGCGACGGCATCGCCTCGCGGCTCGACCTCTACCTGCGCTATCCCGAGATGGACGGCTACAGCGAGGCTGCCCGCAACGACTTCAATCACACCGGACCCAGCAAGGACATCGTCTTCCTGTCGTTCGAGCCGCAGATGATGTCGCGCGACATGAGCGGCCGCTTCGCGCCGATTTACAGCGCGCTGATCGCCAAGCCGGGTACGCCCGGCCCTGGCGGCACCACGCTTTACGCCTTCAGCGAAAAATCAGGCTATCTCAACGAAGTGCTGGCGGTCGCCGACCGCCCCGGCAGGGATCCGTTCGTCGCCCGCTGCCTGAGCGGCCCGAGCGCGGACGAATCGCTGGCGCCCTGCGAGCGCGACATCCTGGTCGGCGACAATCTCAGCCTCACCTACCGCTTCCCCCGGGAATTCCTCGGCGACTGGCAGGCGCTCGACGCGGCGATTTCGGGCGAGGCAGCGCGTGTGCTGAAGACTGGGCGTTAGGGCTTGGTCCTTTGACCGGCCCTGAAGGGCTTTGGGCTGGAGCCCCGCCAATCGGGCTACCAATCTCCAGGGTTTGCGATTAGCTGTAGGCCCACCACGCCTTCGTCATCCTAGGGCGGAGCAGGAGCGAAGCGACGTCGCGGAGACCCTAGGATCCATGCCGTTACGCCAGTCGAAGAATGCAGCGGCTCAGAACGGTGCTTGCGTACGCAACAATGCCTACTACCCTTCAGCCATGACCGGCTATGCCTACATGACTGCAAGCCAGAAGCGCGGCACGATCTACATCGGTGTCACCAACGACCTCGGCCGCCGCATGCCGGAGCACAAATCTGGCGAAGGCTCGCGCTTCACCAGCCGCTACGGCGTACAGCGTCTGGTCTGGTACGAGGAACATTTCGACATTCGCAACGCCATCCAGCGCGAGAAGTCGCTGAAGCGCTGGCCACGCCGGTGGAAGATCGAGCTGATCGAGAAGACCAATCCGAGTGGTTCGAACTTTTTCGCGGGACTGGTTGGTAGAGGACGCTCAGCCGGTGCCAAGAAGCATTCGATTCTGGTCAGAACGGAGCACTGCCGCGAGGTAACGGCATGGATCCCAGGGTCTGCGCCGCGTCGCTTCGCTCGTTGCTCCGCCCTGGGATGACGAAGGGAGGGATGCTCCAGCCAGTCTCCGAGGTTTGCGCTCCGTCAGGCGGTCCCGCCTGCAACAAGCAGGTCCGGCCAGCTAAATTCCCGGCTCAGGCCAGATCGATGTCGAGGATCGCCATCGAGAAATTATAGTCGCCGTCGTCCTCGTCCTTGAAGACGATGCCGAGGAACTCGTCGCCGACATAGACCTCGGCCGAATCTTCCTTGCGCGGCCGCGCCTTCACTTCGAGTTTGGGGTTCTGGAAGGTGCGCTTGAAATAGGCGTCCAGCTTTCTGATTTCGTCCGGCTTCAACAGTCTTCTCCGATCGTCGCTTGCTCGTTTGAGCGCGCTTCTGACACGTCGACAATGACCATGTAAAGGCAAAGCCGACGAGAGAAGACGGGCAATCGCCTCAAGTCGGCGCCGCCCCTCATCGCCCTGCCGGGCACTTCTCCCCGTATAGTGACGGGGAGAAGGAACGCCTTCACAAAGGATTTCGCCAATCTCCAGCGTTGCTGAAAGGGCGCCGACGCTACGGTCAGCCCCTTCTCCCCGTCACTATACGGGGAGAAGATGCCGGCAGGCAGATGAGGGGCGGCGCCGACATCGTTGGTCCGACGCGACAAGCCCTTGCCCAAGCCCCTGCCCGAGCGCTCAGATGTCGAAGCTGACGACGTGGTCCATCGTCTGCGATGGCAACAGCTGGTCCATCTGCCGCGAAGGCTGGTCGCAGCCGGTCTCGCCGACGACGCGGGCCGGCACGCCGGCAACCGTCTTGTTGTGCGGCACCGGCGACAGCACCACCGAGCCGGCCGCGATCTTCGAGCAATGGCCGATCTCGATGTTGCCGAGGATCTTGGCGCCGGCGCCGATCAGCACGCCGTAGCGGATCTTGGGATGGCGGTCGCCGCCGGCCTTGCCGGTGCCGCCCAGCGTCACGCCGTGCAGGATCGACACGTCGTCCTCGATCACCGCCGTCTGGCCGACGACGAGGCCGGTGGCGTGGTCGAGGAAGATGCCCTTGCCGATGCGGGCGGCCGGGTTGATGTCGGTCTGGAACACCGAGGACGACCGGCTCTGCAGATACAGTGCGAAATCCTGGCGGCCCTGGTTCCACAGCCAATGCGCCAGCCGGTGCGTCTGGATGGCATGAAAACCCTTGAAGTAGAGCACCGGCATGATGAAGCGGTCGCAGGCCGGATCGCGGTCGTAATAGGCCTGGATGTCGACGCGCACCGTCGTCGACCAGTCCTTGTCGTCGGCCGCCATCGCCTTGAACGTCTGGCGAATGAGGTCGGAGCCGATGTCCTGGTGGGCGAGGCGCTCGGCCAGCCGGTGAATGACCGCTTCTTCCAGATTTTCCTGATTGAGGATGGTCGAATAGAGGAACGCCGCCAGCAGCGGATCGCGGTTGACCGCTTCCATCGCTTCGTCGCGGATCGAACGCCAGATCGGATCTACCGGCTGCACCCTGGTGGGACGGGAAATCGTAACGCTGTTCATCTGATGTCTCCGGCCATCCAATGTCTCGGCCATCCAATGTCTCGGTTGGCGGCTTGCCTATTCTCCGGCCGCACCTATAAGCCAGATCATAGCACGGGTGAACTCAATTTTCCTTAGTGCTTCGTCAAATGGATTTGGTTGGCGGAATTTCAAGCAGCCATGGAAAACGCAACCTTGATCGACGAGACGCTGAAGCGCGAGCTTTCCGCGCTCTATGAGGCCGAAGATCGCCACTACCACGACCTTGGCCACATCGAGGCGATGCTGGCGCTGGCCAATGATTACAAGGCGTTGCTGCATGATCCTGAAGCAGTCGAAGCAGCGATCTGGTTTCACGACGCGATCTACGACAGCCGCGCCAAGGACAACGAAGCCAAGAGCGCCGCCCTTGCCGAGAAAAAGCTCGCCGGCCGCACGGATGAGCAGCGCGTCGGCCGCATTACGGCGATGATCATCGCCACCGCCACGCATGAGTTGCCGCACTTTGGCGACGGCAATGCCGTCCGCGACGCAGCGCTGTTCCTCGACATGGACCTGGCGATCCTGGGTGCGACGCCTGACGCCTTCGATGCCTATGAACAGGCGGTTCGCCGTGAATATGGCTGGGTGGAAGAGCCGATGTGGCGTGCCGGCCGCAGTGCTGTTCTGAAGAGTTTCCTCGCCCGCCCGCATATCTTTCACACCGAGGAGTTCCGGCAGCGGTTCGAAGCACAGGCCAGGCAGAACATGGCGCGGTCGATCGAAGCGCTTGAGGCATGACTCGGACAGGTTCTAGTGGCAGGGTTCGACCCTTTGCGGACCCTCAAGGCTTGCGTGTTGCGCGCCCGCTATGTTTTCGCATGTTCCGGGCCGCACTGACCATTAGTATTACAACGGCCACGAACCAGAATGCCGAAATGACATAGGCGGTAGCTGTTGCGCCAACGCACTCGCTCTCGTCGATGAGGCAGCTTTGATTAACACCCCCACGAAGAACATATCCGCCCACAGCCAGAACAATCCCGGTCATGGAGAGGGCGATCCAGAGGGGAAGCCCAAACCGCAAACCAATAGCGGAGCCGACGATTAGGACCGCTGGCGCAATGAGGGTGATCAGTAGTGGGTCGAACGTCATGCCTTAACCCTAACGAAGCGAATATCAGCTTTCCACCCTGAGCGGTAGTTGAGTTTCTGGTACCATGCGTCAGGCTTTCACCACTAGCTGCCTGTTGCGATCGCGCCCGACAGCGCGCTTTCCCAATGGTGGCAATGCACCTGTCGCCAGTTCACAGCGGATTTTCGGCATAAAACTCCAACACACGCTGCTTGAAGGTCTTGTCGCCGACGGCCAGCATATGGTCGCGGCCCTCGATGTGAAAAGCCCTGGCGTTGGGCATCAAGGCGGCAAGCTCATCCGGCGAGCCACCGATGTCGTCCTTGGTGCCGACGGCGATCAGCGTCGGCTGGGCAATGCGGGCAATGTCGGCCTCGCTCAGCAATTCGCGCGAGGTGGCGATGCAGGCGGCGAGCGCCCGGCGATCGCTGCGGGTCTGGTCGGCGAAGGCACGGAACGAGCGGCCGCGCGGGTCGCTGGTGCCTGCCGGGTCCTCGGCCAGAAGGGCGTCGGCTATCGGATCCCAGTCGCCGACGCCGTCGACCATGCCGATGCCGAGACCGCCGAAGACCAGCGTCGCCACCTTGTCCGGGTCGGAGAGCGCCAGGAACGCCGATATGCGCGCGCCCATCGAGTAACCCATGACATGGGCGCGTTCGATGCCGAGATGGTTCAAAAGCGCTGCCGCGTCGGACGCCATTTTTGCCGGCGTGTAGTCCGCTTCGTCATAGCTTTTCGACGACGAGCCATGGCCGCGATTGTCAAAGGCGATCGCGCGGTAGCCGGCGTCGTTCAGCGTCTTGAACCAGCCGGGCGACACCCAGTTGACGTAATGGCTCGAGGCAAAGCCGTGGATCATCAGCACCGGATCGCCCTGCCCCGATGCCGGCTGGCGGTCAAGGAAAGCAAGGTCGAAACCGTCATGGGAGAAGAACTGCATCGGCCGAAGATCCTGCCCGTTCAGTCGGAATCGACATTCGGCGCATCGCCCTTGTGGAGCGGCGGCACGGCCGGCCCGGGCGCCGTGCCGATGGCAGGATGGCGCAGCAGGTCGCCGTCCTTAAGGCCCTTTTTGGCGGCGGTGCCTGCCTTGAGCTCGAGTACGAAGCGCACTGGCTCGTCCGGCGAGATGATCGCCTCCGACTGCGGCTCGCCTTGCCTGATCGCCCGGATCCGGCCGTCCTGGCCGACGAAGATCAGGTCGAGCGGCAACGGCGTGTTCTTCATCCAGAAGCTCACATCCTGCGGCATACCAAACACGAACAGCATGCCGTGATTGTCCGCCATGTGGCGGCGGAACATCAGGCCGGCCTCGCGCTCGGCGGGCGTGTCGGCAATTTCGACGGAAAAAGAACGCTCGCCGGCCTTCGTCACCGCGACAAGCGGCGCCGGGTCGATGGGAAGGATCATCGCCTTGCCGTCGGCCGAACTCGGTTGCTGAAAATAGAAGAACGCACTTGTGGCGACGATGAGGAAAATCCCGGCGCAGAGCGCGCCCGCCGTCAGCCGGTTCCTGTGAGCCATATGAAATCCTCGGCCGGAACTAATGCGAGACCGGCAAGGTACCCATATCGGGATGAATTTCGGCAGCCATAAGGCCTTTGTCGCCGCGTCCGAAGCGGACCAGCACCACCTGGCCCGGCCGGAGTTCGGTGATGCCGTAGCGGCGCAGCGTCTCCATGTGGACGAAAATGTCCTCGGTGCCCTCGCCCCGGGTCAGAAAGCCGAACCCCTTGGTGCGGTTGAACCATTTCACCAGCGCCCGTTCGAGGCCGCTTTCCGGCGTTACCGCGACATGGGTGCGCTGCTCCTGCATCTCCGCCGGATGCACCGCCGTGGAGACATCCATCGAGAGCACGCGGAAGGCCTGCAGCCCGCGCTCGCCCTGCTTGACCAGGCAGACGACGCGGGCGCCTTCCAGGGCGGTCTGAAAACCGTCCTTTCGAAGGCACGTCACATGGAGGAGGATGTCGCCCGAAGAACCATCATCGGGAAGGATGAAACCGTAGCCCTTGGCCACGTCGAACCATTTGATGGCGCCGGCGATTTCGACGAGATCGGCCGTATCGGCGCTCTCATCCCGCTTCAACGCATCGTTACCGGCCCCGTCCCGCCCCATGAAAGAGGCCTTTTCCCCCATAAGAACGCCCCCTTTTTTCAAGAAACACTGCAACTGATTCTTGGTATCAGATTAACACCGCGGCTTCCGGTGTGTGCAAGACCTGACGTGCCTTTTTTCACGGTTCCGTACAGGAATAGCGGATTTGCCGTTTGCCGGCGCCGGCAAGCGTGGCCAATTGCCCTTTGGCCGGGCCGCCCCTATGTTGCGCCGCAACGCAACATAAGGAGGAAATCATGCGCTATCTGCACACCATGGTCCGCGTCGCCGACATCGATGCCTCGCTCGATTTCTACTGCAACAAGCTTGGCCTCAAGGAAGTGCGCCGCCATGAAAACGAGCAAGGCCGCTACACGCTGATCTTCCTCGCCGCGCCTGAAGACGAGCGAAGCGGCATCTCCGAGAAGGCGCCGCTGGTCGAGCTGACCTACAATTGGGATCCGGAAGACTACAAGGGCGGCCGCAATTTCGGCCATCTCGCCTATGAGGTCGACGACATCTACGCCACCTGCCAGCGGCTGATGGACAATGGCGTTACCATTAACCGGCCGCCGCGCGACGGCAACATGGCGTTCGTCAAATCGCCGGACGGCATCTCGATCGAGCTGTTGCAGAAAGGTCCGGCAAAGCCGAAGGCCGAGCCGTGGGCGTCGATGCCGAACACGGGCAGCTGGTAGCCGATCACGCCATTTTGAACGGACGTAGGAGGGCCCTGGTTCGGTTTTCGCGTCCGCATTCCCAGGGAGAATTCATTCATGCCGAGCAGCCATGTCGACGTCGCCACCGAACATGCCAGCCGCTATCTGCAGCAGCTGTGCTAACATTGGGCGCACAAGTTTCCCGTCGAATTCGACCCGAACCACGGCACCATCGATCTGACACTCGGCCGCACGGTTCTCGATGCCGACCCGGCAGCGCTGCACATTGCAGTGACGACCGATGAAGCCGGCTCGCTCGAGCGCCTGGAAACGGTCGTCGCCGAGCACATCAAGCGCTTCGCCTTCCGTGAAGAGCTGGCATTCGACTGGAAACGCGCTCCGGCCGCGTAGAAGACCTATCAACGGCCGGCGTTGGCCATCTCCAGCAGCATCAGCACGGTGCGCCAGTTTCGCGCCGTGCCGGGCACCTTCAGAACGCGCGGAATGAGATTGGCAAAGACCGATTTGCCGAGCCCGTCGGGCGCATGCAGGTAGAGCACGTCGCCCCTGATCTCGAAGCGTTCAGGCCCGGTGCATTTTTCCGCCAGCCGGGCGATCTCTTCGGCGGTCGGCTGGTGCTCCAGCGCATAGGCGTGCAGCTTGGTCGGCTCGCCGGCCACTTCCGGATAGGGATTGTCCGCCGCCAGCCGCTCGAGCCAGCCGAGATCGCGCACCATGATGCGCGAATGGAACCCCCATTTCTTCTCGAATTCCGCTTCGAGCTGCCTGGTCAGCGTGACTGCATCGCCTTCTGGCGACCGGAAGACGGCGTTGCCGCTCTGCACATAGGTGGCGACATCGGAGAAGCCGAGCTGCTCGAAGAATGACCTGAGTTCCGCCATTTTGACGATGCGGTTGCCGCCGACATTGATGCCGGAGAACAGCGCGATAAAAACCTTCGCCGGAGTGTTCGGAAGATCGTTGCTGCTCATATGATGAACCCGGCGAGCGTCTCGTTGTCGGTGATGTCCTGGTAATGGACGCTCTCGGCATCGAAATTCGCCTTGAGCAGGTCGAAGTTGCGGCGGTCCTTGGTTTCGATGCCGATCAGCACCGAACCGAAATTGCGCGCCGATTTCTTCAGATATTCGAAGCGGGCGATGTCGTCGTCAGGGCCAAGCAATTCGAGGAAATCGCGCAACGCGCCGGGCCGCTGCGGAAAGCGGATGATGAAGTATTTCTTCAAGCCCTCGAAGCGCAGCGCCCGTTCCTTCACATCCGGCAGCCGCTCGAAATCGAAATTGCCGCCGGACACCACAGCAACGATGGTCTTGCCCCTGATTTCCTTCCTGGAAAAATCCTTGAGTGCATCGATCGCCAGCGCGCCCGCCGGCTCGAGCACGACGCCTTCGACATTGAGCATTTCGATCATGGTTGCGCAGAGCCGGTTTTCCGGGATCAGCCGCACGGTGTCGGCGGCAAATTCCCTGAGGTGGCGCAGCGGCTCGCGGCCGATCTCGGCCACCGCTGCGCCGTCGACGAAATTGTCGACCTTGGCGAGCTTGATCCGCTTTCCGGCGGCAAGGCTCTCGCTCAGGCTCGGGGCGCCGGCCGGCTCGCAAAAGACGAAACGTGTCTCGCGGTGCTGGTCGGCGAAATAATGGGTGACGCCAGCGGCCAGGCCACCGCCGCCGACCGGCAGCATGACGATATCAGCCATGCGCGCGCCGGGCATCTGGCCTGATATCTCGTAGGCGACGGTCGCCTGCCCTTCGATGATGTCCTTGTGGTCGAAAGGCGGCACCATGTGTGCGCCGGCAGTTTCGGTGAATTCGAGTGCCGCGTGGTAGCAGTCGTCGAAGAAATCGCCGACCAGCCTGATCTCGACGAATTCGCCGCCGAACAGCCGCGTCTTGTCGATCTTCTGCTGCGGCGTCGTCACCGGCATGAAGACAACGCCCTTTTTGCCGAAATGGCGGCAGACGAAGGCAAAGCCCTGCGCGTGATTGCCGGCCGAAGCGCAGACGAACAGCTCGGCAGCGTTGCCGGCGGCGAGCGTCTTGCGGAAGAAGTTGAAGGCGCCGCGGATCTTGTAGGAGCGCACCGGCGTCAGGTCCTCGCGCTTCAGAAGCACCCGCGCGCCGGTCTTCTTCGACAGATAGTCGTTTTCCTGCAGCGGCGTTTCCGGAAAGATCTCGCGGATCGCGGCAGCGGCGGCAGCGACGCGAGAGGAGAAACTGGTCATGGCAAGAGCACCCCACAGGCTAGCCGAATTCGGTCCCGCTATTGCATATCCGGCCTCGCGAAGCCATTGTCCGGCCACCCCGAAAGGGTGTTCCCAAAACTTCGTTGGCCGCTAGGAGCGCCTGTTCATGCCTGTCGCATCGGTGGCCCAGAAAACCGTGTCGCTGCCGGAGTTCGGCGAGCCGACGGTGATGCCGCTGGTTACGCGCGCCACCTATGAGGCCCGCATCGCGGCACTAGTCGCGCGCGGCGGATTCGATGCCTTCGTCGTCTATGGCGACCGCGAACATGCGGCCAATGTCGCCTATCTCTGCGGCTACGATCCGCGCTTCGAGGAGACGCTGCTGGTCATCGTTCCCGGCAAGTCGCCGAAACTGCTGGTCGGCAATGAGGGCTGGGGCTATGCCGAGATCTGCGACGGGCCGTATGAGCGCGTGCTCTACCAGACGTTTTCGCTGCCGGCGCAGCCGCGCGACCGCTCGCAAGCGCTGGCCGACATCCTCGTCGATTGCGGCCTGAAGGCCGGCCAGCGCATCGGCGCCATCGGCTGGAAGCCGTTCGGCTCCGGCGATGCCGGTTTTGGCGAAACGACGCTCGACCTGCCGTCCTTCATCGCCGACACTTTGCGCAGCCTTGCCGGCGATAGGGGCGTGATCGTCAACGCGGCGAACCTTTTGATGAACCCTGCCGACGGCCTGCGCGCCATCAACGAGGCCGACCAGCTGGCCGCGTTCGAATTCGCCGCGACCTATTCCTCGCAAGGCCTGCGCAATGTGCTGCAAAGCATCGAACCCGGAATGACCGAATTGCAGGCGGCGCGGCTGATGGGCATCAACGGCCTGCCGCAATGCTGCCACCCGATGCTGTCGGCCGGCAGGCGCGCGGCCTATGGCTTGCCAAGCCCGCGCCTCGAAATCATCAAGCGCGGCGACCCGATCACCATGGCCTACGGCATCCGGGGCTCGCTCAACGCCCGCGCCGGTTTTCTGGTCGAGGACGCGGCCGAGCTTCCAAGGGGCATCCAGGACTATGTCGAGAGACTGGTCGCGCCCTATTTCTGCGCCGTCGTCGACTGGTACGAGACGGTCGGCATCGGTGTTCCCGGCGGCGCGTTGTGGCAAGCGGTGCACGACCGCATCGGCGATCCGTTCTTCGGCGTATCGCTCAATCCCGGCCATCTCATCCATATCGACGAATGGATGCATTCGCCGGTATTTTCCGGCTCCGACATCAGATTGAAGTCGGGCATGGCCTTGCAGGTCGACATCATTCCGGCGACCGGCACCGATTACTTCACCACCAACATCGAGGACGGCATCGCGCTGGCCGACGAGGCGCTGCGCGAAGAGATCGCCGCGCGCTATCCCGAAGCCTGGCGCCGCATCGAGGCGCGCCGCGCCTTCATGACCGACGTGCTCGGCATAAGGCTGAAGCCGGAAGTGCTGCCGTTTTCCAACATCCCGGCCTTCCTGCCGCCGTTCTGGCTTTCGCGCAACACTGCGATGGCCGTCGCTAGGCGCTGAGCGCATTTCGGCGCCTGCGACTTACTTCTGCCGCACTTCGCCTGTCCGGGAGGTGCGGCGGAGGTGGATGGGCCTTTGGTTAGGCCGGAGTGGAATTGCTTAAGTGCCCTTGAAGACGATTTGCATCATTGTTCTTGCCGCGCTGCTCGCCGGCTGCGGCGGCCGCCAAACCGAGGAACTGCTCGGCAGCGCCATGATGGCGGTGCCGGTGACGGAAATCGCCGGCAATCACTCGATCTTCATCGCCACCACGCGCAAGCGCTCCGACGACCCCAACAAGGTCTTCGACGGCGAGCGCTCGGCGACGCTGAACTATGCCCGCGTCAACGTCACCGTCCCCGGCATCCACAAGACAGGCCAGATCGAGCGCCGCTCGCGCGGCAAGTCGGACGATCCGGCCAAATACTTCATGGCTTCCGAGGTCGTCGGCTACGACACCCAGCCGAAATTCTCCAGTGCGCTCAGTGCCGACATCGCGGCGCGCGGCGGCCGCGTCATGGTCTTCGTCCACGGCTACAACACCGGCTTCGACGACGCGGTCTACCGCGTCACCCAGATCACCCATGATTCCGGCTATCCGGGCACACCGGTGCTGTTTTCCTGGGCGTCGGGCGCCAAGACCACTGACTACGTCTACGACAAGGAAAGCGCCAGCGTTGCCCGCGACCAGCTCGAAGTGACGCTGAGAATGCTGGCGCAGACCGGCGCGCGGCGCATCGACATCGTCGCCCATTCGCTGGGGACCTGGGTCACCATGGAGGCGCTGCGCCAACTCGCCATCACCGGCGACCGCGATCTCGGCGGCAAGCTCGGCGACGTCGTGCTGGCCTCGCCCGACATCGACGTCGACGTGTTCAAGAGCCAGATGCGCCGCTACGGCAAGCCGGACAAGCCGTTCATCCTGCTGCTCTCCGACGACGACCGGGCGCTGCGGCTCTCCGGCCTGATCGCCGGCGCACGGCCGCGCGTCGGCGACTACAAGAACGCCGCGGACCTCGCCAGCTATGGCGTGTCGGTCGTCGATCTCTCCAGCGTCAAGGGAACCGACCGCTTCAACCACACCAAATTCGCCGACAATCCGGAATTGGTGCAGTTGATCGGCCAGAAGCTGCGCGAGGATGACGGGTTTGCCAGCGACCGCGAGGTGACAGACCGCATCGCCTCGGTCGGACAATAGCTGCATTGCGCAGCAGTCATTGTTGACCCTTGCCGCACCATCGGAACAGTTTGAACTGGACCGTACCGGCCTCTGCCTCTATCGAATAGGCCAAGACGTCTCCGGCTCGACGTCGCCTTTGCGGGAGCCCGCGTGATCGTGCCTTCGAAGATCTTTCTCGTCGTTGCGTTCGCGCTCGCGCTGGCAGGCTGCGCCGGCCAGAACACGCACGACTTGCTCAACAAGACGACGATCACCGTGCCTGCTTCGGATATCGCGGCGACGCACAAGATCTTCGTCGCTACAACCCGGCAAAGGGCAACGAAGGAGCCCCGGCAGGTGTTCGACGGCGACCGTTCGCCGACCACCAGCTTTGCCAGCGTCGAGGTGACGGTGCCCAAAATCCACCAGCTCGGCGCCATCGAGCGGGTCAAGGGCTCGGCCAACAGCAATCCGGCGAAGGATTTCACGGCGACCGGCGTCACCTTCTACGAAGGCGCGCCGCAATTCGCCAAGGCGGTCGGCGCCGACATCGCGATGCGCGGCGACCGCGCGCTGGTTTTCGTGCACGGCTTCAACAACGGCTTCGACGACGGCATCTACCGGCTGACGCAGATCGCGCACGACACCAAATACCCGGGAACGCCGGTGCTGTTTTCTTGGGCGTCGAGCGGCAAGACCACCGGCTACATCTACGACAAGGAAAGCGCCAATGCGGCGCGCGACGATCTCGAAGCGACGCTGCGCATGCTCGCCAAGAGCCGCGCCAAGAGCATCGATATCATCGCCCACTCGATGGGAACCTGGGTGACCATGGAAGCATTGCGCCAGCTTGCCATCACCGGCGAGCGCGACCTCGGCGGCAAGCTCGGCTATGTCATCCTTGCCTCGCCCGACATCGACGTCGACGTGTTCAAGAAGCAGATGATCCGCTACGGCAAGCCAGACAAGCCGTTCGCCGTGCTGCTTTCGGGCGACGACCGGGCGCTCAGGCTGTCGACCCTGATCTCCGGCGACAAGCCGCGCGTCGGCGACTATGGCGACGCGGCCGACCTCGCCAGCTATGGCGTCTCGGTGGTCGACCTGACCAAGACCAAGGGCGTCGACCGGCTGAACCACGCCAAATTCGCCGACAACCCGTTCCTGGTGCAGCTGCTCGGCGACCGCCTGCGCGCCCCGGCGGGCCTCGCCTCCGAAGAGACCGCGCCGGCCCAGCTCGACAATCTCGGCCAGGGCCTTGGCAAGGCCGTCGGCTCGGTCGCCGAAATCGTCATCACCACGCCGTTCAAGGTGCTGACCATCGCCACCGGCGGGTGAAGCCGCCGCCGACGCTGGCGATTAAGCATAAGCCTTCGTCATCCCAGGGCGGAGCGAACGCGAAGCGGAGCGCAGACCCTGGGATCCATGCCATTACACCTGCCGAAGATTGCTGCGGTCGGAATAGCTTGTATCAGCAACAGCGCGTTGCCCTTCGCACGTCATCATCGCTGGAATGTCTGCCGGTGCCACAAGGCGCTCGAATTCTGGTCCGCTTTCGTGTGCCACAGATGTAACGGCATGGATCCCAGGGTCTCCGCGACGTCGCTTCGCTCCTGCTCCGCCCTGGGATGACGAAGCGAGGGATGTTTCGGCTAATCTTCAGAGTACGCGATTTGCCCCTGAAAGGGATCGCGGGAAGCTGAGAAATTGCGACTTGTCGAGCCAGCATTTCGACGGCGCTAAACGAACAGATCGACCTTCTGAAAAGTCGTCACGTCGATCAGGCCGACATCGGAAATCCGCAGCTCCGGGATGACGACCAGCGCCAGCAGCGAGTGCTGCATATAGGCGTTGTTGAGCGAGCAGCCCATCTGGCGCATGGCGTCGCTGAGTTGGTCCGCCTTTGCGGCGACGATTTCCGCCCGCTCGTCCGACATCAGCCCGGCGATCGGCATTTCGACCAGCGCCAGCTCCTTGCCCTTGGAGAACAGCACGACGCCGCCGCCGACCTCGCCCAGCCGGTTCACGGCCAGAGCCATGTCCTGCTTGTTGGTGCCGACGACGATGATGTGATGGGCATCGTGCGCCACGCTGGAGGCCATGGCGCAGTCGCCGATATAGCCGAAGCCGGAGACGAAGGCGTTGGTGACGCCGCCGGTGCCCTTGTGACGCTCGACCAGTGCGATCTGACAAACGTCGTTGCGGCGGTCCATGGCGACCAGCCCGTCCTCGACCGCAAGATCGGCCTCGAGCGCCCGCGTCGGCGCCTGGTTCTCGATGACGCCGATGACGCGCACCCGGACCTCGTTGGCGCCCATGGGTGCCGCGATGTCGAAATCGCCTGCCTTGAGTTTCTTGCCGAGCTTGACGGTGTTCTTCGCCGTCTTTGGATAATCATAGGCCGGAATGTCGATTTCGAGCTTGCCGCCCTTGGCCAGCCTGACCCCGCGGCCATAGACCTCGTCGATGGTCATTTCGGCCAGGTCGGAGACGATCAGCAGATCGGCGAGCCGACCCGGCGCGATCGAGCCGATCTCGCGCTCCAGCCGGAAATGCTGGGCGGTGTTGAGCGTCGCCATCTGGATCGCGGTCACCGGCTTCAAGCCCTGGCTGATGGCGTGGCGCACGACCCGGTCCATGTGGCCTTCATGCACCAGCGTGCCGGAATGGCTGTCGTCGGTGCACAGGATGAAGTTGCGCGGGTCGAGCCCGCTCTCGGTCACCGCCTTGATCTGCGAGGCCACGTCGTACCAGGCCGAGCCCAGCCGCAGCATCGCCTTCATGCCTTGGCGGACGCGGGCGATGGCGTCCTCGGCGCGCGTGCCTTCGTGGTCGTCCTCCGGGCCGCCGGCGACGTAGCCGTGGAACGGCAGGCCGAGATCGCGCGAGGCATAGTGCCCGCCGACGGTCTTGCCGGCCCTCACCGTCGCGGCGATCTCGCCCGACATCACCGGATCATTGGCGGCGACGCCGGGAAAATTCATCACCTCGCCGAGCCCGATAATGTTCTCCCAGGTCATCGCCTCGGCAACATCGGCGACGGTCAGCTCGGCGCCGGCATGCTCCAGCCCCGGGGCGGAGGGCACGCAGGACGGCATCTGCACGAGCACGTTGACCGGCATGGCGACCGCCTCGTCATGCATCAGCCGGACACCCGGCAGGCCGAGCACGTTGGCGATCTCATGCGGGTCGATGAACATCGATGTGGTGCCATGGGGAATCACCGCGCGGCAGAATTCCGTCACTGTCACCATGCCGCTCTCGACATGCATATGCGCGTCGCAAAGCCCCGGCACCAAATAGCGGCCGCCGGCATCGACCACCTTGGTGCCCTGGCCGATGGCGTGGCCGGCATTCGGCCCGCAATAGGCAAAGCGGCCGCCGGCGATGACGACGTCGGTGCCGGCGATGATCTCGCCCGAATGAACGTTGACCCAGCGCCCGTTGCGGATGACGAGATCGGCGGGCTTGCGGCCCATGGCGACATCGACCAGATGCGTCGCCATTTCGGCCCAGGGTTTTGGTTTCGTCGCATTGGCGGTCTTCGGCATGGACAAGCTCCTCTTTGCCCGACTGTGCCAAGCCGCGAGGATTTTGACCAGCGAGGAAGCGAGGGTCGACGGCGAAACTGCCGATCTCCCCCCCAAAGGGGACCCAAGTGGAGGAGATGTCGCCGAAGGCGACAGAGGGGGTCGCGCGCCGACCTCTCAAGACCTGGGTTCCTCGCCCACCGCGATGCGGGGGAGAGGTGGCCGCGAAGCGGCCGGAGAGGGGGCCTTTCGTAGGGCGCAGTCCCCCTCTCCGTGGGGGGGGGGG
>NZ_JAMYNE010000057.1:0-19884 GCF_040318915.1 Mesorhizobium sp. M0991
AGCGCACATTCGCATGGCTGGGGCGATGCCGCAGGCTGGCCAAGGACTGGGAGAAATCCCTCGCTTCCGCAGAAGCCTGGATATAGTCGCTCACATTCGCCTGCTCACCCGCAGGCTCGCAAGAAGTTGATATCAAAACACTCTTTTTGATTCAGGCTCTAAGACAATTCCTTTTTACGAGTAGATCAACCCTGAAACGCGACCGCGTGCTCAGGCATCTGGTTCACGTAGGCCAAGTACGACTGCAACAACGGAACACTCTTCAACCTTGCCGGTGGCCAGAGCCAGTCCGCTATGTCGACCAAAGGCGTGCGGACTACAAGTGCAACCATCTGGTGGACGGCTCCTCTGCAACGATGGTAGCGCGGTTCGCGTGTCCAAGGCTGGGTTGAAGCTCTACGTCGCGGGTTGAGTGATCGTTGGCAAGGGTCGCGGCTCAGACGCCGAGGGCGGTTCGCAATTCCATGCAGGTGGTCCTTTCCTTTGGTTCCTGCATTTCGCCTATGGTGAGGCGCCGCCGACTCCCGTCATGCATCACGCCGACGACCGCCGCTTCCTCGCCGCGCCAAGGGTGTGACTAGGCCGACGATAGACCATGCGATAAGCAATTCCGAAACGATGTGGCTTCCTTGCGCGAAGTCGGCTCTGTCGAACAGCGATGTCAACATGATCCTGAGTTCCGAGGGTTCGCCGCGCATCAATCCTATAACCTTGATGACGTTCCTGACTAGGAGGATGAGGCTGCTCCAACACGTCCACGGTGTTAGGAATTGCCATTGCACGAGTTGATCTCGGACTTCTTCGTCGCGCGTCGCCAATTTCCAGCCCAATACCGCGCCTACGCTTGGTACCCCAACCACGCGGCCTATCGCCCTCATGCCCACTTCGAGGACCCTCCAGGATCGGGCCTGTTCGGATAGGTGTGGGAGGCCGAGGCATCAGAGGGAACGGCCAGACGCTACCATGAGGATGCGCCATCTGCCGAAGAGCCGTACCGTTACCTTCGTCACTGTGCGGAACGCGGGGCGACCGTCGCGTCAGCCATCCGGCTTTGGGTGTCATTTCTCCCCTGGCGGAGTCCACCGCCCCGACAAAAGCCTGACCTTTGCCAGTCTTCTACGGGCAAGCGTTCGCGCCAAAAGTTCAAAGCCGTGTCCATAACATTCAACAATGAAAGCCAGCCTCATCACGATCGAGCAGAAAGTCATCGATGGCATGTGTGAGCGCGTCAGACTTTTGTTCAAGCTGAAGCAGCAAGGCGCGCGCCTCTTCGATCGCGGCCCGGCAACCGTCTGCGTTTATCAGGAATCAATCCTGTCTAAGATCTGCAAGCCCTCACCTCGCCCCAAGCCAGACTCAGCGCATTGAACGCCGTTGGAGAGAGTTCCGACGAAAGAACATCGTCGCGTTTCGCGAAAAGGCATCGCTCGGCAAAGTGCCCGTTGATGAAGCATGCTGCGTCAAACGACAAGCAAGATCCGGGCTCCACCCAGTGATGTCTTCGAAGGCGGGGTGAGCCGGCTCGGGCATGCGTCTCGGCCGCAACCCTTAATCACGAGGAACTGTGCCGCAAGGCAAACAGTTTCTCTCTATTCTTCTAGCCGCCACGGTTCAGCCTAGATTACATGGGAAACGACAATAACGGAAAGCAAAGGGTCGCAAAATGAGTAGGGTGGCTGGATTAAACGAAGATTTGGCTGCACCAACGACCTTTGGGCCACTTTTGCAGCCCACCTTTCGTTCGATCTGGCTCGCCACGCAGGTTTCGAGTCTCGGCTGGCTGATGCAGACTGTCGCCATCAGCTGGCTGATGGCAACGATCTCGACTTCGGATCTGATGGTTGCGCTGGTGCAGGCATCATCGAACCTGCCCGCTTTCGTCTTGTCCGTCTTCGCCGGGGCTCTCGCCGACAATTTCAGCCGGCGCCGGGTCATGTTCGCCGGTCGGTGCCTTATGGTGATTGCGTCCGCGATGCTGACCGCGTCCGTGGCGCTGGGCTTTGTTAGTCCGTGGATGATCCTTGGCTTCAGCTTCTTGATCGCAAGCGGCGGTGCTCTCAATGATCCGGCCTGGCAAGCGTCTGTCGGCGATATCGTGGACCGACGCGATGTTCCCGCGGCCGTCACCTTGCTCTCCGTCGGTTTCAACACTGTAAGGACCGTGGGCCCGGCTCTCGGCGGCATTGTGGTTGCCTCATTCGGCCTCATGGCGGCATTCGCCGTGACCACGCTCACCTATTTCGTACCCTTGGTCACTATTTGGCGCTGCAAGTGGAAGGTTCGCTCGTCCCCTCTTCCACGCGAGTTGATGAGGACGGCGATCTATGACGGACTGCGCTTCACGGCGATGTCATCGGAAATCAAGGCAGCGATCGCGCGCGGAACCCTCTTTGGCTTGGCGAGCATCGCCATACTCGCGCTGCTGCCGGTGGTTGTCCGCGACCAGCTGGGAGGAGGTCCGCTCGCCTATGGCGCGCTCATGGCTGGCTTCGGGACCGGTGCCGTCTTCGCCGGCCTCTCCAACAGCCTGTTCAGACGGAGCTTGTCGCAAGAAAGGCTGATGAGGCTCTCCTGCCTCGCCTGCGCGGCGTGCTCCCTCTCCCTGGCTCTGACCTCTTCGATCGCTGTGGCGGCAATTGCACTCGCCCTGGGCGGCGCCGGTTGGGTCACCGCCTGGTCGGGGGTTGGCGTGAGCGTGCAGCTGGCGAGCCCGCGCTGGGTCGTGGGTCGCACAATCTCGATCTACTACGCATTGATAGACGGCGGCATCGCGGCCGGCAGCTGGGTATGGGGCACGGTTTCCCAGAACCATTCGCTGACCTGGGCGCTCGAGGGTTCCGCTGTAGCCCTTCTGATCGTCGCTGCAGCCGGCGTTCTGTTTCCTCTTCGCGAGCGCCGCGAGTCCGAGCCCGATCCTTTGGAGGAATTCGACGCCCCAGCTGTCGCTCTCAGTTTGAAGCCGAGAAGCGGCCCGATCGTGGTCAAGATCGAATATCTGATAGCCGAGAGAAATGTCGAGGCCTTCCTCGACCTCCTGCGGCAGCGGCGTCATGTACACAGCCGCGTCGGTGCTCGGAACTGGACGCTCCAGCGCAACCTTCAGAAGCCTATGCAGTGGACAGAAACGTTCCGCACGCCGACCTGGACCGACTACCTTCGCCTCAATCATCGTCTCACGGAAGTAGACAAGGAACTGGACGAGCGTGTCTTCCAGTTACACGCGGGAGAAGAAGCGCCTCAAATGACGCTTTCGATTGAGCGGCCGACAAGCTCGGCCCGGAAACCCGACCAGTCAATCCTTCACCTTCCCCGTCATTGAAGCCTGACCTTCCCATATCTGGGCATCAGCGATCGTTAAAGATCCGGGTGATGGATGAGAATCTCGGCGGCATCCGTGTCGTGCGTGCCTTCGCCGCGCAGCCGCACGAGCTGGAAAAGTTCGACCGCGCCAAGCAGGACGCGCCTTGATTCGGTGGCCAGAAAGTGATCGCAGGTCAAATCAGCGTCGGCACGCTGGCCCTGTTGCTCACCTTCATGACCATTCTGCAGATGCCGGTGCGCCAGCTCGGATTGAGGGTCAACTCGTTCGCGCGCGCCTCGACCTGCGGCACGCGGCTGTTCGAGTTGCTCGACGCAGAACTTGACATCGAGGACGCGGCGGGCGCCAGGGATCTCGTCGTCACCGACGGCGTGCTGCGCTTCGACAATGTCGGTTTCTGCTACGCGGGCTCGGGCGGCCGCCCGACGCTCTCCGGCATCTCCTTCGAGGCGAGCAATGCCTCGCCGTCTAGGCAAGGCGAATGCTCCGGACTTCCCAGCCTTTCTTGCCTTGCCCGCATTCGACAAACACCTTCTGTCCCGCCACCAGCACGCTGAGCCCTGAGCGCGTCAGGGCGCTGGCATGAACGAAGACGTCCTTCTCACCGGTGTCAGGAGCAATGAAGCCGAAGCCCTTTTCGGGTTTGTACCACTTGACCGTGCCCCCGCTCTCCAGCTGCGCACCGGTTTCAACGAAGGTCCCTCCAGCGACGCGCGTATGTGACGGATTTTTTGCGCGGTGATCGCCGATCTCCAGCACCTGCGCGACTTGATGACCTTTTGGACTTTTTTCGACCGTGATCTTGAGAGTCGTTCCCGCGGCAACATCCCGGCTTCCGGCCGCCTCTAACACTCGCACGTGCAGATAGGCCTCCGTGCCGTCCGACAGTTTGACGAAGCCAAAACCCTTGCTGACTGTGAACCACAGTACCTCCGCATCGACAGGATCTGCCGTCACGGTCGGCGGGCGCTGAAAATAGCTTGGCTCGGAAGTCCGTTCCGAAAAGGAAACGGGGTCATCGTCATAGCGATGCCGGCGTGGCTCGCGATGGTCTCGATATTTGCCCATGATCATCTCGACTGGCATGGATGGCGCACTGCGCTACCGTCAAGATAATCTCAATCGGGCGACGCGTTTATGTCAAAAAGGCCGTGAAGACCGCAGCTGTGCCCGGCCTATCGGCCGAACCCTTTGAACCTAGATTCATTTCCCCTGAAACAATAGTGCCGGCGAGTCGATTTACTGACTCGCATAGGTTGTGTTGGAGCGAGAGTGCGATGACGCTGGCGCGGGCGCGCTGGAAGGGCTTTATCAGGCATTGCGGAAAGCCTGGCTCCGGGTTTCTTCAAAAGGAACCGAACGGCCGGGTCGACGACCATTTGCGCCGGCTCCAGGCCACGGGGCAGGCCTGACCGTGCATGATCATCATCTCCAGCGTCACGCCCAGCGTCGACGCCAAGCCGTGGAGAACCATGCCGCGCTGTCGCCGACGAGAACAACGTCGCAATGTCGATCGACGAGCTTTGAATCGGCGCACTCAATGGGCCTCCTTCCCCAAGCACGGATGTCGCGTTGGCACTTTTTGTGCAGCTGCGAAGAGCTAAAATCGCCACGACGGGTGGTGTTGACGCGCCGACAATTATCAGACAAAAACGGAATTCAATCGGTTCAGCCGCCTACGCGGCAGGGCTGTGCTCAACGACGTCGGGGACCATGGACGATCGCGCAAAAGGGATTAGGAAAGGCGGAGCTGGAGGCAAGGCCAACGACGTCAATGCGGACTTGATCGCCGTTGTGGTCGCCATGGACAGCAGCGCCCCCTGCGTTCTGACCATCCCGCAGGCAAACGCCCTCCCCTCCGGCCCGTTCGAGCTTGCTCACCGTTCGCTGCAGTCGGGCCTCAGGGGATGGGTGGAACAACAGACCGGCCAGCCGCTCGGCTATATCGAACAGCTCTACACCTTCGCCGATCGCGACAGGGTTGGCGCTGACGACCGCGTGGTCTCTATCAGCTATCTGGCGCTCACCCACCAAGACGAAGCTGGCGACCCGGCCGGGCGACACTGGGGAAGCTGGTACGACTATTTCCCGTGGGAGGATCACCGCTCCGGCACACCGGCGGTCGTGTTGGACGAATTGCGGCCGCGCCTGATGGAATGGGCGGATGGCACTGACGACGGTACGACACGCCTCGACCGACGACGGCGGGCGGCGATCGCCTTCGGCTTTGACGACCGCCATTGGAACGAGGAACTCGCGCTTCAACGTTATGAGCTGCTCTACGAAGCCGCCCTGGTGGAGGAAGCAATACGCGCCGGACATTCCGCTGCGCCCACCTCGGTGTCGGGCAGATCGATGATCGCCGATCATCGTCGCATCCTGGCGACCGGCATTGCGCGGCTGCGCTCCAAGATCAAATACCGGCCGGTCGTATTCGAACTGATGCCGCCGGTCTTCACGCTTTTGCAGCTGCAGCGCACCGTAGAGGCGCTTGCCGGCAGGCTCGTGCGTAAGCCGAACTTTCGCCGGCTGATCGAGCAGCAGGAGCTGGTCGAGGAGACCGGTGAGACAACCGCGGAAACCGGCGGCCGGCCGGCGCAACTTTATCGCTTCCGTCACGCCGTTCTCGACGAGAGGGTGATAGCCGGAACAAAATTGCCGCTCTCGCGGGCTTGACCCGCCTTGCGCCAGCAGCCCTGACGATGTCGCGGACGGCTTGGCCCTTGTGAGAGCCGGGATTGTCGAGAATGACGATGTCGCCCGGCTTCAGTGTTTTGTTGAGTTCGGTTTCGACATAGACGCGAAAGGCCTGCGTATTGATGGGTCCGTCAATGACCCAAGGCGCCTCCACCCGATCATGCCGCAGCGCGGTGATGAAGGTCATCGTCTTCCAATGGCCATATGGTGCGTGGGCCATCAGCCGCTTGCCGCGCACACCCCAGCCGCGCAACGGCGCCATGTTGGTCTTGACCCATGTTTCATCCAGGGAGACCAGGCGCGTAGGGTCAATGCGGGTCTGATAGCGCATCCATTGCGCACGCCCGCGCATCAGCTTTGGCTTGAGCGGCTCGGCCGGCAGAACGGTTTTTTTGAAGCTCTTGCCCTCGCGGTGCAGGAAGCGACCGACGCTCGCAGGAGACCACGTTCAGCCAGTGCCGCCGTCAATTGATGAAGCGTCATGTTGGCATCTCGCTCAACCTCGCCCAGGACGAAAGCACGGTGCTCCCCGTCGATCAGATAGGGCCGATGACCACCCATCTTGCCGGGTGCCGCACTGCCACGGCGACGCTTGCGGCCTCGGGCGTTTCATGGGCGAAGGCGGTGGCGATGAAAGCCGAGACGACGCCACAGACTGGGCTGGCGGATAGTAGTTCGCGAGTCAGCCACGGTAGCGGTCGCTACGAAGCGCGCAGCACTTTGTCATCGGTACATTCCGTCCCATGCCTGAAATGAGCAGTGCAGCCATGTCGCCTCCTCCGCAGTCACCGTGGCGAAAGCAATCCTTCCGCTGCCACACGGACCTAATGTCGCCTGGCACTAGCTTGCTTCAGCAAACCACTTAGCGCAATTCTTAGGAGCTACCGTGCCCGCATCGCAGGCGAGGTCCGGGGAGGCTTGCTCACTCAGTTTGCCATTCTGGAAAGTCGCGTTCTTGCCAACGCGCATATTCGAGATATTCTCTCGCAATCGCCTCTACAAGATCTTGTTGGAGCTCTTTGCGAAGGCACGGCATTTCGCTGATTGCCAAGCTGTGCTCTCTCGCAAAATGAATGGCGCAACGATATCCGTCAACGTCTTCCAAAGTGGGACGGACTGCATCTTCCTTCCACTGATCCGCAAGTTCCTGCAGCAATGAAGGTTGTCCTTCTCTTGTGACAAACATGTCTGTGACCCGACGCTTGGCTCTCTCCAGAAAGGCGTCCGAGTTGCCGAGCCGCAACCGCCTTACATGCCACCGAAAAGCGCCATCCCAATGCTGACTTCGCGCCATTAAATTGAGAAGGGAGATCGAACCGCCTTCGAGGATGAGCCCCGGCTGGGAACTACGCTCATCCACTTGCATTATCAGCTTACGATGGGCGGTCTCGGCGTCGATGATGCCTGCGGTTAGCGGGCGCGAATCCAAGTAGATCCGCTGGGTAGATTGCAGTTCGGAATCCGAGGGACGCCCGCTGCCGGTGGCGATTTGAGGACAGCATTGTACACGATCCAGCGCAATGACCGGCCATCCGGTCTCTCGTGCAATTTGGATTGCCGCGTCGGTTTTGCCGCTGCAGGTCGGCCCGTAAATCAAATAGATCAGCATGTGTATGCCGCTTAGTTTATCGGAACTAACCGCCCCCCAAGCACAAGATACTCGGTAGGCTTTCACCGGACTTGTCGCAAACATTTTGACAAGCGGCGATTATGCCCTGAAACGACGCCATTTTCGAACTTTGTGAAGTCCGAAAGGGCGCAAGCAGCCCGTTCTGGTCGTTCAGTCCAGTCACCAACGCCTCTGTTTGACGTTTGACGACGGTCCACTTTGCACATCTCATGCCGACTGTGACGCAACGCGGCACCGCAGGATGGTGACCTCGTTGTCTCCGGCAAAAGATCGTTGCGCGTCTTGGGTTAATCGAGGCGGCGGCGCACGGGCGCCTTATTGTCTCGGAACATGGCCAGGAAGGCGGCTGATCAACAAAAGTGGAAGACGGTGTCCCGACGACCTCACCGATTTGTGAGGCGACCGAGGATCTGCCCGACATCGTCGATCTCGTCTTCGAGGTGGGCCGTGTGCCGGCCGCGCCGCCAAAGCCTCCTCCCCTGCCGGTCCGGCTGGAAGCCTCGTCGAAACGGCACAGGAGTACACCAAAGCCGCCAGCGCGCAAACACACAGACCGCCGGCGCCAAGGATTTGGCGCTTTTTGCGTGGCGTCCCCTCCGATCTTCCGGAAGGGGAGCTGGCTGCTGTTTTCTGGGCACTCGCTGCGCATCGCCGCTGCGCAACGCCGAACTGGACATCGAGCGGCTACGCGATGAACCGCATGGTCTGCCATTGTGAGGCTCTTGCTCGACACTAATGGCCTCTCCGAGGTGACGAGGCCGAGCCCTGACGCGCGCGTGCTGGAATGGATGACGGGCTCGATGAAGACCGCTCATTTATCAGCGTTGTGTCGATCGCCGAGATCCGGCGCGGCGCTGCCCTCATGGACAAAGGTCGGAAACGTGACGCACTGGCCGGATGGCTCGCCCGGGACCTGCCGCAGCGCTTCGAGCCGAGAGTCCTGCCCGTGGACGAACTGGTTGCCCTGGCCTGGGGCGACCTGACGGGCCTCGCGAAGCGGCGTGGCCGCGGTCTGTCATCGATGGACGGGCTGATTGCAGCCACCGCGATTTCCTGATCCATCACATGGCGGGGATATTCATGCGCTGACGGCGAACCACCCAGATGCCCCGCACCTACCACGATCAATATGGAAACGCCTCGGTGGCAGCCACGAGGTCGATGTCATTGAAGATGAGATGAAATAGGCGGATCAGCTCTGCTTTTCGCATCCTTGACGCGCGCTTCATGACAGGCCTCAGCCAAGGGCGTCGAGTTTAGCTTCCGGTTGGATGCTTGCCCTCACCTGTGGCTATGCTTACGTCCATCCCGATCGAGAAAAGCATCGAACGCGGCAGCGACAGCGCGAATTACAAAGCGATGCTCCCGCCGCACGCGGACAAAACCGTTTTCGAAGTCCACTATCCCGTCCTCGGCCAGCATCGCCAAGCGTTCAGCTGAATCGAGAAGACGGATCGGATCAGATCCGTGGGCGGCACAGATTGCCTGCACATCGGCCTCGAGATCGCACATTAGTCGCTCGATAATTGCGGCTCGCACGCGGTCGTCGTCGGTGAGGCGATAGCCCTTTGACGTCGCCAGACGGCCAGCTGCGATGTGCTGGATGTAGGAATCCCGTGTAACTTCGTTTTGGACGTACCCCTCGCCGACGCGGCCGATAGCCGACGCGCCGAAACCGATCAGGGTTCTGCAGGTGGTGGCCGAGTAGCCCAGCGAGTTACGCCGCAGGCGACCCGTTTTCTGTGCCAGCGCGAGCTCGTCGTCCGGCAAGGCGAAATGGTCGAGCCCGATCTCGCGGTAGCCGGCGGCAATCAGCGTCGCGGCCACGGCCGCATACTGTTCGGCGCGGGCAGCGCTGCCCGGAAGAACTGCCTCCTCGATGAGGCGCTGATTCTTTACAAGCGACGGGATGTGCGCATAGCCGAACACCGCAAGCCGGTCGGGGCGCATTGCGACCGCCGCCCTCGCGGTCTCGACGCAGGACTGCACCGTTTGATGCGGGAGACCGAAGATGAGGTCGAAGTTGATGCGGCTTACTCCATGCCGGCGCAGCATTTCCACGGCAGCCGACGTCTGCGCCTCACTCTGAACCCGGTTGATTGCTTTTTGAACAATGGGATCGAAGCTCTGCACGCCGAGACTCACACGGTTCACGCCGGCTGCTCCTAAGGCCTCGGCCATCTCGGCCGTGAACGTGCGCGGATCAATCTCGACGGCAACCGTAGCTGTTTTCGTGAGAGCGAAGCGGCGTCGCAGGAACTCCATCAGAGCCAGGAACTCGGCTGGTCCTATGAGAGACGGCGTTCCGCCGCCGAAATGCATGTCGCTCACGGGCAGCGTCTGCGGCGCTCGCTCCGAGACCAAACGGATCTCGTCACGCAGGGCCGCCAGATAGTTGAGGATCGGCGCATCATGGCGGGTGATGGTGGTGAGGAAGCCACAATACCAGCAAGCTGATCGGCAGAACGGAACGTGGAAATAGAGCGACACCGGATCGTCAGCCGGCAGGTTCCTGAGCCATTCCTCATAAGCCTCGGCGCCGACCGCCCCAGAGAACTCTGACACAGTCGGATAGATAGTGTACCAAGGCAGGCCGGCCTCGCGATATTTTGTGGTCTGCAACAGTTACCGTCCCATGCTGATAACCGCCAACCTTACCGCTGCGCTCGCCTGTGTCTTTGCGCTATGTCAGTCCGTTCCGCTTTGGGCTCGAAACTTGTATTTCTCAGCAATAGCGGCCGTTCAGTCTTGGCTGGACGGTCAGCGACTGGCCATGGCTGTTCCCGCCGCGACCCTCACGCGCACCGTTTGGTTCCACCATCCCTTCCCTTCAGGCTGTGCCTGGTCGAGTAGATTCTGCTGAGCGCGGCTGCCGCATCCAACGAGATAACACGGCGTTGGGATCAGACTTTGCTCGCCAGCTAGCGCAGCCCCATAGTGATCTCTGGCATCTCGATGAGCTCGTTGTGTGAATTGCTGGCAAGAAGCATTAGCTGTGGCGCGCCGTCTATCAGGACGAGAGGCTGCTCGACGCGACCGTCAGGTCGGCCGCAATGCCAAGGCCGGCGCGCCTACTGACTCCGTGGTGGAGGCAAGGCTGCGCGTCAGCGCGTGATTACCGATCATCGCGCTCGCCAAAATGACGGCGTCGTACCGAGCGGTGCCGCCGCATGATGTCTCAACGTCGGGGCTCACAGCAAACAAAGCTGTCGCCATTGAACGAAACTGTCGCGAAGCGAACAGACGAACCGTAGCCGAAACGTTTGCCGTTCGTGCTTTGGTTGATCCGCAAGGCAAAAAGGAAGGAAGAGCGAACCAAGGTCCGCCGGCACACTTGAGCTTCAAGCCGCAGCTGCGTGGTCAGGATGGCACGTCATTTGCAGTAGAAGCCTTTGTGACGGCCCGCCCACAACTAGCGGAGATGACGGGGATGATTTGTACAGAAATGTTGGATGGCGTCGTTTCGGCGATTATTATATTTATAATAACAATCGCATATTTGTAACAATAACGCCCAATCATATTCTCAATTTCTGATGAATATCTGGCGTGACGAGCGCATCAAACTGCTCAAATTCAACTCAATGCGCATCGTTATCGACTGTTTCCTTAGCAAGAGTTCATCACTGACGTCCATTCCTTTTACTCTTTGAACGGAGATCAACAATGAACATTAGGAGCCTCCTCCTCGGCTCAACTGCGGCACTGATTGCCGTTTCCGACGCTCGCGCCGTGACCGCCGTTGCCGAGCCTGACCCGACTGAGTACGTTAAAGTCTGCGACGTCTACGGCTCGGGCTACGTCTACATTTCAGGCACTGAGACCTGCGTGCGCATCGGCGGCTATGTCCGTTACGACGTCGGCTTGGGCCATGTCGGATTGGTTGATCACGCAAGAACCTCGGATGTGAGGACTGGTGAGCATCAGGGCACATGGCAAAACAACACGCGCTTCACATTGAAAACTTGGACCGGCCAGGAGACCGAACTCGGCACGTTGAAGACCTACACCGAAACCCGCATGAACTTCGGCAACCGCCACACTTCGGTTTCGGACAGTTCTCGGTCCTATGCCTTCAACGGAGACAGCACCTTGACTTTCGCCTGGATTCAGCTTGGTGGCCTCCGAGTTGGTAAGGACTGGTCGGCCTTCGACATGTTTATTGGCGGCGCGGGTGACGTACTCAACCAGACGCCGGTTCCGTACGGCGCTTTCGATACCAATGTGGTTCAGTACTACTTCGACGCCGGGAACGGCTTTTCGGCCGTGGTTTCGCTCGAAGAAGGCTCGGGCGTGGTCGGCACAATCGACAGCTACGCACCGCAAGTAGTCGGCGGCTTGAAATACACACATGGCTGGGGCGCGATCACCGGCGTTGCCGCTTATGATAGCAACTACGAATCGGTGGCCGGCAAGGTCCGTGTCGACATCAACGTCACCAACGAACTGTTGCTGTTCGGAATGCTCGGCTACGGTTCCAACGGCAAGCTCAACGACGACTCCACGAACGCCATCGACGCTCATGGTCGCGGCTTCTATAAGAGTTGGGGCGGGAACTGGGCTTTCTGGGCTGGCGCCACTTACAAGCTCAACGAGACAACTTCGTTCAACCTTCAGCTCTCCGGTGATCAGCTCAAGAACCATGGTGTCGCTGCAAACGTCGCCTATGCGTTTCTTCCAGATTTCACAGTTACGGCGGAACTCGACTATGGCCGCTACGGCAACTTCGCCGTCGGCAAGGTGGACGCTTCCAACGTGAACTGGACCAACGCCAACAAGAAGAGCAGTGTCGGCGGAATCCTGCGTTTCGAACGCTCATTCTAACGCGATGAAAGGGTTGAGCTCCGGTTGAGCGGACCAATCCCGCAACACTCCAAGAGAACGTCGCATGGAAGCTATACAAGATTGGAGCATCGATCTCGGGGCCGGACGATGTTTCAATCAGATCTGGTCCGGATGATCGCGCCGGCGATATTCATCGCTCGATTATGTGTTTTGATCTGCAGCTCTTTCATTTCCTCATCCTTCCGCCCGCTTGACGGACCCTGCCATCCAGCAGTACCCGGCCAGGTTTCACGTCCGAACTTGAAGTCCCAGTCGGGTCAGGACGTGTTCAACTTGTTGAGCGATTGTGGGGGTGCGGCCCGACGCACTGGAAATCGCAAATGGATCGCCTCCGTTCACCCATCCCCGCGGAAATTCGGGCGCTACGGCGTCGGCCTGGCCCGCGGCCGGATCGCCGATATAGAAGGTCCCGTCGGTCTAGATCGCGTGCATGATCACCGCCAGCTTGCGCGCCACCGCGACGCAGGCCTTGCGGTAGCAGCGTTTGGCGATCGCCTGGCCCCAGCTCTTGACCTTGTCGGAGCCCTTGAAGCGCGTCATCAGGCCTGACGCCGACTCGTAGAGCGCGCGCCGTACGTCCGCATCGCCGACTTTCGAGATGCGCCCCTGAATGTCGATCGTTGAGCCGGATTGCCAGCGTCGCGACGTCAGCCCGAAGTAGGCGGCGACGTCGCGCGAGCGGCGGAAGCGCGACGGGTCGTCGATTGCCGTCATGAACGAGAGCGCCATCACCGGGCCGACGCCGGGGATCGCCATGAAGCGCCTGCATGGCTCGCTCTTCGCGACCATCCTGACGACGAGATCGTGCAGCCGACAGTACTGTTTCCACAGCGCGGAGCGCCGTCAGCATGGCGTCGATCAGTTCGGCCGACAGCGGATTGTCCGCAACGGCGGCGCGCACCGCCTGCTCGAAAGCGCCGCATCCGACCTTGCTCAGGCGGATGCCGAACGCCTTCAGTGAGTGCCGGATGGCGTTTTCCAGGTCGAGGAACTTGGCCTTCAGGTTGCGCCGGTGGGTCAAGAGAAGCTTCGTCCGGTAGCAGCTTTGCGACTTGATGTAGGCCTGGCGGAACCAGCCGGTGCGCATCAGATGGGCGATGCCCCAGCGCATCGGCCTTGTCGGTTTTGTTGCCCTGCGCCGCCATCGCGGCGCGCACATGCACCGTCTCCAGGCAGATCGCCGGCAGGCCGAGTTTCTTGAGCTCGGGATGCAGCCAGGGCGACAGCGATCCTGCCTCTTGGCCGACGCGGCGCAGGCGCCCCAGGTACGGTTTGAGGATCTCGAGGATCGCCTCGGGATCGGTCACCACCGCCTGCAGATGCACCGCGCCCTCCCCGTCCACGACGCACACCGCCGTCTCGTCCATCAACACGTCCAGCCCACAAAGAATTCCATCAGCTGCCTCCTGTGTTGTTTCACAGGAGATTTTTTAGCAAGCCGGCGAGAAGCGCGATGCGGACGTGAAAGATGAAGGAGCGACCTGCCGATTACGGGCCGCAATCGTCCCGTTGCCTGTGTAAACGTCCGGACCCTGAACGTATTTGGGCTAGTGGAGGCTGTTCGTCCCTTCAGATCGGCCGGTGGGCGTGCGAACGGTTAATCCATTTCAGATTGCGCGATCCGATCGACATGGATAACCTTCATGCGGCGATTCCTGCCAGACCTGTCGCCAGGTCAAAGTGGACATGGACTACCTGCAAACGTGAATCGATCCTTTGGGTCGTCTCGTAATTGGCGACAGACGATCATGAAAAAGGAACGGTCACATGGCCTCTATTCTGCTAACCCTCGACAATATCGATTTTGTGAAATCCGAGTTGCGCAAGGCAATGCCGGGGGGGGGAATTCTGCGCACCTCACCGAAGCGCTTGCATTTGGCGTCGGATATGACACGCACGCAGCTCTGCTGGCGGCGATCATGACCTGCACCCGGCATCGTCCTATTCTGGCGAAGGTTGACGATGAAAAGATTGCCGCACGACTAGCCGCGCTTGGGAACAACATGTTTGGTGTCGTTTCCACAGGGACTACCCTCAGGTCGCCCTCAATGCCCGAGCACATATGGGTGGAATTCGGCAACGGTAATGTCAATGCCAACAATTACTGGTTCCGGGAATGCCGGAACCGCGACATTCCCAACTTGCGTATTTCCAAGCGCACCAAGTACGTCAAATTGAACTGGGATTGCATATCTCTGGACGGCCGTAGCGAGGCCCACGTGATGGGCGAGAGCGGAAGCGCCCTGACAAAAGCTATGTTCAAAACGTATCAAGGAATCGCCCGCCGCATACCGGGAAAGTCGTTATTCTCTGGCTCGAGCTTCGTGGGTTCTGTGGATCCACTACTGCCGGAATTAAGCTTGCGATCTTGCTGATGAATTCTTCGCTATGCTCTACGAGCCTACGCGAGGGCAAGCACTCGCAGCCTGAATGGTCGGAAGAGAGGGGCGCCGACCGGACGCCCCTTATCCGACTTCGACGTGAAACTTCGGATAGGCATCCCTGAATGCCGCGAGGGCACCGGATCGGATCTGGTTCAACCTGACCGCGACATCTGAGTCGACAGTGAATACGGGGCAATCCGGATTCCCGCACCCGCAAGGCCTGATGGTCTTGTCACGCAGACCGGACGCAAAAGCGCGTCGCAATTGATCTACCAGTTGCACGGAACGACTCACGCTCGTCTTTTTATGCCGATCCCGCAGATGATGGAGGGAGGGGATACGCCTTATCTCGTCGCCCTCGCGCGTTCGCCAAATGCCCGTATTCAGCGCGGAGATGGTATCGTCAATGGCCTGCCTAAACGCGTGTAGCGAACACTCTTGCTGAAATGGCGTGCGAAATGCCGGGCGATCAAACACGATGGCCATCTGAGCAAGAGCATCCATATCCGACAGACCCGCAAAGTCCTCAGCAAACCGCGTCAGTTCGGCAGCCTTGTCAGGAAATTCCTCTCCCTCGCAAAATCGCTTCAGCAGGTCTTCGCCGATCAAGCGCAAATGCTCCTCCAGCTCCGCGCCGCCCCAGATTGACAAATTATCGATACCGTTCGCCTTGGCAAATTTCTGAACGGCATCGCGGCGGCTAGCGGATACGGCGCCCCGCGTCACAAATTTGAGAGCTTCGAATTTCGTTGGAGAGGACAGCAGCCTTTGAATGTCATGCTCGGCCTTGGCCTGAGTGAGACTGCTGCGATTGACGCACTGGATAACGCTCCGGCGTGGCGGGCCATCGTCCAGCCGTTCAACTCCGACAATATCGCGTCCATGATCGCCTCCGGCTTGCCCATACCATGCGACATCGGTCCATCCGGCCCTGACATGGTAGGCAAAGACCAATCGTTCGAATTCGGGTCCGCCGAAATCCTCAAAATGGATTCTCTGAACTAGCTTCGAGATTTTTGGCATGTGTGATGCCGTCCCCAAATTCAGCCCAATTCAGCCATTCAGGATGTGCTATAAAAGGGCTAGGAATCGATAGCCTAAAGTCATGAGCCAACAAAAATATAAACGCAATCACTGCGTCCCTAAGGCATACTTGCGGGCGTTCGCCTGCGATAGTAGCTGTGAGAAAAATTTGGACTTTCGGGAAGTCAGGCGGCGATCCCCTCAAGTGATCTATCTCAAAGGTCGCCGTGAAATTTTACCTTTATGCCCCCGTCGAAAACGGCCAGCGCAATTACCAACTCGAACAGAAGCTCAGCAATCTTGAGCAGCTTTTTGGCATGCCGTTCTGGTCAGAAATCAGCACGGGGTATATCGATCTCAGTAACAAGGTTACGCGCGAGGGCATCGCTCTTCTGACGGCGGTTATGTACCTGCGCAATCCATCCTTCTTCAATCGGACCGCTGAAATTTATCAGCATCTTCGATCCTTCTACATGGCAGCCGGCGAACCGCCTGACAGGGTGGAAATCGGCGGACGAAAGTACGACGTGGATAAGGCATCATGGCCCGCGTATCGGGACGCAGGCGAAGATGATGTAAAGCGCATGTGGCTGGATAATTGACCCAAGCCTCATCGCTGGCCGAGTTGCTGTTAAATATGAGGTGGTCCATCATAACTTCGGAGAGACCGGTTTTCATCACATCAGACAGCCCGGTGACGGTTCTGCATCCGAGCATGCGTTTCCGCGGCCTCAAGGATGCGGAGACGAGCGTCATATTTCCGCTCAGTCCGACTCGCGTTCTGCATCTGGACAATCGGAACTCTGAGCCCGACTGCCAGTATTATGCGGTACCTGGAAAGGGTGAGGTTCAGAACATTCTCAACTGGCGTAACGTCGTCGAGCATATGTTCACACACCGTCACCCGGATGAAGTCAGCGCCGAAATGTTCGCCGTAGACGAAAAGGCTGCTTGAGGCCGCTGCTACGCAATCCTGAAGAGTGCTTTCGCACCTACCCACCACGCGCGTATGTTATGATCTATATTTCGGGAAGCACCGTGGGAGATCACCCTCAAACCCGCATCACAATCATAGACTTGGCGCAAGGCGTATATAGTCACACCCATCACGCGGGAGTCGCCGATCGGGCGATGCGCCGGTATCACCCGTACTCATTCGATTTTGACTCGACTCCAATGCTCCTCCATGAGCCCGGCGAGACGTGGGACGATGAAGCAAAGACGCTGCATGCTGAGAACCGCGAGAAGACAATATCGCGCATAAAGGACGAATACGGCACGTGGAATCAGGACGCAAACGTTCAAAACATTGTCGATCCCGGCGCAAAGCCAATGTCCCTGGTTGCGTACCATAATCGCTTCTATCATCAGGCTCGCCAGGCGTTCGTTGTAGGTGCCTACTATCCGGCTCTCGTTGCGGCTTGCGCGTTGGGTGTGCGCATCCTCGATCACTTGGTTCTGGACTTGCGGGGCAGTTTCAAGAGCTCGCCTCACTACAAAAACGTATATCTCGTTCGATGACTGGCCATTTGCCGTCAACGTGCTTTCCGAGTGGGGTGTTTTTGCGGATGGTGTCGGCGATTATTTCCTGGAGTTAGCTAAGCTGCGAAACCGGTGAATCCATTTCAACGCGGATACCTATGCGGCGCCGCGCGAAGACGCTCTTTCGTCACTGCAATTATTTAGCGCGATCATTTCCAAGCAGTTCGGCTATTTTGGCCGGCAACCGTGGTTCATTGCCGATACACCTGGAGCTCAGTTCGTCAAGAAATCCTTTGGGACTGTACCCTTTGTGCAAACGTACATCCTGGCGCGCATGGCGATGGGAGCCTGAGCGACGAGGAATTTGCCAAGGCATACCGGGAGCGAGATCGTGCGCGCGTGGTAACGAGGGAAATGATTGAGCGAGAGTTAAATCTGGCCACTAGATGAACGTTCTTGAAGGTCACCGGCCACTCTTGCGACAAGCCTCGACACCGAACGGACCGACCATCGGGCCGATCAGCATTGGCAAACAGAGCTAGCTTGAACATCGGGCGTTCGCTACATAGCGCTCATGATCGAGCCCTCAGAGTTTGCCAGCTGCTTCATCGAAACTTTCGACAAGAGTGCCCTAAAGATATTCCGTAGTTGGCTTGCCAAGAAGCCAGCTACTACCAAGTGGATCATTGCAGGGGACTTCGCGCTACGCGACAAGAGCCGCCCAGGCGACTGCTTCGCCTTCAGCATCATCCCGTACGATTTGTTTCCCGCAGACTTTGCCGAAGAGGTTCGGCAGAACCTCCCGAGAGACTTAAAGGACAGCAAGACACTTGGCGCCAATGCAGCGGCTTGGCTGCGGGACTCGCGCCATTTTCACATGCTGATACCGATGAGGCAGGATCGGGCCTTCTATAGTAATGGGGACATGAAGCCGAGAGACGTCATCCAAGAGAGCTTGGCGCTGACAGTGGCGGCGCTCATCTCGGCGGAACGAGGCGACGAACAGATCCGGAGATTCAAGGCTGCGATCCAAAAAACGAAGGCCAATTCATTCAATGTGGGGCTCTTCACCGATCTCACTCTGCTAGCCCTGTACCTTGCCATCATCTCGTTGATATTGTGTCGCGACCGCAAACCGGAAATGATTAGTTGGTTCTGCGACCGTGACAGCATGATCAATTACTGCGATAGCCTCGTTTGGGACTACGCAATCAATAACTTTGTTGGGTTGGCTGGACTTCTGGACATAGATGCATCGGGCATCATACCTGGAGTCGCTATTCCGGATAGCAGCACCGGCAAGGAAGTAATGTGGTTCGACCATTATATCCGGGCAGCAGACTGGCTAGCAGGAGCCATCGCAGCTTGGGACCGAGAGGCCAATTCCCTTCCCGGCGAGCAGGACAAGTATGTCCGAGTAATCGAAGACGTGGTGACCGAAAGTGATAACACCGTTATCCTTCCGGTCTATCTGTCAAAAGACGGAACACTGACAATCACGCGTCTCGAACTGACACGGGAATCTGCGGGAGATGACACACCAGATGGAGCAGTCCCCTCCACGTCTTGAAGACATCCTGATGTCGTGTCGGTGAGACGGGATCCACCTGATTCTTGCGCGGCGTCGCTTATTTGCGTTTCTGGCCGAACACCCGCTCCAAGTTCTCATACACCCCGCGATGCCGTTCTTCTGGCATGCGATCCAGATTGTGCAGCTTCCAGCGAACGGCGGGCAGCTTGTCCGCCCCTTCAATGCCGAGCAGATCCCATTGCGGGCGACGGGCTTTGAAGGAGAGCAGGAATTTTCGCTGATCGTCGGTCAATGCCTGATTTAGCCCGGTGATCAGCCGCTCGCGAACGTCGAGCAATTCATCGAGGCTCACCTCGATCTGCGACATGCGCAGAAATTCTCCTTCGTAGATGCCGGCAATGTCCTTGCGGGTTGGTTGTAGGAGTTCAGCCATCGTTCGGTTGTGACTGATGAGGTAGACGAGAAAAGTCTTCACCAAATCTTCGGTCAGCCCTTCATTCTCGAGCAGCAATTTGATATCGAAGAGATCACGCGGATGTTGGCGGTCAAGCGCCGCGCAGATTTTTCCGGCATATAGATCGGGGATCGAAAGAAGCTGCATCTCGACGTAACCGAATTGCTCTTCGACTGCGGGCGACACCTCCCGTAGCTCCTCGGGGAATACTGAGCCGCGCAGCACAGGGGAGAGTTCGATCTTGATCCGATCGCCGCCTTGGGTCACGAAAAGACGCAAGGCATCCCGCTGATCTTCGTACGATCTGATGATCTCCGTATCGGGCATCGCCTTTGAGATCGCATCAGCAATGCGCGAGAGCGCTTCAGCAATCTTCTTAAGCGCTTCGTCACGCTCGTCCATGGGCAGATAGACGAGATCGATGTCGACGGAGAGGATACCCTCCGGCGAAGGCCGCCTTGCGAGAGGACGGCACGGTAGCGAGGCTGCGCTCTTAAGGTCGCCCTTACGAGCGAAGTT
>NZ_JAMYNE010000058.1:0-18756 GCF_040318915.1 Mesorhizobium sp. M0991
ACCCCGGCGATTTTTTTTTCGCGTGCCTTATCTTCAAAAAAAAAAACCCATTTTTTCCCCCCCCTCACCCCGTCCATTCCCCACGCCCGCTCTGTGTTTTGGGGCCCCCCCGGGGGGCGGGGCCCCCGGGAGCGTTTTCACGCCCAGCGATTTTCTTGATCTGGCGGGACGGTCAGCGATTGATCAGGCGCTCTCGCGCCTCATCAAAAGAGGCAGGTTGCGGCGTCTCGCCCGCGGACTTTACGATTTCCCGAAACTGCATCCAAAACTTGGGGCGCTTTCCCCGTCGCCCGATGATGTTGCCCAGGCGCTGGCCAGGGAGACGGGCTCTCATGTGCAGGTCGCCGGCACTCATGCGGCAAATGCGCTTGGTCTGACCAGCCAAGTTCCCGCCCGAACCTCATATCTCACGGATGGTCCATCCCGTCGCGTGGTGCTCGGAAGGCGTGTTATCGACCTGCGCCATGCGTCGCCCAAACACCTGATAGCACCGGGGAGTGCTGCGGGAACAGTCGTTCAGGCGTTGCGGCATGTCGGGCCGTCGCGGGCCGCCGATGTCGTTCAGATCGCGTCGCGCCAACTGTCCCTGAGTGACAAAAAGAGACTCGTCTCGACCGCCATACAGGCGCCGGCCTGGATGCGTCCGATACTACGCGCCATTGGCGACTCACCATCGGATGCGGCTCATGGATAGCTTCGCGCGCCAATCCGCGTCGGATAGGTCTGCTGTCTTTGGAGAATCCGGTGCGCGGCGCGGCATCGCGAGTATCGTTATCGAGAAGGACTTCTGGGTCTGCTGGACCTTGAAGCGACTTTTTGAACTCAAGATAAACGATGCACCCACCCTAGTCTTTAAGGGCGGAACTTCTCTCTCCAAGGCCTACGGTGCTATCAATCGCTCTCTGAAGACATCGACCTCTCCATCGACCGCGCCAATCTTGGATATGAGGGCGATCGAGATCCAGAAAGGCAAGGGATCAGCAAGAAGCAATCGGGCAAGCTCATTGATGACCTCATGGCTGATGTTGAAAAACACATCGCCAGCAAACTTCGGCCGGCCCTTAATGAGGCAATTGCCAGACAATTGGGTGATCCAGCTCAAGGCAAATGGTCATTGGAGATCGATGTCCACGATTCACAGACCATGAACTTTTACTATCCTGCCGCACTTGCCAGTCCAGACTATCAAGGCGTCGCCTACATTACGCCGCGGGTTAAGCTCGAGTTCGGGGCTCGAGGCGATCCTTGGCCAACCGAGCAGAAGACCATTCGGGCCTATTCGGCTGACGACTTTCCCGATTTCTTCGAGGATCCGGATTGCACCGTCACGGTCCTTTCGGCACGTAGAACGTTTTGGGAGAAAGTTACCGCGCTCCACGCCGAAGCGCACCGCCCGGAGGGCTCCCCCACACCTCAGTACTTTTCACGCCATTATTATGACGTGGCAATGCTGCTTGACACGGCAGAAGGGCGGGGCGCAGCTATTGACTTCGACATGTTGGAACAGGTCGCGAAACACAAGGCCGTGTACTTTAGATCCGGCTGGGCAAGTTACGACACCGCTCTTCCAGGCACATTGGACTTAATGCCTGCAGCGCACCGGATGAAGGACCTACGCGCCGACTACCAAGCAATGCAGGCGATGATGTTCGATGAGAAGCCTTATACATTTGACGAAGTCCTTGCCCGAATCGAGGCGCTGCAGGCAGCCACCAATGCAGCCGAGCATGGATGACTTCGTCCACTGATGTCCTGCAAATTGTTCGATGGAGCGGGATTGGAGTTGTAGGTTCCCGTCCATCTTTGATTAGCCATGTGGTGCGCCTGCCAACTCATCCTCGGCAGCTGCAAGAACGCGTTCGGGGTCCGAGGCGAGCACATCTTGCGGACGTTTGCCGCCAAGGAAGCTATTGATCGATGCAAACCAATAGGCGAGCCCCCAGGCATCCTTTTTCCCGCGAAACACGCTCAGAACCTTAGCGAGCGGTTTAGCGGGCCGATATCCAGCTGCAATATCCAGAGCGTAGCCAGGAAAATAGTCTACGCCCCGATGCCGAACTGCGAAGATCCGGCCTTCTTTTTTCCATTTGTTTGGCTGCGCACGTGGGTTGCTCGTGCTGAACCCTGCCATTGTCGCGACTTGAGGAGCAGTCAGCCAATCGCCGCTTTCCAATACTAGTCTTCTCGCCTCGGCCGCCATCCGCGCTTCTATGAGCATGTGTTGCGGAGGCGGTACGTGAGGGACCAGGGCCTCGATTATCGTGCTTATGGCTTCGCGCTGGCGACTCATCAGGATGGAACGGACCAGAGGCGCAATGCTGACGAGCGTGTCCGCGAGGCCGCGCACAGCAGGTTCACTCCCATGCTCGACCGTTACTGCAATGACCAGCTCCGCAGTTAGGCGATCAAGTCGGTCACAAACCTCCTTCGGCCTTCCGGTGAGGACGCCAAATCCCGACAGTTCAATAGTCTCATGGGTAAGTGCCATGATATCCCGCTCGTGGGGTGATGGGCATGGTTACATATGTAGCACAACAACCGGTATCACCGCTGCAGCTAGCTGTAGGCATTGGCGTCCAAGTTCGCTGATGGCCTGGTAGCTTTCAGGGCGCGTTCCGACGACAGCCGGGCGGATGCCGGCCGTGCCGCCGACGCTACCCCTTGACCGCCGAGCCGACGATCGAATCCACGAAGAAGCGCTGCAGGAAGACGAAGAGCACCACCGGCGGCAGCACAGCAACCGTGGCGCCGGCCATCACCAGTCCTGTATTGAGGGCGCCTCTGTTGTAGCTGAGCAGCCGGCTCAGGCTGATGACGATAGGATAGTCCTCCGCATTGCCCTGCAGCACGGTGAGCGGCCACAGATAGCTGTTCCAATGATAGACGAAGGCAAACAGCGCCAGTGCTGCAATCGCGGGCGCCACGCTCGGCGCGACGATCTTGAACAGGATCAGAAGTTCCGACGCGCCATCCATCCGCGCGGCGTCGATCAGATCGTCCGGCACGCCGGCTATGAACTGGCGCATCAGGAAAATGCCGAACGCATTAGCGAGGTTGGGTACGATAATGCCGGCAAGGCTGGCGTTCAGGCCGATTGATCCGACGAGACGGTACAGCGGGATCAGCGTGACGATCGGCGGCAGGAACATGGTAGCGATCAGCACCGAAAACAGCAGCGAGCGGCCGGGAAAGTGATGCTTGGCGAAAGCATAGCCAGCCATCATGCTGGTGACCAGAATGCCGGCGGTGGTGATCGTGGCGATCACCAGCGAATTCCACATCGAGCGGCCGACATTGATGACGCCGGACACTTTCTCATACGCTTCGAGGCTCGGCGTGCGCGGTATCCACACCGGCGGCACCTGCATGGTTTCGGCCGGCGTCTTCAGGCTGGAGAGAACCATCCACAACAGCGGGAAGGCGGAGGCCACGGCAACCAGCAGCATCAGCGTGGCGAGCAGGGCTCTGCGGCCCGCCAGGCGTTTGCGCGCCAACCGGCTCGACCCTGAGCGGCCCGGCGCGCTCATTCGTCATCCTTCCGGTTGGCAAATGCAAACAGCGCGCACACAACAACGATCAGCGCCAGCATCAGCATCACTGCCATGGCCGAGCCCAGCCCGCCTTGTGCGCGCTCGATGCCGACCCGGCGGATATGATAGGTCAGCACATTGGTCGAGCCGACCGGCCCGCCTTGGGTGATCAGCGCCACTGGCTCGAATACCTGCACCGCGTTGATGATGGCGATGACGGCGCTGAACAGGAGCGTGCGGCGTAGCAGCGGCAAGGTGATGAAACGGAACTGTTCGCGTCGGTTGGCGCCGTCAAGCGTCGCCGCCTCGTAAAGACTGCCCGGGATCTGGGTCAGGCCGGCGACGGCCAGCACCGTGAAATAGCCGATCTGCTGCCAGACATTGAGCACGACGATCGAGATCAACGCCGATCTTGGCGAGGACAGCCAGAGTTGCGGGCCGATGCCGGCGAGACCGAGCATCTGGTTGAGCGGCCCTTCGCTCGGCGAATAGAGCTTCGACCAGACCAGCGTCACGGCGATCATCGGCACCATGTAGGTGGAAAACAACACGGTCCGCAGCGCCGTGCCGCCTGCGACATCGCGCTGATAGACCATCAAGCCGAACGCTACCGAAAGGGGCAGGATGAGGATCACCGACAATGCCGTGTAGACGGCGGTGTTGAGCAGCGCTCGCTTGAAATCCCGCCCGACCGAGGTCGGCCCGAATATTTCGCGAAAATTGTCGAAGCCAATGAAGCTCGCATTGGCAAAAGGTGTTTGCGTCGACCAGTCCTGAAATGACAGCCAGATGGTGAGCAGCATCGGCAACAGGATGAAAATGCCGATCAATGTCACGGCGGGCGCCAGCATGATGCCCGCCGAGGCACGATAGGTCTTGATCATCGCTCTGCTTCCAAAGCGTCGGGCTCTTGAAACAGCGCCTTCGCTATTTGGCGGCACGCTCCAGGATCGAGACGGCATCGGCCTGCGCGTTCGCCTGCGTATCCTTGGCCGAGAGCTGGCCATACTGCAACGCCTCGAGCGTCTGCTGCAGCGATTCGCTGAACTCCTGGCCGCCCGGCACGACAGGGAAGGGCTTGGCGTCGGCAAGCACGCTGACATAGCCGGACAAGAACTCGGAGCCGAGCTTGTCCTTATGGGCCTCTATATCGGAGGTCCGCGTCGGCAGGATGCCCATCGACATCAGAATATCCGACATTGCCGAGGCGCCGTTCTTGCCGGACTTCGGACTGTTCAGCCATGCCAGGAAATCCCATGCCGCTTTTTGTTCGGCCTGACCGGCATTGGCATTGACGACGGTCATCCATGAATAAGAGATCGAGTGCGGCTTGTCACCGCTCGGACCGACCGGGATGGGTGCGGTGGCGATATTGGAGAACTTGTCGCCCATGCCGGTCTTCAATGCGCTTTCCCACCAGTTGGCCATGATGATCATGCCGGTCTTGCCGGAGACGAAATTGTCGAGGAAGGGACCGGTGGTGTTGGCGTCGGCCGTGGCCATCGCCGGATCGCTGGCGCCGGATTTGATCAGATCCTCGTAGAGCTGGAAAGTCTCGCCGGCTTGCGGACTGTCGAGCATCGGTTTGCCGTCCTTGACCAGCTCGCCGCCATTGGAGACCAGCAGCGAGGCGAAGGGATGGACGACGCCCGCCGCCCAGGAATTGATCATGCCGAAACCTTGCTGGCCGGCATCTTTCCTGGTCAGCTTCTGGGCCGCATCCTTTAATTCAGACCAAGTCTTCGGCGCGGCCGTAATGCCCGCCTGCTTGAACAGCTCCTTGTTGTAGTTCAACGCATAGACGTCGATCTCGTTTGGAATGCCGTAGAGCGTGCCACCAACGGAGGCTGCGCTGACGACACCAGCCGGCCACCCACTCCTGACCTCGCCGGCAACCGTGTCGGGGGCCGGCGCGACCAGCTTGTCTCGCGCCAGTTCGGGCAGCCACAAATCATAGATGCCACCGATCGTGGGCCCATCGGAACTGCCGCCCTGGGAACGCAGCGTCGTCAGGAGATCGCCGAAGGGGACAGCGCGCACGGTGACGGTCACATCCGGATTGGTCCTGGCGTAGTCCTTGGCCGCGGCGTCCAGCAAAGCGACCGTTTCGGGCGACCAGTGGGTCAGATAGGAGATGTTGACCGATTGCGCCCAACCAATGGTGGGCGACGCCAGCAGCCCTGCAGCCAATGCCAGTTTCGAAACCCAAGCCAAAGACATCCGGATCCTCCGCGTAGCCGCACAGCGATATGAATGACGTTATGACAACTTGAAGCAACGATGCAAGCGCTATCTTCGTGAAGAGTTCCCGCCGGCGCTGTGGACGATTTCTTCGTCGGGCCCCGCAATGGGAAAAATAGATTGTGGACCTTACACTTAACCGAGGCGGTTCGAGCTGTTTCTCACTGCCGGGTATGCTCAAAACGTGCCGCAAGGCTCTTGCGCTCGAAGTCATGTCGTTATAATGACAATTCGCGCTGCAAAGGACGCCGATGTCGAATGAGAGACTGATCATGGTTCATCGACGCGCTGCGCTCAGCCTGATCGGCGGCTTTGGCGCCGCGTGCACCGGGCTCTGTATTGCGCTGCCGACCAGAGCCGACGACACCGTGGCCTTGTGGAGCTGGCGCACCGAGGGCCGGGCGGCCGCCGATTGGAGCCGCTCTCGATGACACGCGTTCTCGCCATCGATCTTGGCGGCACCAATTTGCGCGCCGCAGTCCATACTGGCGATGTTCGCTGGCTGGAGATGCTGAGCCGCGAGCCTGCGCCGGCAAGCCTTGATGCCTTCGTCGCCCGAATCGGTGCCTTGCGCGCCGAGGCCGGTCCGGTCGAGGCACTTGGCCTGGCGGTGCCGGGGCTTGTCGAGGGCTCGGTCTGTCGCTGGGTTCCGAACCTGCCCTATCTCGACGGCATCGATGTCGCGGCCTTGTTTCCTCGTCTGCCTGTTGCCATTGGCAACGATGCGCACATCGCCATGCTGGCCGAAGCGGTCGAAGGTGCCGCAAAGGGCCTGTCTGATGCCATCCTGCTGGCGATAGGCACCGGCATCGGCTCCGCCGTTCTGGCCAATAATCGCATTGTTGCCGGCGCACGTAGCGGCGCCTGCTCATTCGGCTGGGCCTGTGCCGATATCGAGGATGAAGGCGAGGACCGCAGCGGCTGGCTGGAGCGCTTCGCTTCCGGCCGGGCATTCGATGCCGCGGCGCGCGAGATCGGGCTAACCAATGGCGGCAGGCTGGTCGAGGCCGCCCGGGCCGGCAAGACGGCCGCGCTTGACGCATTGGAGCTGCCGGCGCGCCGGCTGGGCACTGCCTTGGCGGGTGCGGTCGCGCTGCTCGACACCCAGGCAGTCTTGATTTCCGGCGGACTTGCGGATGCGCTGGACGTGGTAGGGCCGCCGTTGCTTTCGGCATTGCGGCGTCAGCTGCCGCCTCATCTGCGCGACGTCGTTCTGCGGTCCGGCGAATTCGGTTCCCGCGCCGGTCTCGTCGGCGCCTCGCTGGCCGGTCTCGCCGGCGCACAGTGGAGGCAAATAAGATGAGCGGGCCGAGCTTTCAGCAACCCGACCGCCGAAGGCCCGAGCCGCTCTGGTATCAGGTGGAAGAGGCCATCCGCGCCATCGTCAAGAGCGGCGAGTGGGCAACCGGCGACCAGATTCCGGCCGAAGACAGACTGTGCGCCCTGTTCGGGGTGAGCCGTATCACGCTGCGTCACGCACTGCGCAATCTGGAGGAGCACGGGCTGCTCAGGCGCGAACATGGCCGTGGCACCTTCGTGCGCTCCACCACGCTGGTCGCCGGCACCCGCGAACTCACCAGCTTCACGCAGGAAATGGGCAATATGGGCGTGGTCGCCGGCTCGCGCTTGCTCGACTGCAGCCTGACCACCGCCAATGCCGCCACGGCCGGAGCGCTGGAGATCGAGGAGGGCGACCCGGTGGTGCGCATCCGGCGGCTCAGGCTCGGCAACAACGAACCGATCGGTATTCAGACTGCGCAACTCTCGGCCGCGCGCGTGCCCGGCTTTCTCGATGCCGGCCTGTTGCAGGGCTCGCTCTACGAAGCGCTGGAGCGCCATTACGGCATCGTGCCGGTCGCGGCGCGCGAAAATTACCGTGTCGGTGCGGTCGGGGCGGCGGATGCCGAGTTGCTCGATCTGCCGACGGGAAGTCCCGCTTTCGTGGTCGAGCGCATCACCACCGACGAGCGTGGCCCATTCGAATTCACCGTTTCCGTGATGCGGGGCGACCGCTACGAAATCCGCTCGACGCTGCGCGCCGGCCGCGCCGCGCCAACCGCAAGAAGTTGAGCCATTACCGAAGCCGACACATAACAGGAGTACCGACGTGTCCGATCTTTACATACCTCGCCTTGCCGCCCTCATCGAACAGGCCTCGAAAGCCAATGCCGAGGCCTTTGGCGAGGCGGCCAATCGCTTTGCCGACACGCTCGAGAGCGGTGGGCTGGTTCATCTTTACGGCTCGGGCCACTCGGTGTTGCCGGTTCAGGAAGTGTTTCCGCGCTACGGCAGCTATGTTGGCTTCAATCCGCTGACCGACCCGCGTGTCATGTGGCATAATGTGCTCGGCGCCGGCGGCGTACGCGAACTTCTGTGGCTGGAGCGGACCGAGAAATACGCCGAGAAATTCCTTGATCACCAGCCGCTGAACAAAGGCGATTCGATCATCATCTTCGGCCACAGCGGCCGCAATTCGTCGGGCATCGATACGGCACTTTACGCCAAAAAACGCGGCATCTTCGTTGTTGCGGTGACCAGCAAGAACAATCTCGACAAGCCGGCGACGCACTCTTCCGGCAAGCGGCTTGCCGATGCCGCCGACCTTGTCATCGACACCTGCTCGCCGATCGAGGATGCCATCGTGCCGGTCGATGGCTGGAGCCGGCCGGTCTCCGGTTCGTCGACCGTGCTAGCCATGATCCTGGCGCATGAGCTGATCGCCCGCACCGCCGAGGCGCTTTCGAAACGCGGCATCGAACTGCCGGTTTTCGCCTCGCCGACAATTGCCGGCGTCACACTGCACGACACCGACGTCATCTATGGCGTCTATCGCGAGAGAATGCTCGAGGCGCAGAAGAAGCACCTGCCGACCTTCCAGGCGACCATGCGCGGCGAATGACAACCGGGGGGCACGCAAACCGCTAGGCCTCCCAAGCGGAAAATCAGTTCACAATGCAGGCCGGCACCCTGCGATCCGCTGGATCCGATCAGCGTGCGCTTCAGGTTAGGGGTGCAAGATCAGGAGGAGGCATTTCCGAGGACAGCGGCGAACCAACCACCATGGCAGGGGCGCCAGATTGCTCACCACGTTGGCTCCCTTCTTCGCGGCTCATACGTTGGTGAGTGGCTTGTAGCTCCGGAATGGTGAAAACCGGCACCTCGCCCTTGAAACCCTGGAGCTCAAAGGCGCCCGCCTGGACGACTGGCATCGATGCTCCTTCCGCAAAGCCGGGGCCAAGCACCAGGGGGATGCCCAGCTTCTTGGTCGTCGACTCGAGCCGTGCCGTGCGGTTCACCGGCGAACCGATCGCGGTGTAATCGAAGCGCCGTTCGGAGCCGAAATTGCCTACCGAGCAGATGCCCGTCTCGATGGCGACGCCGATTTGGATGGAGGGGTGGCCATCCGCGGTGAAGGCGGCGTCTTCGCGCTTTACCCGTTCGATCAGGGCAAGCCCCGCGTCGAGCGCGCGCTCGCGATGATCCGGCTGATCAAGCGGCGCATTCCAGAAGGCCAGCACCGCATCGCCCATGAACTTGTCGATGGTGCCGTCGCGCTTGAGGATCTCATCGGTCGCAATGCCGAGGAAGTGGTTGACCACCTTTGCAATTTCTTGGGTATCGAGTCGTTCGCTCATCGTCGTGAAGCCGCGTATGTCGCTGAGCAGGATTGTGATCTCGCGCTTCTCGCCGGACAGGATTGCTTCGGTGTCCGAGCTTGCGAGGCGCTGCACCACGGAAGGCGACAGGTATTGGGAGAACTGCCGTGCCAGGGTGGACCGGCGCTGCTCGCTGCGCCTGTAGAGGACATAGCCTTCGAAGCCGGCTACCAGGATCGTGGCCAGCGCCGGCTGCAATGGGTCATAGAGTGCACCCTGCAGACTGTATTCGAGAGCGCCGAAAAGGACGGGCGTAATAACCAGCAGCGCCAGGGCGAGGGCGCCAAGCACGACGCGCCCGGCGAGCACTCCGGAAAGCCCGATGAAAATGACGCCACTGAGGACAAACCAGAGCCGCTCGAGCGTACGCGCGTGCGTTGGCTCGGCAAGATAGCGCCCGGCAAGCATCTGGCCGATTGCATCGGCGTGGATGTCCGCGCCTGGTCGCGCTGGACGCGTCGGGGTGGGTAGATACTGCGTCAGTCCCACGGCCGACAGATCGACAATGGCGATGGCGTCCCGCAGCCGCGGATCATTGTCGCCCGAAAGGATAGTGCTGGCAGATATACGGGGCGTATCCGTGGCGGTTTCCCAAAGGCGGATGCTCCCCTCCGGCTCGAGCGGCACAATGGCGCCGGCCATCCTGAGTGCGTCAAACCCGGCGGCATTCATCCGGGCTATGTAGCCGTCCTGCCCGGCGTAAAGGCGCAGGAGCTCGAGTGCGAAGGACGGCCAGAGCTGCACGCCTTGAGCGGTATTGCGAAGCCAGAGCAGCGGCACATGGCGTAGTTCGCCATCGGGATCGGGCAAGGTGCGAATTACGCCGAGGCCCGCGGCGGCGTTCGAGAATTCGGCAAGCGAGCCGGTCAGGCCGGTGAAGCCGGGAAGTGTGTCGGGTACCTGCCCGACGATCGACCAGCCGGCTTTGGGTTCTGCTTCTGAAACCGTCGCCTCGTTGCCCAGACTGACGGCAAGCGCCGTTCGATTTTTCGACAGCGCCGTTGCCAGGCGCTTGTCTCCGGCGATGCCGTCAGGCGAGGTGTCGGCCTCGGGCAGCACCAGCGCAAGCCCGATCACCACGGCGCCGGATTTGGTGATGCCATCGACCAGATCGGCCAAGAGGCCGCGGTTCCAGGGCCATCGCCCATGTGCATTGAGGCTGGCGTCGTCTATCGAGACAATCACGACAGGATTGCTCGTCGCCTGGCGCGGGGCGAGAAACTGGTAGAAGTCGTACGTGCGTTCGCGCAGCCGCGACAGCGGGCCGTCGAAAGCTAAATGGCAAGCGAGCAGCAGGAGCACGACCACAAGACCGGATATTTTGCGCCTGGCAGCTTGCCGCCAATCAGCCCAGCGCGAACCGACCAAGAGGCTCATGTCGTGCCGCCGGGCTTAATTGCAGTAGTAGCAGCAACCCTCACCCTCACACCCACCCTCATCCTCATCCACACCGCCGCCCACAGGTGGCGTTGGGGTGTCGGGGAACTCCATGACCACTCCTGGCAATGCGCCGTCGGTGGAGTCGCAGACTTTGAGCGAGCCGCCGAGTGCTGACGCACAAAGCGCGCTTACGTCCAGTCCCGGACCCGGTGCGCCTGGCAGGCCGGTGCCGGCTATCCGGTCGATGCTGTCCAATATCGGGAAGGTGTCGATTCCGCCGTAGCCGGTCAGCAGCTTGCCATTTTCCGACGTGCAGGCGTAGCCCGGGTTTGTGATGACCAGCCGTTTGCCATTGATCGTGCAGGTCATGCGGCCGGCGCGCAGTATGCCGACGGTCTGGCCGGCTGCCACCAGCACTTCGATGATGCCGCCTCTGGCCCCGAGCACCATGTGCGGCGTCGCAACCTGCATGACGCCACCTTTCGAAACCTGACCGCCATAGAAACGGGCCAGGCCGCTGTTCATCCCGATGTCGATCTTTCCCGATCCGGCGCCTGGATTGTAGACGAATTCATCGATCGTCAGGCTGGTGTTCGGACCAATCTTGGCGCTCGATTCATCCCGGAACACCAGCATTCCAAGACCGGTGGGATTGCTGCGCAGCTGATCGCCGAGTTCGACGCCTGAGCCGACGTTCATTGTCGCGCCGTTGTTGCGGACGATGTTGGTCTGGTAGGCCGTCATCGACCCGACCGTTTCAGCGGCGGAAGGTGCCGCAAAGGCAAGGCAGGCGACAAAAATGGCGATCTGACGGTACGGGGTCCTCATCGCGGCCTCTTTCAATTGAGCGTCAATGTGTAGCTCATGAGCATTTCGAACGATTTTCGGTCGCGGCTGGCAATGTCGAAGTTGGTTTCCCGATAGGCGAGATCGACGCTGATTTTTTGCGCCTCGGTGAGCTGGAAATCGCTTTCGGAGGCAATGCGCCAGAAGTCGCTCTTGATGTTTGTGCCGATGCCGACGGACAGATCGGGAGTGTCGCTGTGGCCGGCCGAGAAGGCGACCTGGTGCGACCATGCGAAAAGATCCGGTACGTTCATCAACAGGCCGCCATACCGGACCTCGCCCGTGTAGCTGCGGCCGATTTCGCCAGATCCGGAGGCGAAGTCATTCGAGCCGACAAAGCGCAGTCCGAGCGCCTGGCCATTGCGGAAGCGGTAGCTGCCGCCTGCCTCATAGAAAACCCTGCGATCGGCGAAAATGCCTTGCGAGGGGCTTAGATCGATGTAGCCGCCACCGGCGAAAAGCGTCGTCTCGACCGTCGGGCGCACGAGGAAGCGTCCACTGAGGCCGATGCCGGTTTCGTGGATATCGCTGTCGAAACGATCTGTAACGGTAAACGCGGAAAGCAGCAGGCGCAGCGAATCGATCCCACTGTTGGGTAGCCCCTTGTCCCAGGTAATCGCTGCGTCGCCGTGGATAAAAGTCTTCTCGCTACCCGGTACCGACAGGTCTTCCGTGAAAAAGCGCTGTGTCGCCGTCAATGACCCTGAAAGGACGAGAGCGTCAGCACTTGGCGTGCCGAGGTCCCACCGGACAAAGCCTTGCGCGCGCCCATAGGGCGAGACGAAGCTGTCGTCGTCCTGCGCCCCGCCCGGCTCAAAATCGGTAAATGCGCTGAACACGCCGCCGGTCAGGGCCAGTTCCCAGGTGACGCCACGCAACGCGCGCTCGATGCGGGCGAGCAGGCGAACGGCTTCCTGCTGCTCACTTGCCGACAGACCGCCGACTTCGATGCCGTACTGCACCTGCCGCCGGGCCAATTCATAGGAGCCGACATGATAGTACAACCGGCTGGCCGCCAGCCGGGCGCGAGCATCGCGGGGGTATTTGATCAGATACTGCTCGATTGAGGAGATCGCCTGATCGTATTGTCCCGCGTTGACGGCAACTGTGACGAACTGGGCGAGCGTTCCGTTGTCAGCCGGACTGGCGATGCGGGCCGAAAACGCATCGTCATATGCAGTAAAAAGACCTTGTGCGCCGGCCGGCAATACGCCGGTACAAAGCAGCGCCGCGGCGCAGCCGAAGATCGTTCGAAACGAAGATTGCATGCCGAGAACCCACCCCAAACCCGACTAGTGCGAAGGACTTAGCACGACCACAAGAAAAAGGCGACTGAACGGTCGCCAGACCATGCGAGTCTCAGCAGCTGTTGCAGTTGCGCAACAAACCATCGGGGTTATTCGTATTTCGGCTGCGCCGGTTGTCAAAACATCTTCTCAGGTTTGCTGTAACAATGGAAGTATTCGGCACCAGCGGCAACCAACTCAAATCATCACCAGTAGTGGATCGCATATCCGGCAAGATTAATATTGTTTGCGCGATTCGGCGCGTATCTGGTCACTGAATGAGCCATCAAGGTCGTCCACGCTCATCCAAAGGTCTTCCGTGGCACTGCGCAAGCGATCTGAGAGCTGCCGCGAGGTGCTTCTGACGACGCGTACGCGATGCGGCACGGCTCTTGCTATTTCGTTGAACGCGACGAGCTCAGCTTATAGGAACCCATCTCTCCATGGATGCGTCACCGGAGGCGCCTTGCTAGAGCACGAGCATGGTGGCCAGCCCCAGCATCAGGCCCATGCCTACGATATCGGTCACGGTGGTGAGGAAGATCGCCGAAGCTACGGCCGGATCGGCGCCGACCCGGCGTAGGCCCAACGGGATCAGCACGCCGGAGATTCCGGACATGAGGCACGATCCGGACATGGCGAGCAGGATCACAAGTGCCAGCATGGGTGCCTGGGGTGCCGACTCCGGTTGCCTCGAGGCGTAGAACCACATCGCCGCAGCCGCCACAAGACCGACGAGCACGCCGTTGGCGATCCCGAGCACGCCCTCCCTCATCACCAGGTGCAGCTTCGGTCGTTTGTCCACATCCCCCAGGGCAAGGCCACGCAGCGTCATAGCCAGTGCCTGGCAGCCGGTGTTTCCGCTCTGCCCGGCCAAGACCGGGAGGAACGCCGCCAGGGCGACGATCTTCTCGATCGTGCCCGTGAACGAACTTACCACGAAAGCGGCCATGAAGGCCGTCAGCAGATTCAGCTGCAGCCACGGATGACGCTTCAAGAAGGCTGAAAACAGCGGCGTAAAAGCACGCTCCTCCTTCTGCACACCCACCATCTGGCCAGGCTGGGCAGAAATCTCGATGATTTGCTGCTCGAACAAGCGCCAGCCGCGAACCTGCCCGAGCAGCCGGTTGTCCGCGTCCACCACGGGATAGACAGGGTAGTGACGGCGTACCGCCGCCTTGCAGGCGTCGCTCAAAGACAGACCAATGTTAAGGGCGAACGGCTTTGGCAGCATTATCTGATCCACCATCGCGTCCGGTTCGCTCAGCATCAGATCGCGCAGGACCACCAGGCCAACCAATTTGTCGCCCACGTCCGTGACGTAGAGGTAGGTGAGCTCGGTCGGCACCTGGGCGCGTCTGACGGCCTCCACTGCGGCGGCTACCGTCGTCCCCAGAGGAACGCTGGCGGGAATCGAGTCCATCAGCTCGACGAGCGAATCGGGGATCACGAAATCCTTGCCATCGCTGTGCGGCTCGATAGGCTTCAAATGCGGTGGCAAATGCTCCGCCACCTTGCGGGCGTGCCCATCCGGCAACAACTTTAGTGCGTCCCGGATGAACTCTGGAGACTCTCGGCCAAGCAATTCAGCCGCGTCATCAGGTGCTCGAGCACGCAGCGTGCGCACCAACTTCTGAACGTCGTTCTCTTCTTTCATCTGCCGCCCGCCCCCAATTGAAAGTCACATAATATGTAAAGTATCGGATCGCACCAGTGCGGAAATACAACAGCTTCCTCCGGCCCCAGCAGTCCGCTTTATGGTTCTCGAAGTTATTGCGGCCCATTATGAGTTGATGTACGCCGACTGACAGCAGCGGTGACCCCGCAGACGCCATCTCACCTGGGGTGATCCGGATCGGCCCGGAATTCCCGCCGAAACTCCTACGGGCCGTCCTCGGAAATGCATATGAGCAACATCATCGCAGCAGGCTTCAATTCAATCTCTGCCAATGGCGGGTTGGAGAGCCTTGCGGCGGACTTTCGCAGCTTTGCCGACATGGGCGTCGAAGCCGTCGAACTGGGACTGACGACCCTCGACCTCATAGCGGGTGGCCGTGTCATCCCCGAGAGAGCCGACAGGCTTGTCGCACTGACCAGCCAATTCGATCTCCGCTTCACGGTTCACGGCGTCGTCTCGTCGAACCTCATGGACCCGGCGGTCTGAAGCTACCAGATTGATGCCGCCAAGGCTTTGGTCGAACTCTGCGATCGGATCGATGCGCGCGTCCTTATCCAGCATAGCGGGCATTATCGCGCCGACCAGGTCCTCGAACGAGCCGGTGCCGAGGAACGCGAACGCGAAGCGTTGTTCGAACTTGCCGAGTTCTGCAAGGCCTATGGTGTGCGCATCGCCTTCGAGAACCTCTTCGCCATGGAACCGGGTCAGTGCCGGCAGACCCCGGCCGAGGTGGCGCAGACGGTGAAGGCGGTCGGCCATCCCAACCTGGTGGCGCTCATCGATTTCAGCCACGCCTATATTGAATCCACCCATCGCGGCCTGAACTTCCGCGAGCAGCTGCGGGCCATGGCGCCGGTGGCGAGGCACCTGCATGTCCATGACTCTTTCGGGCGCCCGCAGGGCTTCCACAGAACCTACCTCCCGCAGGAGGATGCAGCGCTGGGTATAGGCGACCTGCACATGCCCCTCGGCTGGGGCGATATCGAATGGGATGACATCTTCAGTGAGCTGGCCTTCTTGCCGGGGACCGTCCTCATCATGGAAATCGGACCCCGCTATCGCAACGAGCGGCCCGATTGCCTGGCCCGGGCAAAAAACCTCATCGCCTTGAACAATCGCGCTGAGCGCGGAGCGGCGGAGTAAAGGTCGAGTATCCGCCCCCGCGGTGCTGCCAATGTCGGCCAGAGTGCCGAACTCGTTGGCAGCAAGCCATTCTGCATTGGCAAGATCGACCGTGACAAGTCTTGTCGATCCTGTTTTCGGGTTTTGCTCGCCGCCGTGAGTTCATTTGCTTTCCAGGCGTACCAGTCGTACGCCAGGTCCGCCCATGTTTTCTGGGATGAATTCGATACCGGCAACCTCCAGCGCTTGGCGAATCGCTGCCATATTGTTCGGATGCGGAACCCGGGCGCCTCGCTCGAAATCGACCACTGTAGGCCGTGATACCTTGGCGGCGTCCGCCAGCTCGCGCTGACTTATTCCCAACATCGCGCGAGCGCCCCGACACTGCGCGGCAGAAATTTTACTATAAGTCAAACGTTTATCTCTTGGGTTGACTTTTCACCGGTAGCTTGTCAAATTGTCCCGGTTATACGTGCGGCAAGTTCGCGGCCGAACAGGATGTTTGCACCATCCCGCCCGGCCTGACCGCAACCCAAGCTGATTGGAGCTCGGATCATGGCTGATTCCGACAATACCACGACTCTACCTTTCGTCACTCGCAGGCAAGTGCTTGCGAGAACAGCGGTGGCCACCACCGCGTGGACGCTTAATGGCAATGTGTTCGCTGGCGACGCCGGAAGAACGAACGTAGCTTCTGATCCTGCGCTAGCGCTTTGGAAGGAATGGGAAGCTGCTCATAATCTGACCGAGCGGCTTTGCCGGAAGCAGCAGCGGCTGGAGACAAGGCTTGTCGAGAGCGTCGGCTTTCCTTGTGTGACTGTCCGCCTGGCCGAAGGTGAGCAGGTGACGGTCCATTCGATCGAGATGCTCAATGAAGTGCTCGGCAAAGCGCCGGATATGGCGGCTCTCCGCGATAAGGCCGAAGCTGATTTCGCGGCGCATCAGGCACGCTGGGATGCGGCTGCGGAGGAAGCCGGCTACACCGCCGCCTTCAGGGCCGAGCGCGAGGCTGGCGAGAAAATGCAAGATCTGCTGCAAGCGTTCTCAGCGACTCCCGCCACCACTGTCGCCGGTGTCGCAGGCAAGCTCGATGCCGTATTGCGCGAGGGCGAGGCATGGGAGGAATGCTCCGAATTTCCTTGGCCGCAAATCCGTTCAGCGCTCAGCGACCTGGTGCGCATCGCCGAAGGCTTTGGTGCTGACCGGGCGCGGCGCCCGAGAATCCGTCACGACCAAGCAGAAACTCTCCGCCATTCCCGATGACCGTCCGGTCAAGATCACGGTCGAACTGCCCGGCGCCGTTCATCGCGATCTGGTCGCCTATGCTGAATTGCTCGGCCGCGAGACCGGACAGATAGTCGCCGATCCGGCAAAGCTGATAGTGCCGATGCTGACACGGTTCATGACAACGGACAGAGCGTTTGCCAGAGCCCCACGAACGCTGAGGCCGGGATAACTATTTGGGTCATCGCGATCGGACGTCCGTCAGGACGAATACCGATCGCGCAGGAACGCGATGAAGACCGGCAGGGCAGGATTGGCGTTGTCCGGGCGCCAACGGGCAAAATTCGAGATCTGGATCGGCTTGCCCCCGATCCGGAGCTTACGGCAGACGGCGCCTTCAGGAACGCTGTTGGCATCTCCATCGTGGATCAGAGCGACACCAAGGCCATTTCCGACAAGGCGCAGAAGGACGCCCGCACAGACGTGATGTTCGACGATCGCGGGAAGCTGCACGTCGCTTCCAACAGCGTCGGCGAGCAGAAACGCTTCGCCCCTGCGCACGAGCAGCGTCTCCCGGCCTAGCTCCGACCACTCGATCACGGGACGGCTTGCGAGAGGATGATTTGGAGCGAGAACGACGGCTAGGGTATCCTTCCACAATCTCAATTCGAATGCGCCGCCGGTGGATTGGGAGGAGGAAGTGACGGTAACGTCGACCTCCGCCCCGCGCGAGATAGCGCCAGGTTCAGGGTGAGACCCTTCGATCAAGCTGACGGTCACATTTGGATGACATTGCCCGAACTCGATGATCGCATCCAGCGCTCGCCCGGCTAGGATGAGTCCGTTGGAGCCGATGGAAAGCCTTTGTTGTTCATCTTTAATGCCGGTCCTGGCCAGCGTCAGAGTATTCTCCAGTTCGAGCAGCACGGAGCGTAGACGATCGAGGAAACGCTCGCCGGCCGGGGTTGGCCCAACGCCGCGGGCATGGCGATGAAAAATCCTCGTTCCCATCGCGTATTCGAGATCGCGTATGCGCCGGCTGAGCGCGGAGTGATCGATACCGGCGCGCCGCGCCGCGCGCAGAAAGCTGCCCTCCTCGGCGACCACAAGCGCATATTTGAGTGTCGCGAGTTGAATGGAGCTCCGCATCTCTGCTCAAGGTCAAGGCAGCGACAAATTGCAGACATTTGAGCGCTTTTGACGCCGGCGGGCTATCCCCAGATCTCAGTATTGACATTGAGTGAAACCATCCCGGCGTCTTCTAAGCAGGATCACGAGGACAAGGACGATACCATTCCATTTTTCGGGCGAACCTTATGGGGCACGTCGCGCTAGGCCGTAAACTCATAAATTGAGCCCGCTCCGTCTTGCACGGTCAATGCGAGGGCAATTCCCCGTTTCGGAAAACATAACCATAGGCGGAGGCCCCTTCGAAATTTGCGTCAGAAAGGTCTGCGCCATCGAAGACCGAACCATCTATGGCAGAACCGTAGAAGCTCGCCGCCGCCAGATTTGCGCCTGTAAAGTCGCACGTTTTTACATTGCAGTGGGAAAAGTCTGCACCTTGGAAGCGGGCGCCGACGAAGCTGGCAATGAGAAAGCTACCGGTGAAAACAGCCTCTCGAAGATCGCAACCGCTGAAATCGTAGAACCGTCGTCGAGGTCGAGGTCGGCAAAGACGCGCTCTCCGGCAGCGTAGCGCTCAAGGGTAAGCGCGAATTTCCCCGCACCTTTTGCTGTTGAGTGCTCTGATGCATGAGGTGTCCACCAAAATAGGTGGACACCTTGTGATG